>JBHHYS010000005.1:0-50160 GCA_046757645.1 Terriglobia bacterium | reverse complement strand
GACCGCGACCGCACCAAGCGGCCGGTGATGGGCGAAATCGCCGGCCGGCTGGCCGACCAGGTTATCCTCACCACCGACAACCCCCGCTCAGAAGACCCGGTGCGCATCATCAATGACATTGTGGTGGGGGTGCAGAAGGTGGGGGGGAACTACATCATCGAATTGGACCGCGAGCGTGCCTTTGAGAAGGCCTTCGAGCAGGCTCGGGAGGGCGACATCGTGCTGCTGGCGGGCAAGGGTCACCAGGACACCCAGGTGTATCGCGACCGGGTCGAGCCCTGGAGCGATGTCGAGATCGCGCGCCGCGTGCTGGCCCGCCGCGGCTTCGTGCGCGCCGAAACTGCCGGGCTGAATACCCGCTAGGAAAGGAAGCGAAGCGACCGAGCACCCGATGCAGTGGACGGTGGGGAAAATGGGTGAAACCTTGCGGGTGGGCGCCTCCTTTGCCTTGGCCCACAAGCAGCTGACCGGCTTCTCCATCGATTCCCGCACGGTTCGGCCCGGGGAAGCCTTTATCGCCATCAAAGGCCCCCGTCATGACGGCCATGACTTCGTTCGCCAGGCGCTGGAGCGCGGCGCTGTGGTCGCGGTGGTGAGCGAAGAGCGCCGGATGACCTATCCGCCGGAGCTTTTCAAGAAACTGATTGGCGTGCTCGACACCTTCCAGGCCTTGCAGCAACTGGCGCGCTTTGCCCGCCGCGACTGGGGCCGGGCGGTGATCGGCATTACCGGCAGCACCGGCAAAACCACCACCAAGGAGCTGCTCGCCGCCTTGCTCGCCCGGCGCTATCGGGTGCTCAAGTCCGAAGGCAACCTGAACAACGAGTACGGTGTGCCGCTCACTTTGTTGCGCCTCGAGGCCGGGCACGAGCTGGCGGTGCTGGAGATGGCCATGGCTCACAAGGGTGAGCTGGCCAAGCTCTGCGGCGTCGCCGCGCCCAACATCGGCCTGGTTACGAACGTGGCCCCCGTGCACCTGGAATTCTTCGCTTCCGTTGACGAAATCGCCGAAGCCAAGCGGGAACTCGTGCGCGGCTTGGCCCCGCCAGCCATCGCCGTGCTCAACGCGGACGATGCCTACGTGCGTCGCCTCGCGGAAGGCTTTTCCGGCAAGGTCTATCGCTTCGGAATGGACAAGCCCGCTGAAGTTCGCGTCGAAAACCTCAGCGACCACGGCTGCGCTGGCAGTGAGTTTGATTTGGTGGCCGGAGGCCAGCGCGCCCGGGTGCGGCTGCTGCTTCCCGGCCGGCCCTACGTGGCCAACGCCCTGGCCGCCTTCGCCGTAGCCAGTTTGCTCAAGATCGAACCCGGCAAGGCCGGTGAAGTGTTTGCCGGTTTCGAATCGCCGCCTTTGCGCGGCTCCTTGGTGCGCTTTGCCCCCGGGTTTACCGTGGTGAACGACGCCTACAACTCCAATCCCCGCGCCTTGACCGCCATGGCCGACGCTCTCAGCCGGACTCCGGGAGCGGGGCGGCGCATTCTGGTGGCGGGGGAGATGAAGGAGTTGGGATCCACATCGCTGGCGTTGCACCGCCAGACGGGCGAAGCCATTGCCGCGCTGGGGAACATTGATTTTCTTGCCGGTGTTGTCGGCGAGGCCCGCCACATCGTCGAAGGTGCCACCGCTGCGGGGATGAGCCCCGAGCGCGTTCGTTTCTTCGACACCAAGGAAGCGGCGGCTGATTGGCTGGCCCGCACGGTTGCGCCCGGTGACTGGGTGCTGCTGAAAGCCTCGCGCGCCGTGGGGATCGAAACCCTGCTGGAAGCGCTGGAAGCCCGCTTTTCCCTGCCGACTCCGCCGTTGACCAGGATGGCGGCGCGTCAGGACACAGCGGGGAAGGCAAAGGAATAGGGAACCGGGCCGTGTTCTATCACATTCTCTACGAGTGGTTGCAGCCCTACTTCAGCCCGCTCAACGTCTTTCGATACATCACTGTCCGCACCGCCTTTGCCGGCCTCACGGCGCTCTTGCTGATGTTGGCCCTGGGTCCCTGGCTCATCCGCCGCCTGAAGGAGTTTCAAATCGGCCAGTTCGTGCGGGAGGAGGTTCCCGTCCACCATCCGAAAGCTGGCACCCCGACGATGGGCGGCCTGTTGATTGTCATCGCCATCGTGGTCCCGGCGGTGCTCTGGACGAACCTGCGCAACCGGTTTCTCTGGGTGGCGCTGGCGGGCCTGCTTGCCTACGCCTCCATCGGTTTCGCCGACGACTACTACAAGGCCGTGCGCCGCCGCAGCCAGGGGCTGCGCGCCCGCACCAAGTTCGCCCTGCAGGTCCTCACCGCCCTGGGACTTGCCTCCATCTTGCTGGCCTTTCGCAACGGGCTCTACTCGACAGAGATTCTGTTTCCCTTCTTCAAGAAGCTGCGCCCCGACCTGGTGATCGACTCGCTCCTGAACGGCTGGTATCTCTATCCGATAGCCGCCCTGCCTTTTCTGGTTTTCATCACCCTGGTGTTGGTGGGCTCCTCGAACGCGGTGAATCTCACTGACGGGCTCGACGGCCTGGCGATTGGCTGTGTGGCGATTGCCGCCGCCGCCCTGACCGCCCTCACCTACGTCACCGGCCATGCCAAGTTTGCCGAGTACCTCGACCTCTCGAAAATGCCCCAGGTGGCCGAGCTCACCGTTTTCTGTGGAGCCATGACCGGCGCCAGCCTGGGCTTCCTCTGGTACAACGCGCACCCGGCGGAGATTTTTATGGGCGACGTGGGTTCGCTGGCTCTCGGCGGCGCCATCGCCACCGTGGCGGTCATCATCAAGCAGGAGATCCTGCTCTTCTTTATCGGCGGAATCTTTGTCATCGAAGCCCTCTCGGTGATTCTCCAGGTGGTCTGCTTCAAGCTGTGGGGCAAGCGCATCTTCCGCATGGCGCCCCTCCACCACCACTTCGAGCTGATCGGCTGGACGGAATCGAAGATCATCATCCGGTTTTGGATTGTGGCCCTGGTGTTTGCCCTGTTTTCGCTGAGCACGCTGAAGCTGCGATGAGAGGGAATATGGAACTGAAGGACAAACGTGCGCTGGTGGTGGGGCTGGCCCGCACGGGGGCGGCCGCGGCCCGCGTCCTGGCGGCCCGCGGGGCGCGCGTCACCGTCAGCGAGCAGCGCCCGGAAAGCGCTGTGGCCGCCGAAGCCGCCGGGCTGCGCGCGCTTGGCGTCGAGGTGGAATGCGGCCGCCACAGTGACGGCACCTTCGTCGCGGCTGACTTGATCGTCCTCAGCCCGGGCGTCCCCCTTTCTTTGCCCCAACTGAGAAAAGCGCGGGAGAAGGGAATTGAGATCATCAGCGAACTGGAGCTGGCGTGGCGTTTTTTGCGGGGGACGGTAGTTGCGGTCACGGGCTCGAACGGCAAGACCACCACCGTTGCCCTGCTGGGCAAAATCTTTGCCCAGGCGGGGCGTCACCTGCAGGTGGGGGGCAACATCGGCATCCCGCTCATCACCCTGGTGGAGGGTGCCCGGGATGATAGCGTCAATGTGGTCGAGGTCAGCAGCTTTCAACTGGAAGCCATCACCAGCTTTCGTCCCCGGGTGGCCGCCCTGCTGAACCTCACCCCGGACCATCTCGACCGCCACGTGGTGATGAGCGAGTACGTCGCCGCCAAGGCCCGCTTGTTCGGCTACCAGCAGCAGGAGGATTTCGCCATTTTCAACGCGGATGACCGCTGGTGCGGCGCGTTGGCCCCGGAAGTTCGCGCCCGGCGGTTTTGGTTCAGCCGCCGACGGCGCTTGGACGTGGGTACCTTCCTCGAGAACGGCTGGCTGGTCTTCGCCAACGGCGTCACCCCCGAACCCGTGCTTCTCCGCGAGGAGATTCGCCTGCGCGGCGAGCACAACCTGGAAAATGTTTTGGCGGCGGTCTGCGCGGCCCGCCTGCTCGGAGTCTCTCCGGAGGCCATCCGCGATGCGGTGGCTCACTTCGAGGGGGTCGAGCACCGCCTGGAGTTCGTCGCCGAGATCGAAGGGGTGCGCTACTACAACGACTCCAAAGCCACCAACGTGGACGCTGCCTTGAAGGCCATCCACGCCTTTGCCGGCAATTTGATTATCATACTCGGCGGCCTGGACAAGGGGGCTGACTTCCGCCTGCTGCGCGACTCGATGCGGCACCGGGCCCGGCAGGTGCTCCTGATCGGCGCGGCGCGAGAAAAGATTGCCGCGCAACTGGCGAATGGCCTGCCGATAGAAATTCTCGAAACCCTGCCGGAGGCAGTGGCGCGCGCCGCTGCCCTGGCTGTTCCCGGCGACACGGTGTTGCTCGCGCCGGCCTGCGCCAGTTTCGACCAGTTTGACAACTTTGAGCACCGCGGCCGCGTTTTCAAAGAGGAAGTGCAGCGACGCGCACGCCGCCGAGTTCCCTAGACCATGGCCAAACACTACCAGCCCGATCGCGTACTGTTCGGCGTCAGCCTAGCCCTGCTGGTGCTGGGGGTGGTGATGGTCTTCAGCGCCTCGGCGATTTACGCCGCCGAGTTGTTCGGCTACCCGGCGATGTTCCTCCTCCGCCAGTTGCTGTGGGCGGCGCTGGGCCTGGGAGGCCTGTTTCTGGTGCTGCGGCTGGACTACCGCCAGCTCGGCCAGCCGGCGCTCATCTTCACCGCGCTCTTTGTCGTGGTCGTCCTGTTGGTGGCCGTGTTGTTTCTCGACCCATCGCGCAGCAGCCACCGCTGGATTCATTGGGGCCCGGTGTCGGTGCAACCGTCGGAGTTTGCGAAGCTGGCGCTGATTTTGTTCCTGGGCTACTTCCTGGCGCGGCGCCGGCACGCCGTGAACGACGTTCCGGGCACGTTGCTGCCCGCCGCCGGTATCACCGGCGTGCTGGTGGGGCTGGTGCTGGTTGAGCCTGACCTGGGGACGGCGGCGGTGCTGGGTGTGATTGCGGGCACGATGTTCTTTGTCGCCGGCATGCGCCTCCGCTACCTGGTGTATCTCCTGCTGGCCGCCGCGCCCGTGGTCTATCTTCTGATTGTCCGCGTCCCCTACCGCCTGGCCCGGATTCGCGCCTTCCTCGACCCCCATTCCGACCCACAGGGCGCCGGGTTTCAAAGCATTCAGTCGTTGCTGGCGGTGGGCTCGGGCGGCATCGGCGGCGTAGGGTTGATGGACGGCAAACAGAAGCTCTTCTATCTGCCCGAACCCCACACCGACTTCATCTTTGCCGTGGTCGGTGAAGAGCTCGGCCTGATCGGTGCGGCCACGCTCGTGCTCCTGTTTGGGGTGTTCTGCTGGCGCGGCCTGAGCATCGCTGCGCGCGCCCCGAACGGCTTGGGGCGCCTGCTGGCCGCCGGCGTGACAGTTATGGTGGTGGGGCAGGCATTGATCAACCTGAGCGTGGTCCTGGGTGTGCTCCCCACCAAGGGCATTCCCTTGCCGTTCATCAGCTACGGCGGCAGCGATTTGCTGGTGATGATGTTGGGGGTGGGGCTGTTGCTCAACATCAGTCAACATGTGGACTGACGACGGAATGAGGCGATGAAGGTGATGATCGCGGGCGGTGGCACCGGCGGGCACGTTTTCCCCGCACTGGCGGTGGCCGAGGAGCTGCGTCGCCGCCACCCCGCGCACGAGGTTTTCTTTGTGGGGACGAAGACAGGTGTGGAAGCGCGCGTGGTGCCGGCGGCCGGCTATCGGCTGTGCACCCTGCCCGCGGCCGGCTTCAAGGGCGTTGGCCTGGGCCGCAAGCTGCGGAGCCTAGCTCTGCTCCCCCGCAGCCTGTGGGGCAGTGTGGCGTTGCTCCGCGAACTTCGCCCCAATGTAGTCTTCGGCGTGGGCGGCTACGCTTCCGCGCCGGCAATGTTCGCGGCGGCGCTCGGGCGTTGGCCGACCGTGTTGTTTGAAGCCAACGCCGAGCCCGGCCTGACAAATCGTCTGCTGGGACCGCTGGTGAGCCAGGCGGCAGTGACCTACGAGGAAACCGTCTCCTGCTTCGGCGGCAAAGCGGTGCGCACGGGGAGTCCGGTGCGAGCGGAATTTTTTGGCGTGCTTCCGAAAGCCCACCAGCCGCCTTTTACCCTGCTGATTTTCGGAGGAAGCCGCGGCGCTCGGGCGCTCAATCAAGCCATGGTGGAGGCGCTCGAAATGCTGTGCAAGAGCCGCCAGCCGCTGCGCTTCATTCACCAGAGTGGTGAGCAGGACTATAATGCTGTCCGTGTGGCCTATGCCCGCCGAGCCCTTCGCGTCGAGGTCTTGCCGTTCATTACCGATATGCCCGCCCGGTTCGCCGAGGCCGACCTGGTGATTTGCCGGGCCGGCGCCAGCACGGTGGCCGAACTGGCCGCCGCCGGCCGAGCAGCGATCCTGGTTCCGTTCCCCCACGCCACCGACCAGCATCAGTTGCGCAACGCCGAAGTCCTGGCGGCTGCCGGGGCGGTGCGCTTGCTGAGACAACCCGAATTGAGCGGCGAGCGCCTCGCCAGTGAAGTGCTTGCCTTGCTCGAACACCCCGAGCGGCTGAGGGGAATGGAGGCAGCCGCGCGGCGCCTGGCAGTGCCGGATGCCGCGGCGCGCATCGCTGACCTGATCGAGAGTGTCGCCCGATGACGCCCAGCCGGCTCAACTACCCGCCCCGCCAGCACATTCACTTTGTGGGCATCGGGGGTATCGGAATGAGCGGCATCGCGGAGGTGTTGCTCAATATGGGCTACACCGTGTCGGGCTCTGACCTGCGCCTCTCACCGGTCACCGCTCACCTGGCGGAGCTCGGGGCGCGAATCTACGAAGGCCACCACGCCCAAAACATCCAGCAGGCTCAGGTGGTGGTCAACTCCACCGCTGTGCCGGCGACCAACCCGGAGGTCCAGGAAGCCCATCGAAGGCAGATTCCCGTCATCCCCCGGGCGGAAATGTTGGCCGAATTGATGCGGCTGAAGTATGGCATCGCCGTGGCCGGCTCCCACGGCAAAACCACTACCACCTCAATCATTGCTAGCCTGCTGGCGGGTGCGCGGCTGGATCCCACCTTCGTGGTGGGAGGACGGGTGAACCAGGCGGGGAGCAACGCCCGGCTGGGCAAGGGTGAGTTGATTGTGGTCGAGGCCGACGAGAGCGACCGTACCTTCCTGCTCCTGGCGCCGGTGATTGCCGTGGTCACCAACATCGACCGCGAGCATCTGGATCACTACGCCGACCTGGCGGACATCCAAGACGCCTTCGTGGCCTTCCTCAACAAGCTGCCCTTCTACGGTGCCGCCATCCTCTGCGCCGATGACCCGAACGTTTGCGCCATCATTCCCCGCCTGAAGCGCCGCGTGGTTACCTACGCCACGGCGGGTACGGCCGACCTGGTCGCCACCCAGGTCAAGCTGAAAGGCTGGCGGAGCCGGTTCCAGGTACGGGCGGGCCCGGACGACTTGGGCTGCTTCCGGCTGCCGCTGCCGGGCCGACACAACGTGCTGAACGCGCTGGCGGCGCTGGCGGTGGGCCGAGAATTGAACGTGGCGCCGGAGCGGATGCGTCGTGGCCTGGCGCAATACCGCGGGGTGGGACGCCGCTTTGAGGTCAAGGGCTCGATTGGTGGAGTGACTTTGATCGATGACTATGCCCACCATCCCACGGAGATTCGCGCCTTGCTGGAATCGGCGCGCGCCTGCGGCTTCAAGCGCCTGGTGGTGCTTTTCCAGCCGCACCGCTACACCCGCACCCAACATTGCTGGGGGGAGTTTCTGCACTGCCTTGATGAAGCCGAGGTTGTGGTCTTGACCGAAATCTATCCAGCCAGCGAGGCCCCCATCGAGGGGATCACCGCTCGCGCCCTGGCGGAGGACATTGCCGCCGCCGGCCATCGGCAGGTGGAATTCCACGCCGAAATGGAGGAGGCGATGCAGGCCGTACTCAACCGCCTGCAACCCGGCGACGCCCTGCTGACTGTGGGTGCCGGCAGCATCGCAAGGGCGGCCGAGGAGCTGGCGGCGCGCTTGCCCGCAGCTTTCGGAGTGACGAATGCGGGTTGAGAACTCCAAGCTTTTGGCCGCCTTCGCCGACCTGGGGGTCGAGCATCGGGGCGCCGAGCGCCTGGCCGAGTGGACTTCACTGGCCGTGGGTGGTGAAACCGATATCTTGCTGATCCACCAGCCACGCCATCTGCCCGAACTGGTGCGGGCTCTTGCCGCCGAAGGTGTGCCGTGGCGCTTTCTGGGCGGCGGCACGAACCTCCTGGTGCGCGACGCCGAGCTGCCTTGGGTGTTGCTCTATCTTTCCCCCCCAGAGGCCCACCCGGAATTTCGCGGCCATCGCGTACGCGTGCCCGCAGCAGCCGACCTGGGCCGCACGGTGATGGAGTGCGCCCGGCAGAACCTCGGCGGGATGGAGGGGTTGATCGGAGTGCCCGGCTCGGTCGGGGGTGCCCTGCGGATGAACGCCGGTGCCTACGGCACCGAGATCAGCCAGTTCGTGCGGAGTGTGGAGCTCTTCCGCACCGACACCGGGAGGATCGAAGCGCTGCCAGCTAGTGCCATCGGCTTTCAGTACCGGCGCACCAGCCTTGGGCCCGGGGACATTATGATTGGCGCCGAGCTGGAGCTCCCCGGCAAGCCCTACGATGAGATTCGCGCCGCCATCAAGGTGTGCAACCAAAAGCGGCGCGCCTCCCAGCCACTCAACGAGAAGAGCGCTGGCTGCATCTTCAAGAACCCCCCGGGCGCCTCGGCGGGCAAAATGATCGACGAGCTGGGATTGAAGGGTCACCGGGTGGGGGGTGCGGTGGTGTCCGAGCGTCACGCCAATTTTTTCATCAACCGTTTCCAGGCCACCGCTGACGATCTGGTCCGCTTGATTGACTTCATCAAACAGCGCATCCACCAGGCCTTCGGCTACGAATTGGAAGAAGAGGTGATTGTCTGGAGCGACGAGAGCGACTAGAGCGGTGATGAGCGAACGCAAACCTCCACGCGGCGATTGGGACAACGACGACGCGGTTCGCTACCACCGCCCGCGCCGGCCGGTAGAAGTCCGCCGCGGCACCCGCTGGAAGCGGGCGCTGCGGATCACCGCCCGGGTCGTACTGGTAGGGGCGGCGGCGGCGGCCCTGGTGGAAGCCGGCGTCCTTCTCCATCGCTTTGCCACCACGGCAGCAGTCTTTCGCGTGGCGAGTCTGGAGGGGGTTGAGGTGGCTGGCGCTGAACACGTAACGGCAGCGACGGTGCGCGAACACTTTGCCGCAGACGTCGGGCAGAGCGTTTTTGCGATTCCGCTCCGGGTGCGGCGCCGCAGCCTGGAGGAGATTCCCTGGGTGGAGGCGGCCGGCGTGCAACGTCTGCTGCCCAATCGTTTGCGCGTCTATCTGCGCGAGCGCACCCCGGTGGCGTTTCTCCGCCGGGGCCACATGCTCGGGTTGATCGATCGCTATGGGGTGATACTCTCCGCCCCGGAAAGCGCCTCCTTCAGCTTTCCCGTACTCACCGGCTTGGGGGAGAGTGTCTCGCCGGCGGAGCGGCAGGCGCGGGTGGGGCTGTATTTGGACTTTGTCAGCGATCTCGATGCCGGCGGGAAAAAGCATAGCGCGCAACTCTCCGAAGTGGACTTGAGTGACCCCGATAATATCCGCGCCAGCGTCACCGACGCCGAGGGGGCTGTCTGGCTTTACTTCGGCCGGGGTCGCTATCAGGAAAAGTTCGAGGCCTTCCTTGAGCACCGCTCTCTGTGGCAACGCAGCGGCGAAACCGTGCGCACGGTGGATTTGCGCTACCGGGGCCAGATTGTGCTGAATCCAGGCGAGTCTTCGCCGCGGGGCAGCCGGTGAAAGCCCGAGAGCGCCAACTGGTGGCCCTCGACGTGGGGGGCAGTAAGGTCGCCGCCGTGCTCTGCGAAGCTCACGACAACGGGCGCATTGAGCTGCGGGCCACCGGGGTGGCCGAATCGAAAGGCTTTCGCAAGGACACGCTCGTTCATTTGAACTCTGCCGTTGAGGCCATCCGCCAGGCGGTCGAAGCGGCGGAGCGAGTGGCCGGCGTATCCATCGAGAGTGGGGTGCTGGGGGTGGCCGGAGCCCACATTCGCAGCTTCCACAGCCGGGGCGGCGTCTCTTTGGGTCTGCGGGCCCGCGAGGTGATGCCGGAAGACATTCGCCGCGCCGTTGAAGCCGCGCGGGGGGTTTCGCTGCCTACCGAGCAGGGACTGCTGCACGTGCTCCCGCAGGAGTTTCTCCTCGACCAGCAGAACGGAATCCGCGACCCTGTGGGCCTGCTGGGCCGGCGCCTTGAGGTGAACGTTCTCATCGTTGCGGGGGCGGTGAGCGCCACGCAGAACCTGATTACCGCGGTCAACCGGGCCGGGGTGCTGGTGGAGGACACGGTGCTGGAGCCGCTGGCGAGCGCGGAAGCCTGCTTGACCCCGGACGAGCGGGAATTGGGGGTGGTGCTGGTCGACATCGGAGGGGGGAGCACGGATTGGGTGGTGTTTCAGCAAGGTGTTCCCCGCGCCGCTGGCATGGTGGCCATCGGTGGCGAGCACTTCACCAATGACATCGCCATCGGGTTGCGCACCCCGCTCTGGGAGGCCGAGCGCATCAAGCGCTCCCACGGTTGCGCCTGGCTGCGTGGTCTGGGTCAGGACACCTTGCTCGAAGTGGCCAGCCTGGCGGGGCGGCCGGCGCGGGTCACCTCGCGCCGCGCCCTGTGTGAGATTATCGAGCCGCGCGCCCAGGAATGGCTGGGGCTGCTGCGCGATTCCCTCGAACGCAGCGGCCGGGGGCGCTTGCCGGCAGCCGGGCTGGTGCTCACCGGTGGGGGCGCGCAACTGGAAGGTTTGGCGGAGCTGACCGCGCAAGGGTTGCAGTTGCCGGTGCGCGTGGGCTTGCCGAAGGGCTTGGTCGGTGCCGGCAGCACCCTGGCAAATCCCGCCTGCGCCACGGCGGTGGGGTTGGTGTTGCACGCCAACCGCCTCCGCCAGGCTCGCCAGCAGCAGAACAGTGGCCTCTGGCATCGTTTGCGGGAGCGATTGGCCGGCAAGGCTTGGGCCGCCGGAGTCTAACCATTTTCCACGGGAGGCAAACACGCGAATGAGTCCACGCAAGAACGGAAGAGTCCGCGGTCGCTTCGGTGACGGCAGAGCCAACGTGGCCCGCCTCAAGGTGATCGGGGTGGGGGGCGGAGGCAGCAACGCCGTCAACCGGATGATTTCAGCTCGGGTGCGCGGGGTGGAGTTTCTTGCCGCCAATACTGACTTACAGGCGCTGAAGCAGTCAAAAGCACCCACGAAGCTGCAGTTGGGCGCCAAGCTTACCAAGGGGCTGGGTTCGGGCGCCAACCCCGAAATCGGCCGGCAGGCGGCACTCGAAGACACCGACAAGCTGGTGGAAGCTCTGCAAGGTGCCGATATGGTTTTCATCACTGCCGGGCTCGGCGGCGGCACCGGCACGGGGGGCGCTCCCATCATTGCCAGCCTGGCGTCTGAACTCGGCGTGCTGACCGTGGCGGTGGTGACCAAGCCGTTTGGCTTCGAGGGCAAGCGGCGCATGCTGCAAGCCGAGCAAGGCTTGGCGGAGCTGATCAATTGCGTGGACACGCTGATCGTCATCCCCAACCAGCGCTTGCTCGAAACCGTGAAGCCCGGCACCGGCTTCTTCGAAGCCTTTCGGATCGCCGATGACGTCCTGCGCCAGGGTGTGCAGGGGATCACCGACATCATCGCCATCCCCGGCGTGATCAACCGCGACTTTGCCGACGTCACCACCATCATGAAGAAGCAAGGCTACGCGGTCATGGGTACGGCGGAGGCCACCGGTGCGCGCCGGGCCACGGACGCGGCGCGACGGGCGGTGGCCAGCCCGTTGTTGGATGACGGCTCCATCGAGGGGGCCCGGGGCGTGTTGATCAACATCACCGGCTCGGCCAACCTCACCTTGCACGAAGTGGAAGAAGCCTCCGCGCTGGTGCAAAAGGTGGCGCACGAAGACGCCAACATCATCTTCGGCGCCGTGCACGGCCGGGCGCTCAAAGACGGGATCAAGATCACAGTCATCGCCACCGGTTTCAAGGATAACCACCTGCGGGCGGTGGCGCGTCCGTTGGCAGGAGAGCGGGGGCTGGCGGCGCCCCGGCGCCCTGCCGCTCAGGCGAAGCGCGGCGCCACCGAGGCGAGTTCGCGCCTGTTGCCGTCCGAGGGCGACGACCTGGACGTGCCGGCCTTCATGCGCAAGCGCTGGGGAATACTGCGACGCTAGCAGGTTGCGGAAAAATCCTTTTCCCCGTCATTTTGAGCGAAGCCTGCCGGCGGCCGGCCGGCGAAGACTCTCGGTCTCCTAGGATTCGTAACTCATGAGATTCATCGTCGCCCCGACCTTGTCGGGGCTCCTCAGAATGACACGAGGGTGTCATTCCGAGCGCAGCGAGGAATCTGCTTTTGACGGGCTCCGAATGAATACCGTGGGCTATTTTCCCCGTACGCTGGCGCGCTGGCCGTGGACAAACTAGAACTTTCACGCCAGCTCTGGCAGGCGCTAATCGAGGAAGCGCGGCGCAGCCTCCCCAACGAATGTTGCGGGCTGCTGGGGGGCGGCGGGTGCCGAGCGACCAAGATTATTCCCGCCATGAACGTCCTGGCCTCGCCCGTGGCCTACGAGATACGGCCGCGCGAGCTGTTCGCCATCTTTCGCCAACTGCGCGCGGAACACCTGGACCTGGTGGGGATCTACCATTCCCATCCTACGGGCGACAATGCGCCTTCGGCGCGGGATCGTGCGCGGGCCTACTATCCCGAGGCGGCCTATGTGATCGTCTCCCCTCGCGGGGACGCCGCGCAGGCCGTGCGCGGTTTTCGGATTCAGGCGGAGGCCGCGAGCGAACTGCCGGTGGAAGTCGTCGGCTAGGCGAGGGCGGCTAGCCGGTAGATTTCGAGGACGCGGCGGACGGACTCGTCCCAGGAAAAGCGCCGCACCTGCTGGTGGCCGCGGGCGATCAAGCGCTGCCGCAAGTCATCGTCCAGCAGCACCCGGTGAATGCCGCGGCTGATGTCGAAGACTTTCTCAGGATTGACAAACACCGCGGCGTCGCCCAGCACCTCGGGCAGGGCGGCGGCCTTCGAGGCCACCACCGGCGTGCCCAGTGCCATGGCTTCCAGGGGTGGCAGCCCGAAGCCTTCGTGGAGCGAAGGGAAGACAAAGGCGCTGGCGCGCGCATAGAAGACGCTCAGCGTCTGCGGGGCCACAAATCCCAGGAAGCGCACGTCATGCTGGGTGCGGCTCTTGAGCACCGCGTGGCGCAACTGGGCGTGCTTGGAGAGTTCGTCGCCGATGATAATCAGCTTCAGGTCAGCATAGCGCGGGTGCTGGCGGAGTTGATCTTTGAGCAGGGCGAAGGCTTCGACCAGGCGGGGCAGGTTCTTGTGCGGTTTGACGTTGCCGGCGTAAAGCAGATAGGGGCTGTGGGCCGAGTAGCGGCTCAGGGTGCGCTCGACTTCCTCCGGCGTGGGCGCCTGCTCCAGGCGGGTGTCGAGCGCGTTGTAGACCACTTCGATCTTTTCCCCCGGCACCGCGAAGAGGCGCTGCAGCTGGCGCCGGGTGGCTTGGGAGACGCTGAGGATCCGGCAGGCGCGGCGAAGGGCGTAGCGGGTGCGCTCGAAGTGGAGCAACTCGGCGAGCGAAATGCCGTCCGCCCGCCGATCTAAGAACTCCGCCGTGTCGTGTACGGTCACTACGTGGCGGCAGGGCACCACCCAGGGCACGGCCAGGTAAGGGGAGTGGAGGAGCTGCACCTTCTGCCGCCGCAACTTCCAGCTGAGCTGAAGGTCCTTCCGCAGGCTGCGGCGGCTGCGGTCAGACTGCAGCAGGGAAAAATTTTCCGGCAGCGGTCCCAGCTCGGCAAGGTCGGCCAGAGTGCCTACGAGTATGTAGGTGGTGTCGGGGTCGAGGCGGGCCAGGGTGGTGACCAGGTTGCGGGTGTAGGTGCCGGTGCCGAAGTCGCGCACGCGGCCAATGTCAATGGCCACTCTCATGCGGCCCTCCAACTTCCGGCACAGCCGGGGGCGCCCCGGCCAGCGGTGGGCGCGGCGCAGCCGGGATTAACGGGCCCGCGGGGCGGCTTCGACCACCTCCAAGCGGTGGGAGTAAAGGGGGAACTGCGATGTCAATTCGCGCACTTGAGCTCGGATGGAGCGAATTAGCGCCTCGTCCCCCTTGTGCTCCAGGGCGTCGGCCATCCAGTTGCCGATGAGTTTCATCTCGGATTCCTTCATCCCGCGGGTGGTGAGCGCCGGAGTCCCCACCCGAATGCCGCTGGCCTTGAGCGGCGGCAGGGTGTCAAAAGGAATGGCGTTCTTGTTGACGGTGATTCCCGCTTTTTCCAGCCAGGCTTCCGCCTCGCGGCCCATGATGCCGCGCTGGTAGACGTCCACCAGCAGCAGGTGGGTGTCGGTGCCGCCGGAGACGATGCGGAACCCTCGCGCCGCCAGGGTTTCCGCCAGTCGGCGGGCGTTGGCCACAATCTGCTGCTGGTAGACTTTGAATTCCGGCTCCATCGCCTCTTTCAGGCAGACCGCCTTGGCGGCAATCACGTGCACCAGCGGGCCGCCCTGCTCGCCGGGAAACACCGTCTTGTCCACCGCCTTGGCGTACTGCTCCTTGCAGAGAATCAATCCGCCCCGAGGTCCGCGGAGCGTCTTGTGGGTGGTGGTGGTGACGAAGTCGGCGTACGGGACGGGGTTTGGATGGACGCCAGCGACCACCAAGCCGGCGATGTGCGCCATGTCCATCATAAAGGGGCAGCCGGCGGCGCGGGCAATCGCCGCCAAGCGCTCGAAGTCCATGATGCGCGGGTAGGCGCTGGCTCCGGCGACCAGGAGTTTCGGCGGGTGTTCCTTCGCCAGGCGCTCCAGGGCGTCGTAGTCAATGGTCTCCGTGTCCCGGCGGACCCCGTAGGGGACGAAGCGGTAGTGTTTGCCGGAAAAGTTCAAGGGATGGCCGTGGGTGAGGTGGCCGCCGTGGCTGAGGTCCATCCCCAGAACCGTGTCCCCCTCTTTCAGCACGGTTTCGTAGACGGCGATGTTCGCCTGGGTGCCCGAGTGCGGCTGGGCGTTGGCATGCTCGGCGCCGAAGAGCTTTTTGGCCCGCTGGCGCGCCAGCGATTCGACCACGTCAACGAACTCGCAGCCCCCGTAGTAGCGCCGCCCCGGGTAGCCCTCGGCATACTTGTTGGTGAAGACCGAGCCAGTGGCTTCCAGCACCGCTTCGCTGGCGAAGTTTTCCGAAGCAATCAGTTCCAGGGTGTCGGCCTGGCGGTGAGTTTCCTGATAGACGGCCTCGTAGACCTCCGGGTCCACCTCTTTCAGGGGACGATTCATGCGAGCTGCGGGGCTCGATTTCATTGGGCTTGGGCGACGGGGAGGGCGCGCTCCAGCTCGCTGATTTTGTCAATGCGTCGCTGGTGGCGCCCACCGCCGAATTTTGCTTTCAGCCACTCCTTGACGATAGCCACCGCGTGGTCGGCGTCCACCACCCGAGCGCCCACACAGAGCACATTGGCGTCCGTGTGCTCGGCGGCCATGCGGGCGGTGTAGGTGTCGTTGCAGGTCGCGGCACGAATGCCGCGGAACTTGTTGGCGGCGATGGCCATTCCCAGTCCGGTGCCGCAAACCAGAATGCCGCGGGTGCACTCGGCCCGCGATACGCTTTGCGCCACCAGCTTGGCGTAATCGGGGTAGTCCACCGAGTCGCCCGCGTGCGTGCCGAAGTCAATCACCTCATACCCTTCGCGCTGCAAGCGTTCCTTGATGCGGTCCTTCACCGGGTAGCCGGCGTGGTCGGCTCCCAGTGCAACCCGCCGCGGGCTTTTCTCCATCACGGCTATTCTTCTCCGCTCGGATTCTCCCACAATCGCCGAGAGCCTTCAAGCACGCACGCCCCCACGGAAGCCTTCGGCATAGCTGGGGGCACCAGCGAAATGGAACGGGCAAGAAGGGGCAATAGCAGGCCCAACTTCGCCGGGTTTTCCCCGCACGGGCATGGGGAGCACAGTCCGGAAGAGGGGCTTCGCACCCGCTATTCGCAATCGCCTACATTGGCCCGCAGCGCTGAGCCCAGTGGCCCCCGCCACGGGGAGGCGGGCGGAACGCGGCTCTCCCCGAATGCAGTGCGAGAGGTCGGCGTTTAGCGCTTGTCTTCCTCGGGGGTTTCTGAATCCGCGGCGGCTGTTTTTTCCTGGGGGAGGATGATGATTTTTTCGCCCGGGCGCGCCATTGTCAATTGTTCGCGGGCGGCGCGCTCGATGGCTTGCGGGTCGCTCTGGAGCGATTTGATTTCCTCAGCCAGCCGCCGGTTTTCCTTCTCCAGGCGCTGGATTTCGCTTTGTAGCCGCTCGAGCTCCTGCCGCTGGCGACGCAGCGCCAGGTAGCCGTGCTCGCCGAAGAGGGTGTGGACGAACAGGGCGAGCAAGGCCAGTCCGAGCAGGGCCAGCAGGCGACGACGCCAGGGTGAAGAGGAAGGGGCGGGCACCGGGTTCACTCCAACACGAACTTCTTTGCCGCTTCCATCAACGCCGCGGTCTCTTTCTCCGAATGTGCCTCGCAGTAGCAGCGCACCACCGCCTCGGTGCCGGAAAGCCGCATCAGCACCCAGGAGTCGTCATCGAAGAGCAGCTTGAGCCCATCGGTGCGATTCACACTCGCTACCCGACGTCCGTTGAAGCTCTTGGGGGTGCGCCGCAGACGCTCGACCACCCGAGCCCGTCCGGCCGCGTCCAGGTGCAGGTTCACCCGCACCGGATAGTAGGCGCCCACCTTGGCGAAGAGCGCTTGGAGTTGCTCGCCCAGCGAGGCGCGGCGCCGGCCCACCATCTCCGCCACCAGCAGGCAGGCGAGGATGCCATCCTTTTCCGGCACGTGCTCGAAAATGCTCAGCCCCGCGCTCTCCTCCCCGCCGATGATGATCTTGTTCTGCTCGATCAGCTCGCCGATGTACTTGAATCCGACCGGCGTCTCGTAAACCGTCACCTTGTGGTGCTTGGCCACGGCATCGATCAGGTGGGTGGTGGCCACGCTGCGCGCCACCCCGCGCGGCCACTCGGGCCGAGTTTCGAGCAGGTAATCGAGGAGCAGGGCGAAGATATGGTTGGGCGAGATCACCTCCCCGGTGCGGTCGAGAATTCCAAAGCGGTCGGCGTCCCCATCGGTCGAAAGCCCCAGGTGGGCGCCACGGGCCCTCAGCGCCTCGCGCAGCGGCGCCAAAGTTTCCTCCCCAGGCTCAGGGGCGTGGCCGCCGAAGCGGACGTCGCGGTAGCCGTGCACGGTGTGCACTTCAACACCATGGTCGGCGAGGAAGCGATCCAGATAGCCGGCGCTGGTGCCGTAGAGCGGATCGCAGACCACCTTCAGGCCGGCGCGCTGCGCTTCCTCCACAGCGACCTTCTCCGCCAGCACTTCCAGGTACGGGGGCCGGGGGTCGATTTCCTCGTGGTGTCGGGGAACGGGTTTAGGCTGCCGGGTCTCCGGGGCTTTCAAGTGCTTCTCGGCCAGGCGCTCGAGTTCTCGGGTGACTTCCGGCAGTGCCGGCGCGCCGTCCGGGGTGGAGAATTTGAGGCCGTTGTATTCGGGCGGGTTGTGGCTGGCGGTGAAGTTGATGCCGCCGTCGGTTTTTCGCCGCCGGATTTCGTAGGCGATGGTTGGCGTGGGGGTTGGCTGGTTGCACAGCAGGCCATGCACCTGACGGTTGGAGAGCACCTCCACCGCGGTTCGGGCAAACTCCTCAGAGAAAAAGCGGGTGTCATAGCCCACGATGAGCTGCGGATTCCGGCGGTTTTGCTGGCAGACGTAGTCCGCGATGGCGGCCACCGCGGCGCGCACGGCCGCGAAGGTGAAATCATCGGCCATGATCCCGCGCCAACCCGAGGTGCCGAAGCGAATCTGCTTGTGAGCCATTTACGGCGTATTGTATCGTGGTGGCGCGTCCGGGGGCAAAGGGTTGATGGCGCGAGGCGTTTGATGACCGACAAGGTAGTGGTTTTCGTTACCTGCGGCTCGGCGGAGGAAGCGGGCCGGATTGCCCGGGCGCTGGTCGAGGAGCGCCTGGCCGCCTGCGTCAACATTTCCAGCCCCATCCGCTCGCTCTACCGCTGGGAAGGCCAGGTGTGCGACGACCAGGAGGTGCTGCTGGTGATCAAGACCGCGCGGGCGCTATTCGACCGGGTGCGCCGGGCGGTGGAGAAGCGGCATAGCTACCAGGTTCCGGAAGTCATTTGCCTGCCGGTGATTGATGGGGCCCCCAATTACCTGAACTGGCTGACCGAGGCCGTGGTGGGGGACACCGGGCCGCGGCCCAGGCCCCATCTGGCCAAGCCCAAACCCACCAAGCGAAAGAAATAGTCCGCACGGCGCGACCTCTACGGAAGAATCCCTAGAAATCAAAACAAGAACCTTATAGTACAGGATTGGTCCGCAACCACCGTCCAGGCCAGCGGCGCCAGCCGCTGGGTCCCGGTGGCAGGGGCCACCGGGCTGGACACCGCGTAATTGGCTAACCGGACATACCGACACTGGTTCTGGCTCGGGTAGCCGGGGAGCAGCGACAGGAGGCGCCGCCCAGCCAACTTTGGCGAAGCGTCGCCCTGGCTCTGCCCGCTCACATAGCTCTCCTTCACACGCACAGCACTGCCGTAAGAAAGGTCAAACCCGGTGGTTCCCGCCACTGGGCCAGGTCAGCAAAGCCCCGTAAGCCTACACGTGCGTCAGGGCGCGATCGAGGTCGGCAATCAAGTCTTCCACGTCTTCGATGCCCACCGAGAGACGCACTAAGCCCTCGGTGATGCCGATTTTCTCCCGCTCGGCGAGGGGCACGGAGGCGTGAGTCATAGTGACGGGGTGAGAGATCAAGGTCTCGACCCCGCCCAGACTTTCCCCCAGCGAGCAGAGCTTTGCTTGCCGGAGCAGCCGGGCTGCCGCCTCCCGCGAACCCAACTCGAAAGAGAGCATCGCCCCAAAGCCTTTCATCTGTCGCTTCCCCAGCTCGTGCTGCGGGTGCGACCTCAACCCCGGATAGAAAACTCGCTTCACCTTGGGATGCGGCTCCAGGTAGTCAGCGATCGCCTGAGCATTCTTGTTATGCTGCTCCATGCGAACCGCCAGGGTCTTCACACCCCGCAGCACCAGCCAGCAATCAAACGGGGAGAGGATCGCCCCGGCCGACTTCTGGATGAAGTAGAGCCGGTCGTAGTCCTCCTGCCGGGCGAGGACGACGGCACCGCCGATGGAATCGCTGTGCCCGTTCAAGAACTTGGTGGTGGAGTGCACCACCAAGTCGGCGCCAAATTCGAGCGGCCGTTGGAGGTAGGGACTCATAAAGGTGTTGTCCACCACCAGGGGAATCTTGCGGGCGTGGGCAATGCGGCTCATCTCGCTCAGGTCAGAAATCGCCATGGTGGGATTGGTGGGGGTCTCGATGTAGAGCATGCGGGTATTCTTTTTGATCGCCCGCTCAACGTTCGCCGCGCAGGTGGTGTCCACATAGCTGAACGCCAGCCCGAAATTCACCAGCACCTGGCTGAAGAGCCGGTAGGTTCCGCCATAGACGGCGTGGGAGCAGACCACGTGGTCGCCGCTCTTCAGCAGCGTCATCAAGGCGTTGATGGCGGCCATCCCGGAGGAAAACGCCAAGGCGTGGCGGCCGCCTTCGAGCCGGGCCAGGTTGCGCTCCAGGGCTGTGCGGGTGGGATTGCTGGCGCGCGCGTACTCGTAGCCCTTGTGCTTGCCCAGCTCCTCCTGCACGTAGGTAGAGGTCTGGTAAATAGGCGCGACGACGGCGCCGGTGGTCGGGTCGGGTTCCTGCCCGACGTGAATGGCATCGGTGGCGAAGCCCATAGGGGGAGTTCCTCCTTGACCGCGCGCTTTATGGCAGTGGGTGCATCGTGTTAGAATGAGTTTGGACGCAGGATGCTTACAGTAGCACGGCGGTCGCGCCCCTGTCCAAGCCCTTGAAGGTGCGGGCAAGCAGGGGACGCGCCCCGGGAAGGGGCCGGTGCCAGCTGGCCGCTCAATTCGACTCCTGAACGCACTCCTGGTGGGGCTGCTCTTCCTCCCCGCAAGCGCGGGCGCCCAGAAACACAAAGACTTCGAGAACATCGGCAAGCGGGACATCAATCAAGGCTCCTGGAATCTTTACTCAATCGAACGCGAAATCCAGCTGGGCCACCAACTGGCGGGAAAGGTGGAGACGTATTCGCACCTCTTCCCCGATCGCCGCGTGAACGGTTACATCGATGGCGTGGTGCAGCAACTGGTGCGCAACTCCGACGCGCGCCTGCCTTTCAGCGTCAAGGTAATCGACTCGGATGAGTTGAATGCCTTCGCCTTGCCGGGCGGCTTCCTCTACGTCAACACCGGACTGATTCTGGAGGCTGACACGGAAGCGGAGCTGGCGGGCGTGCTGGCGCACGAGATCGCCCACGTCACCGCCCGCCACGCCACCAAGCAGGCCACCAAATCCAGACTCTTGCAATGGTTTTCGCTGCCCTTGATCTTCATCGGCGGGCCGGTGGGCTACGGTATCCAACAGGCCGTGGGCCTGGCGGTGCCGCTCACCTTCCTGAAATTCAGGCGCAACGCCGAGCGCGAGGCCGACTTCCTGGGCATGCAGTACACCTATCGGGCGGGCTACGACCCGGTAGCGCTCATCGACTTCCTCGAACGCCTGAAGGGGAGTGATCGGGAGGGCCGGCTGGCCAAAATCTTTTCCAGCCACCCCATGACCAAAGATCGCATCAAACGAGCGCAGAAGGCGATTGAGGCGGTGCTGCCCGCGCGGGAGGAATTCGTGGTTAGCACCTCGCAGTTTGACCAGATGAAGGCCTACCTGCGCCGTCTGCAGCAGACGAATTGGATCTACGAGTTCCAGGAGGACGGGGGGCCGCGTCTGCGCCGGCGCACCCAGGGGCTGAAGGGGGACGGGCAGTGAGACGCGAAGTTCGCGGGTTGGTTTTCTTGGTGGTGGCGGGGTTGCTCGTCAGCCTGAATCCCCCGCCCGCCCCCGCCGGCGATGACGACCGCGTGCGCTTGCAGGTGGAGATCACCGCCGAAGAGACGGGCGAACCCATCCAAAACGCGGCCGTCTACGTCAAGTTCAAGCACAAGCGATTGCTGTGGCGGGACAAAAAGATGGAGTGGAGCAGCAAAACCAACGGCGAGGGCAAAGCCGTTTTCCCTCTGCTGCCCGGAGGGCGCGCGCTTATCCAGGTGGTGGCCAAAGGGTGGAAGACCTACGGACGCTACCACACCCTCCGCGGGCCGAAACACAGGCTCGAAATCAAGCTCAAGCGACCGAAGAAGTGGTACTGACCCTCCCGGGCCCCGCCCGCATCGCCTCCAGCTCGCTCCAGCGCCCTCTCCACCCCCGCGGAGATGCTGGGGGGCAAATTGTCCTCCCCGGGCTCGAGTCTGGCAGGAACTTTCTCCGGAAACCCGATTTCCCCTGTGGCTGACCGCGCCTATTGCACTCTACTCCGGTGCCGAGTGACCGCGGCGGGCCCAATTCCTGGCACCCCGCAGGGCAATTCTCTGACCAAACCGGTTCGCTTCCGCTCGGTTCCGACCCACTAAATGTTTTCTGGAGGGAGCATTGCTGTATTTCTGTGCAATGCTAAAAACGGTTTGATGGCTCGTCCCTTAGTGAAATAAATCGCCTCTTTTCCACAAGCTTTTCAACATTTCTGTTGAAAAGAATTGCGAGTAAGAATTCCTTTTCGGTAACTCGTTGCGGCTAGCGACCCACGTTTGCCCGCAGCGCCTCTTCGGTGGTGAATTGAATGATCCGAGCGTAGTCGGTCCCCAGCAGCCGTTCCAGGCGTTCGGTTTTCATTACGTAGGAGCCGGCAAAGTAGGGAAACGCCTCCGGCGGCACCGGCGAGAGCCCTACCGCCCAGGAAATTCGGTAGAGCAATCCCACCAGGCGATAGGAGGGAAGCCGCAGCAGACGCAGTCCCGCCAACCGGGCGCAGTCGTCCGCGGTCACGGGGGCGCCGCCGCCTTGGGCGTTCAGAATCATCAACCTACCGGGTTCGTAGTTCCGGCACAACCAGGCCAGCAGGCGAGCGGCGTCGTCGATGTGCATAAACTGGTAGCGGCCGCGATACTTTTCACCCCGGGGCAGCACCAGCGGGACTCGCCAGCCGCGCCGCTGCACCCAACGGCCCAGCCAGGTGCGTTCGCCGGCTTGGCCCCGCAGGGCGCGCACGATGAAGTTTTCCACCCCCGCCCCCACAAAAATATGCCCGCGCAAGATACAGACAGCACAGCCATTGAGCTGCAGATGGCGCGCCCGGCACATCTCGTCGGTCTCCTTCTTGTGCAAGGCGTAAGTATACCTGTGCGGTTCGAGAGGACTTTCCTCGCCCACCGGCCCGGGGAGCAGCGGCCCGTAGCTGGTGACGCTGGAAAGATAGAGAAAAAAGTCTACTTGCCGTCGGGGGTGGTTGACGCGCTCGACCGCTTCCAGCAGGTGCGCGGTTCCCCGAACGTTGATCTCCCACTGTCGCTGCGCGGTCAGGGCCCCGGTGCGGGCCGGATCGACTACAAAGGCCAGGTGGATTACCTTGCGCACCTGGGCATCGAGCATCAACCCTGCCAGCACCGCCGGCGCGTCCCGGTGAGAGATGTCGAGGGGGCAAAACTCCACCTGGGGATGTTCGAGCCTGGGCGCGAACAAGTCCACACCCACCAGAAAATGGTCCTTGAGGAGGGGAGCCAAGCGCTGGCCTAGATTCCCAGCCAGGCCGGTAACCAGGATGGCTGGGGGGGAAGCTGAGTCAACGGGATTCACGCTGCGCTCATCTTAGCTAGGGTAGGGCGCAAACGCTAGCGCCCCGCGGTTGCCGGGGGAATCCGGCAACCTCACCCGGGCAGCTCGAGTGGTCAGTGGCGCCGATCGTGGTTTGACGAGTAGAGCGAGCGATGCTAAACTCAGCGCTTCGTTTTCGACGCACCAGCCGTACTGAGAGGAACTGCACACCGTGCGAGAGCTAATCTGGGCGAACCTGCGGGCGCGGCCCGTGCGCACGGCGCTGAGTGTCGCGGCGGTGAGCCTGCAAGTGTTCCTGCTGCTCTTCCTGATGGGCCTGACCGACGGGATTGTGAGGGAGTGGGGGGAGCGCGTGGAAGGCATCGGGGCGGACCTGCTGGTGCAGCCGCCCAATTCCTCTATCTTCCTGGCTCTGTCCAGCGCGGTGCTGCCTGAGCGTTTGACCCCGCGCCTCGAGCGAGTCAAAGGGGTTGAGGTGGTCTCGCCGGTGCTGGCCGTGGTCAACACCAACAGCATCACCATGATCTATGGTATCGACTACGAGAGCTACAGCCGGCTGGGGCGCGGATTCCTCTTTCACCAGGGAGGGCCGTTCCAGGAAGAGCGCGACGTCATCATTGATGACATCAAGGCTGCCTCCACCGGGCTGAAGGTGGGCGACCCGGTGGAGCTGCTCAACCAGACTTTCCGCGTCTCCGGCATCGTGGAGCACGGGCGCGGGGCACGCTATTTCATCTCCCTGCGCACCGCCCAGGAGCTGCTGGGGGTTAAGCGGCGGGTCTCGCTCTTCTGGGTCAAAAGCACCGGCGACCCCAAGGCGGTGCGGGAGCGGTTTGCTCGAATCTTGCCGCGCCACCGCATTCGCCTGATGGACGAATATCTCTCCCTGATGGTCTCCCGGAACCTGCCGGAAGTCCGCCCCTTCACGAAGGCCGTGATCATCGTGGGATTGGGCATCACCTTCCTGGTTGTGCTGCTGAGTATGTACACCATCGTGCTGGAGCGCACCCGCGAGATTGGTATCCTGAAGGCGTTGGGGGCCTCGCGTTGGAATATCGTCGGACTGCTGGTGCGCGAGGCTGTGGCGATCGCCATTCTGGGAATGCTGGTAGGGGTAGCGGCGAGTTTCGGGGTCAAGGAGATCGTCACCAGCTTGCGTCCCACCCTGAATATCGACATCACCCGGGAGTGGTTGGCGCAGGGGGTTTTGCTGGCCCTCGGCGGGTGCATATTGGGCTCTGTCTATCCCGCGCTGCGCGCCGCCGCCGCTGACCCCGTCGCCGCCCTCACCTACGAATAGCTCCGGCTTCGCTTTTCCCTACTCAGGAGCAGGAATCAGCCGTTGCTTTTCCGGCGTGCGGGTCTTTTTCTGGCTGGCTCTCCGCTTGGCGCCGGGGCGGCTAAGGCTTGACACTTGCCCGCGAATGCGCGATAAACACAGGGTGGGAGGGCCTCGGGGATAGTCTCGTACCCATGAGTCGCCAACTGGCCTCCATCCTGCAGAAAGCCTCTCTCCTGCCTCCCGAAGAGATTGAAGAGGCCCGCATCCAGGCCGAGCAGAGCCGACGTAGCCTCTGGCAAGTAATCCTTTCCGAGAAAGGTGTGTCGGAGGAGAAGCTGGCCGAGGCCTTTGCCGAGCACCTCCGCATCCCTTATGTGCGGCTGGCGGTCGCCAGCATCGAGCCGGAGGCGGTCCGCTCCATCCCGGAGGAGCTGGCGCGCAAGTTCATCGTCTTTCCCATCAGAAAGGAAGTTGGGGGTGGGGCAGAGGTGGAGCTGAGTAGCCCCAAGCGCCGACCGCGCTTGCTGCTGGCCATGGCCAACCCTGCCGACTTCGCCGCCATCCAGGACATCGAGTTTGCCACCGGCTGCGGGGTCAAGCCGGTGGTCGCCACCCACACCGAGGTGACGGACGCCATCGCCCGCTACTACGCCCCGGAGAACTGGCTGCAAGACTTTCTCCAACACGTCACCGAAAGCGAAGAGCTGAAGATTGTCAGCACGGAAGGCGAGGAAGGGGAGGTGTCGCTCGGGGACGTCCGCAGCCAGGCGGAGTTGCCGCCGGTGGTAAAGATGGTCAATCTCATCATCCAGGACGGCATCAAGATGGGCGCCAGTGACATCCACATCGAGCCCACCCTGCACGACGTGCAGGTGCGCACCCGGGTGGACGGTTTGCTGCGCAACTTTATGCAGGTCCCCAAGTGGTTACACGGGCCGTTGGTCTCTCGCCTGAAAATCCTGTCCCGCCTGGACATCGCCGAGCGCCGCCTGCCCCAGGATGGCCGCATCAAGGTGGCCATCGAGGACCGCGGGGAGGACCTGCGCGTCTCCACCCTGCCCACCCACTTCGGCGAGAAGGTGGTGCTGCGAGTGTTGGGCTCCGGGCGCGGCATCCGCGCCACCATGGGATTGGGAATGGAACTCGAGGATATCCGCGTCCTCCGGATTGCGGCCCAGCAGCCCCAGGGAATGATTCTGGTCACCGGACCCACCAGCAGCGGCAAAACCACCACCCTGTACACGTTGATCAACGAAAAGAAGAATCCGGCCATCAACATCGTCACCGTGGAAGACCCGATTGAATTCCAGTTGCCGGGTATCAATCAGGTGCAGGTGAATACCAAAGCGGGGCTTACCTTCTCCGCCACTCTGCGCTCCATCCTGCGCCAGGACCCGGATGTGATCCTCATCGGGGAGATCCGGGACCTGGAGACGGCCGAAATCGCCTTCCACGCGGCGATGACCGGCCACTTGGTGCTTTCCACCCTGCACACCAACAGCACCACCGCCACCGTGGTGCGTCTGCTGGATTTGGGTGTGGACCCCTACCTGATCGCTTCCTCGGTCAATCTGATTCTGGCGCAGCGGCTGGTGCGGTGCATCTGCGCGCAGTGCAAGGAGGAATACCGACCGTCGCGAGCCTTTCTGGAGCGCTTGCACATCGAGGATGTCGACTTCAGTTTCTATCATGGCAAGGGTTGCGAGGCGTGCGCCCAAACCGGTTACCTGGGCCGGGTGGGCGTGTTTGAGCTGCTCCGCATGACCCCCACCATCAAGGAGCTGGTGAACCGCAAGGCGGTGGAGACGGAGTTGCGCAAAGCGGCGGTGGCGGCCGGCAGCACGCTTCTATTGCAGGCGGCGATGGAGAAAGTCAAAGAGGGCATTACCACCGTGGAAGAGGTGCTGCGCGTCATCCAGCTCCAAGAAGACGAGGTCGTCCGCTGCCCCAATTGCGGCAGCTTGATCAACCTGGATTTCGCCACCTGCCCCTACTGCCTGTTTGCTCTCAAGGTTGTTTGCGAGGCGTGCGGGCAGGAGTTGAAACCGGAGTGGCGCATCTGTCCCTACTGCAGCGCCAAAGTCACCAAGATGACCATTATGGGCGAGCGGGAACGCCACCTCCCGCCGCCGTTGCCGGGAGGGGCCGGCACCGAGGTGGCGGCGTCCCCGGTGGCGGTCAGCGCCCAGAATCCGCCCGCCCCGGGCGGCACGGCGCTCGGGAAGGCCCCCCGTATCTTGGTGGTTGACGATGACGATGCGATTCGTCATTTGGTGGTGAAATCCCTGGAGCAATTGCCCACCCACCCCGAGATCTTCACCGCCGCGAATGGCCTGGAGGGTTTGGCGGCGGTCAAGAAGTTTAATCCCGATTTGGTTGTGCTGGACGTGATGATGCCGGGGATGTCGGGCTTTGAGATGTGCCAGAAGCTGCGCAGCAGCTTCCAGACTGCCTTCATCCCCATTATGATGCTCACTGGGAATAGCGATGAGGAAAATCGCACCAAGGGTTTCCTGGTCGGCACGGACGACTACATGTCAAAGCCCTTTTCCGTCCCCGAGCTACACGCGCGCGTCAACCGCTTGTTGCGCCGCACCTACGGTCTCTAACTCCTGAACGTCCGCTCGTGGCTGCGACCCGCTGGGCCTGCTTCGCAGAGTTCTCTAACGGCGGCCGGCCCCGGACTCCCAGGCAGCTTTCGAAGCCTCTGCTCAAAGAGCACCAGCGCATCCTGCGCCGCTACCGTGCCGCGGTCGGCTCTGATCGGGTAAGGCTCCTTGGAAGGTTCAGGGAGACGCTGAGGGGCAGGGGTGGTCGGGCTGTTAGTGGCGAGGCGGCAGGGACTCCTAACCCGGCGAGGGTGCCACCGGAATCCGGAAGACAAACTGGCTGCCGCGGCCGACTTCGCTCTCCGCGCCGATCTTCCCCCCCTGCTCCTCGACCAAAGCACGGGCAATGGCCAGCCCCAGCCCGGTGCCGCCCTTCTTGCGGCTGTGTACTTCGAGCTGGTGGAACCTATCGAAAACGCGTTCGAGCTGCTCGGGGGGGATGCCCGGGCCGGAGTCGATCACCCGGCATTCGACTGCGTCGTCCAGGGCGCGCAGCGCCACCGTAACCGTGCCGCCCGCCGGGGAAAACTTCACCGCATTTCCCAGCAGATTGGTGATGACCTGATCCATGCGGTCGCGGTCACCGAGAATCTCCGGCGGCGGCCTGGGGTAGTCCACCGCCAGCTTCACCTGCAGGCTGTCGGAATAGCTCTTGATGGTGCGCACGCTGCGCTGCACGGAGTCGAGCAGGCTCATGGGTTGCAAGCGCAATTGCATCCGCCCGGCTTCGATTTTTGAAAGGTCGAGGATGTCGTTGATCAATCGGATCAAGCGCTCGCAGCCGCTGTGGGCAATCAGCAGCAGTTCGCGCATTTCCTCGCCCAGGTGGCCGGCAAAGCCGCCCAGGAGGAGGTCGAGGGACCCCTTGATGGAGGTCATCGGGGTGCGGAGTTCGTGGGAGGCGATGGAGATAAACTCGGTCTTGGTTTGGTCGAGTTCCTTTTCGCGGGTGATATCGTAGTAGGTGAAGAGCCGGCCCAGGAAACTGCCATCCGGGCGACGAATGGGCTGACTGATTTCCTTGAAGAATAGCCGCTTGTCGGCGTGGTACTCGACCAGCTCGGCGGTGACCCGCTCACAGTCACCGGCAAGCGCCATCACCCGCTCGCCGTAGGCAGCGGGGTTCTCCAGTACCCCAGCGGTTAGCTCCGCCAGCTCCGCCACCGTTTTGCCGGCAAGCAGCTCCGGCGCCGCGCCGAGCAGCGTGACCAGCGCCTGGTTGGCAAAGAAGAGCCGCCCCTCAGTGTCCAGGGCAAAGGTGGGGGTGCTGGCGGAGTCCAGCACAGCCCGCAGCGTCTCGGCATCGAAGACGGCAGCCAGCGAAGCGCTGCTTTTGGGTGATCGCGCCGACATGGAGTGTTCGCCTTTGCGGTGGCTCACTCGGAGGCGGAGGGTTCGGCTCGGGTGAGCAGCGCCCGCACCTCCCGGAGCAACTGCACGGGATCGAAAGGCTTGAAGAGGTAGCCGATGGCTCCCATCGCCAGACCCCGCTGCATCTCGCGTTCCTGGGCGCTGGCGGTCAGAAAGACAACCGGGATGTCTTTGGTGGCGGCATCGGCCTTGAGTCGCTGGCAGGTTTCAAAGCCGTCCAGCTTGGGCATCTTCACGTCCAGCAAGATGACGTCGGGCCGCTCCAGACGCGCCAGTGCCAGGCACTCTTCGCCGTCAGACGCCAGCAGCACCTGCGATTCCCCGCCGTGTTCCAGACCCAGGGTCGCGAGACGCTGGATGTCCTCCTCGTCTTCCGCCAGGAGAATCTTCATTTGCCTCCTCGTGTTTCCTCCGCAACAGGGCGGCCGCCTCGGGCGGGGCGGGCACGTGTGCGCTTCTTGGGTATTATAGGAAGCGGGTGCGGGCATTTTCAACTCTCTTATCGCACAGGTGCCAGCGAGGGCCGGAGGAGTGGGCTCCGGGACCACACGCTCAAGTGGCCGGAGAAGGACTGGTTGTCTATGTCCAGCCCGGCGATGTTGCGTACGCTCGGGCGAAAGCGTTTCTTTCCTCTCCGAAGAGGGTTGCGACCTCGCCCGCAAAGGCGCCGGCAAATGGGTGCCGACGGCGCGCCCGAACCTGCGCGGGCAGGCGTCGCTTTCGTTTCCCGTGCGGATGAGCCTGCGGGTCTTCGTCTTGCGGGCGAGAGCGAGTTTGTAGTATGGTGACTGCTTCGTATGTGCAATCCCTAGCGTGATTCCCGGAGCGGATCCAAGTGCCCATTGCCAGCCAGAAGTACTATAAAGCCGAAATTGTGGAGCGGCGCGACTTCTCTAATGACTTATGGATGATTCGCATCAAGCACGAAGGTGAGTTCAAGTTCGCCCCGGGGCAGTATGCCACCTTTGGGGTGGTGGAAGACAACAAGGTGATCGAGCGACCCTACTCGATTGCCTCCTCGCCCTATGAGGACCTGCTGGAGTTTTTCCTCGAGTTGGTCCCTGAGGGGGAGCTGACCCCGCGCTTGCACAAATTGCAGCCCGGCGCACCCCTGATGATGCGCAAGGTGGC
This sequence comes from Terriglobia bacterium, assembly GCA_046757645.1. Lineage (GTDB taxonomy): Bacteria > Acidobacteriota > Terriglobia > Acidiferrales > 2-02-FULL-67-57 > JBHHYS01. The sequence continues at coordinate 21,057 of JBHHYS010000005.1, read as the reverse complement.
GAAGGGGCGCTTCAGCTTGGACACCAAGAGCGGCCACAAGAAACACTTCCTAGTGGCCACCGTCACCGGCGTGGCTCCCTATTGCAGCATGGTGCGCACACTCTACCCCGACTGGAAGGACGGCAAGTTCCCCGCGGGCTTCCAGGTCTTTGTCATTCAGGGGGCGAGCCGTTCCTGGGAGCTCGGCTACCGAGAGGAATTTGAACACTATGCCGGGGAGGCACCCTGGCTCACCTACATTCCCACCATCAGTCGTCCCTGGGAAGATAAAGGCTGGAAGGGCGAGCTGGGGCGCTGCGAAGACATCGTGCGGAAATACACCGACCGCTTTGGGCTCACCTCGGATGACACCACCGCCTATCTGTGCGGTCATCCGGAGATGATTGACAAAGTTAAGGGTATTCTGCAGCGGTGCGGCTTTCCCAAAGAGTCGCTGCGCGAAGAGCAGTACTGGGTTCAGAAGTAGTGGATCCAATCGGCTCCTGCCTAGGGAAGACTAAATTCAGCGTTTTCGAAGAAGCGATGCGCGTTCGAGGTTTCTCGCTTTGAGGTGAGATATGCGACCCAAGGTCTTTCCGGTAGTCCTTCTCCCGCTGCTGGTGGCGGCGATGCTTCCCTTGGCCGCTCAGAATCTGGCCGAATTCGAGAAGAGCGTCACCGACCACACCCTCGCCAACGGGATGAAATTCATCATTGTGGAGCGGCACCAAGTCCCGGTCATATCCTTTCACCTGTATGCCGATGTGGGAGCGGTGAACGAAGACGTGGGTATTACCGGCCTGGCTCATCTGTTCGAGCATATGGCCTTCAAAGGTACCTCCACCATCGGCACCAAGGACTTCAAGAAGGAAAAGGAGGCGCTTGCCGGTGTCGACCGGGCGTACGCCGCCTGGCAGGGGGAGCGGCGCAAAGGCGACCGAGCCGACCCGGAACGCCTCAAGGAACTCATCGCTGCATTTAAGAAAGCACAGGCAGAAGCCGAGCAGTACATCGTCAACGGCGAGTTCGATCAGGCCATCGAGCAAGCCGGCGGCGTGGGGCTGAATGCAAGCACGGGCGCGGATGCCACCCGCTATTTCTTTAGCCTGCCCTCGAATAAGCTGGAACTCTGGTTCTCCCTCGAGTCCAGCCGCTTTCTCGATCCGGTCCTCCGCCAGTTTTACAAGGAGCGGGACGTGGTGATGGAAGAGCGCCGGCTCCGCGTTGAAAGCCAGCCGATTGGCAAGCTGATTGAAGAATTTCTCTCCGTGGCCTACAAGGCGCATGCCTACGGTCGGAGCGGGATTGGCTGGCGGTCGGACTTGGAGAACTTGACCCGGGAGCACGCCGAACAATTCTTTCACACCTACTACACCCCCCGGAACCTCACCGCGGTGGTTGTCGGCGACGTCAACCCCCAGGAGGTGATTTGCCTGGCCGAGCTCTACTTTGCCCGCATTCCTAGCGGTCCGCCGCCGCCGCCCCTCTGGACGGTGGAGCCGCCCCAGGAGGGGGAGCGCAGCACCACCGTGTACGCGCAATCCCAGCCCATCCTGGTGCTCGGCTACCACAAGCCCAGCATCCGGCACCCCGACACCGCCGTCTTCAACGCCGTGCAGGATATTCTTGCCGGGGGGCGCACCTCGCGGCTCTATCGCAGCCTGGTGCAGGAGAAGAAACTGGCGGTGGTCGCTGGAGGCTTTCCCGGTTTCCCCGGGCAGAAATTTCCGAATCTGTTCATCTTCTTCTCGGTGGCCGCCGCGGGCCACTCGAACCAGGAGAACCAGGAAGCCATGTTGGCCGAAATCGAGCGCTTGCAGAGCGAACTGGTTACGGAGGAGGAACTCAATCGGGTCAAGCAGCGCGCCCGCGCCCGGCTCGTGCAACAACTCAGCTCGAACAGTGGTCTGGCGGGTCAACTCGCCTTCTACCAGGTCGTGACCGGCGACTGGCGCACCCTCTTCCGCCGGCTGGAAGCCATTGACCAGGTCACCCGGGAGGACATTCAACGGGTGGCGCAAACTTATTTCATCAAACGCAATCGCACCGTCGGGTACTTGGTTCCAGAGACGCGGGCGCAAGCCGCTACACAATAGGGAGGCAAGCCGATGATGAACAGAAATCACCGTCGCTGCCAATTGTCAAAGCAGGTGCAAACCGGCGCTCTGACCGTGCTGTATGGGGTGGCTCTTTTGGGCCTGCTGTTTGTGGCGGCCCTGCCCGCGGCGGCCCAGAAGCACTACAAAGAACTCCGCTATCCGCCGCTGAAAGACCTCAAGCTGCCCGCGGTGGAACGCACCCAGCTCCTCAATGGCCTGGTGCTCTACCTGGTCGAAGACCACACACTGCCCAGCGTCGAAGGCTACGTGCTCATCAAGACGGGGGCGCGTTTTGAGCCGGCCGACAAGGTCGGCCTGGCGAGCATTGTCGGCCGGGTGATGCGCACCGGGGGAACAAAAACCCGCAAGGGCGAGGAGATCGACCGGCTGCTGGAAAACATGGGGGCCTCGGTCGAAACCAGCATCGGAACCACCGCGGCGACCGCGTCGCTGTTTGCCTTGAAGGAGGACCTGCCCCGGGTGCTGGAGGTTCTCGCCGACCTGCTCCAGAATCCGGCCTTCCCGGAGGACAAGCTTGAGCTGGCCAAGGTGCAGGAACGTACCGCCATCGCCCGGCGCAACGACAACGTGCTGGGGATTGCGAACCGTGAGTTCTTCAAGCTGCTCTACGGCAAGCAGAGTCCCTACGCCCGCACCACCGAGTATGCCACCATTCAAAACGTCAGCCGGGACGACCTGGCCGGCTTTCATTGGCGGTACTTCCATCCCAACCAGACGATTCTGGGGCTGTGGGGCGACTTTGACTCCAACCAGGTGCGCACGCAGGTCGAGCGCCTCTTTGGCTCCTGGCCGCGGCGGGAGGTGGCGTTGCCACCGCTGCCCGAAGTGCCCGGCGACCGCTATCCTTCGGTCAATTTCATCCAGAAGGATGACGTCAACCAAACCAATCTCCGCCTCGGCCATATTGGCGGGCGCCTCGACGACCCGGATTACTATGCCCTGAACGTGATGGCGGAAATTCTCGGCGGCGGGCTTTCTTCGCGGCTCTTCCGCCACGTGCGCTCCGAACTGGGCCTGGCCTATGCCGTGCGCGCCGGCTGGAATGCCGGCTACGACCACCGGGGCTCCTTCTCCGTCCTCTGCAACACCAAGTCGGAGAGCACCGTGCGCGCTACCCAAGAGCTACTGAAGGAAATTCGTCGCATCACTCAGGAGCCGGTAACCTCGGAGGAGTTGCGGGTGGCCAAAGAGGGCATCCTGAACGCTTTCGTGTTCAACTTTGACACCACCGATGAAATTGTCCAGCGTCTGATGACCTACGAGTACTACGGCTACCCGCGCGACTTCTTGGAAAAGTTCAAAGCCAACATCGAAAAGGTGACCGCCGAGGACGTGTTGCAGGCGGCAGGGAAGCATCTCAAACCCGAGGAGCTGGTGATTTTGGCGGTGGGGCGCCAGCAGGACTTCGACCAGCCGCTCAGTACCTTGGGCCGGGTCAATACCATTGACATCACCATTCCCTCGCCGAAATCGCCGCCCCCCGCCGCCATTCCGGCGGCCACGCCCGAGTCTTTGGCCCGGGGAAAAGAGGTTTTGCGCGCCGCCATCGAGGGGATGGGTGGCCTGGAGGCACTTCAAACCCTGCGCGGCATTACCGTGCCGGTCGAGATGGTGCAGGTGACCCCCCGGGGAGAACTGGCCATCACCGCAAAATCATTCATGCAGTTACCCGACAGACTCCGCACGGACATCATCTCTCCTTTCGGCACGTTCTCGATGGTATTGGATGGCAAGGGAGGCTGGATGAAAACCGCGCAGGGGGTTCAGGACTTGCCGCCCGCCCAAAGCGAGGCGCTGCGGAAGTTGATGGCTCGAAATCTGCAGACTCTTCTGCTCGAGGCGCAGACAGATGAGCGTAGGGTTCAATTTCTCGAAACCACCCGTGTGAACGGGAGCGAAGTGGACGCCATTGTGGTCCTGGACTCATTCGGGGAGGCGGTGAAGCTTTATGTGGAGAAGGGTACGGGCCGGGTCGTGAAGAGCGCCCTGCAGACCACGTCGGCGCGACTCGGCCCGGTGGAGCAAGAACAGCTCTTTTCCGACTTCCGCCCGGTGGGGAAGCTGACCTTGCCTTTCAAGATCGTCACCTTCCATAACAGGAAAAAAGTAAACCAGCGCACCGTGAGCAGCTACGAGGTCAACGTGAGCGTCGACCCGGCACTGTTTGTCCGCGAGGAAGAGAAGGAAGGAAAGCCGGAGTGAGTCCAGCCCCACTCGCCCGCTGAGGCGCTTTCGGCTCCGATTGACGCTCGTGTCCGCATATTCTAAGATGACCGCACAAGGCAATGGCCGCAAGGAGGGCTCCCGATGGCCGTGAAGAAAGGCCGCGTCGTTCTGGTGATTTTGCTGGTGCTGGTGGTGGGATTGGTCATCGCCGGCCAATTGTCACGACGCATTCCGTCCAAAACCGTCTTGAAGCTGAGGGTCGCGGGTCCGGTGGCCGAAGAGGACTGGCCGGATCTCAGTGCGCGCTTCTGGGAAGGGGACGTCACTGTCTTCCGCCATTGGCTGGAAGCGCTCGACCGCGCCCAGCGCGACGACCGCATCGCCGGCGTCTCCCTGGAAGTGCGCGGCGTGGGAATGAATTTCGGCAAGATGCAGGAGCTCCGCCACAAGCTGGCCGAGTTTACCGCCAGCGGGAAGTTCTGCACCTCTTATCTGGAGGAGGGGAGCAACCTGAGCTACTACCTGGCCAGCGCCTGCCCGGAGGTCTACCTCACGCCCACCAGCGGAATCTTCTTGACCGGAATGATGGGCCATACCACCTTCCTCCGGGGTACGCTGGACAAGCTGGGGATCTATCCGGACCTCTACCACATCGCTGAATACAAGACGGCCCGGAATATCCTCACCGAAAAGAAGTACACGCCCGCGCACCGCGAGGTGGTGAGCTCATTGTTAACGGGCTGGCAGGCGCAGCTGGTGGCGGGAATCGCCGCGGGCCGCCAGCGGGAGCCCGGCGAGGTCGAGCAACTTCTGCGCCAGGGTCCCTACTTGGCCCAGGAAGCCGTGGACAACAAGCTGGTGGATAAGCTGCTTTACTATGACGAGTACCGCGACCAGCTCAAGGAAAAAGCGGGGAGCAAGGAACTAAACACCATCAGCGTGGGCTCCTATCTGGAGCGGAGCGAGGCGCCCAGCGGCCCCAAGATTGCCATCGTGCATGCGACCGGCGCGATCATTACCGGCAAGAGCGGCTATGACCCGATGGCGGGTCGGTTTATGGGTTCGGACACGGTGGCCGGGGCACTCCGGGCGGCGCGCCGGGACGACGAGGTGAAAGCGATCGTCTTCCGCGTGGACAGCCCGGGCGGCTCGGCGATCGCTTCTGAGATCATCCGCCGGGAGGTGGTGCTCGCCAAGGAAAAGAAGCCGGTGGTGGTTTCGATGTCGGACGTGGCCGGCTCGGGCGGTTACTGGATTTCTATGTCCGCGAACAAAATTGTAGCTGACCCGGGCACGCTCACCGGGTCGATTGGGGTCGTGTTTGGCAAGATGAATGTGAAGGGATTTTACGGCTTACTGGGGATGACCAAGGATTACGTGGCCCTGACCCCCAACGCCACCCTGTTCTACCCCTTCGAGAATTTCACCTCCGCCCAGCGCGAGTCGATGCTGAAATTTATGCGCAACATTTACGACAACTTCCTCAAGGGCGTCTCCGAGGGGCGCGGGCTGCCCGTGGAGAAGGTGCACCGGATCGCCAAAGGCCGCGTCTGGTTGGGGAGCCAAGCCAAAGAGCTGGGTCTGGTGGACGAGCTAGGCGGGCTGGAGCGCGCCATCGCCGTGGCGAAGGAGTTGGCGAAGATACCCGCCGACCAGAGTGTGGCCTACGAGATCTTCCCCCGACCAAAAACCACCTGGGAGCAGATCGAGCAGTGGATGCACATCCGCAGCGGTGTGTTGGGGTCGCCCCGCGCCTGGCTTGATCCGGCGCGCTCACCGCTGGGGCGCGAACCCGCTCTCGTCCTGATGCCTTTCCAGGTAGAGCCGCGCTAACCACGGTATAGGCCGGTTTGGCGGATGGCCCGAGCCACCGCCGGCGGTACAAGCTCCTCAATCGATTCGCACCGGCGCATCCGGCGGCGCACGCTGCTGGCGGAGATATTCTGGCAGTCAGCCGGCAGCTCCAGAGGGTGAATCTGGCCGCGGTAGGCCTCGAGGCGGGTATCGCGGGGAATCGAAAGTCGGCCAGCGCGGCTGGCGACAATTAAATCGAAGCGGGCGAACATCGCCGCCAGCGCTTTTTCGGGATCGGCATACTCCCAGCGCAGAATTCGCTCGGCGGCATCGCTGCCCACCAGGAAATAGATCTTCGTCGTCGGGGGATAGCAGGGCGCCAACGCTTCCGCCATCTCCGGCAACAAACCACGTGAGCACACGGCCAGGGAAAAGCTTTCGCAGGGCCGCAGCGCCGCTTCCAGCAACGCCAAGCGTTGCTCGAGGCTGGCCTCCTCGGGCGTGCGATGGGGCAAGGCGGCGGGCAGAATGAACAACACCTCCGCGAGGGTGAATTCTCGGGCAGCCGTGCCGGCGAGCTCCAGGTGGGCGCGCGTGACGGGATTGAACGTGCCGCCGAGCACACCCAGGCGAGGTTGCACTTGCTCGGGGCGAATGCCCTGGGGGGCGCGACACACCCAGCGCAGAGTAGGCGGGGCGGCGGCGGCGCCAGCAGCCGGCACGGTGCCCTCAGTGGCTCCCCGGCAGGGGCGGTGGCCAGGTGATATCCATCCACAGCGGGAAGTGGTCCGATACATCCACGGACCGTTCAACCCCGAAGGCAGCCACTCGGAGGCCGCGGCTGTAGAGGGAGTCAATCCGCATCCTGAGCAGCGGCTTGCGGCTGGTGGAGCCATTGGAGACAAAGGAGGTTTCAAAGCCGCTCTCCTTCATGAACTCATCCACGCCCTTGGCCTGGTTGGAGCGGAAGACGGGAAGAACATGAAAGAGCCAGCGGAAGGGGTTGGTGTTGAAATCGCCGCCGATGACCGCGTGGGAGACGCGGTGCTGGCGGGCGGCTTCCACCACCGAGCGGAGTTGCTCGATTCGCTCTTGGGTGTTGATGCGCGTGTCCAGGTGGACATTGTAGAGCCGTAGGGGCCGTCCGGCCACGTCCAGGGTGGCGGCCAGCGCAATGCGCTGCCGAGTGTTGAAGCCCAGGTTGTACTGCTTCAGGGGGAACACTTCAACCTCGGAGAGGGGGAAGCGGCTGAGGATGGCCAGGCCGTGCGTGCCGCCGTCGTCGGTCGCCCGCGCCGGGGCATACACATAGTTGAGGCGCAAGGCGTGGGCGAGTTTGTGGGCCCGACTGGCGCCCTCGGACGGGTGGCTCTCAATCTCCTGCAGCAGGAGAACGTCAGCGGTGCGCAGGGTGGGATGGGTGCGAATGCTTTCCACCAGGCGGGGCAGGTCGCGGGCGTAGTGGACGTTGAAAGTAACCAGGCGAACCGTTTCGGGTGATGCCTGGGGCGGCGGGAGCAGGTGCTGCACTTCCGGCTGCCGGTTGGCTTCGCCTTCGGGTGAGGCCGACCCCAGCAGGGCCAGGAGCAAAAAGCTGAACAAGAGCGGCAGCAGATATCGGAGCCGTTTTCGGCCTTCGCCTCGGTAAGCCATGGCTGTTCCTCCACGCTGCGGCCACCATTCTAAGGCACCCGTTTTGCGGTACTCAATGGCACCCGGCGCACAGACTAACCCGAGACACCCTGCCGCGCTTGACAATCTCAGAGCTTTCCCCTAAGGGTTGAGTGATGTCGGCGTTTGGGCAAGCACAATCTCGCGGGAATAGTGCGTCGGAAGGAACGGGGATGAAGCAGGCCAGGGCAGCATTTGAATTCATGACCGCCGCGAACGTCACCCGGATTTGCGGTGAGAAGGCGACGACCCTGGAAGAGTTGCACCGGTTGCTGCGCCGAGCCAGCGAGGCCTCCGTCTTCCACCATACCTTCCAGAGCCTGGAGGCGCATCATTATTTGACCGAGGGCTTCAGCAACGACTTTGCCCAGTGGGTGTTGGCCGCTTGCAACGAGCACCAACTGGCCGAACAACTGGCCGCGGTGGATGTGCGCGACTACCTGTCCGTGGCTGCCCTGCGGGAGAAGCTGCTTGAGGTGATCGGCAATTACGTCCAGCAGAATCCCGCCGCCTGCGCCCGCACCGGGTTCGAGCCCTTTTACTTTTGCGAGACCGTGACCATCACCGCGCCCACCGGGGTGAGGGCTCAAAGCTTGGAAGAGTTTCTCCTGGGATTGGAGAGCATCGGCACCAGCTCGGTTCACTTTCACTTCCTGACCTCGCGGCTGCGCCTGCAGCTGGCCTCCAATGATTTTTCCCATTGGCTGCGTACGAGTATGGACCTGGGCGAACTGGCAGAGCAGATTGAGCGTATCGACATCTACACCAACACCCTCGAGGGCGTGCGCCGCCGGATCATTCAGCTCGGGCAGGCGTGGCTAGAGCACTGATGGCTGGCAGCGCTCCTTCCATCCCGATTGCCTCCGTGGCCACCTTGGACGACTATGTGCGCGTGTTGGGGGCCGCGGAAGTCGCCGCCCTGCGGGCTTTGGCGCGGCGTCTGCAGGGCAAAAGGGTCAAGATGGTGAACTCGACCTCGGTGGGCGGCGGGGTGGCCGAAATCCTTAACCGCATGGTGCCGCTGTTGCACGAACTCGGGGTGCCGACCCGCTGGGACGTGTTGACGGGAGGCAATGACTTTTTCGAAGTCACCAAAGCCTTTCACAACGCCTTGCACGGCGCTCACGAGGAGCCCCGCCCAGAGCATTTTGAATTGTTCCTGGCGGTGAATGAACAGAACCGGGCGCGGATGGACTTCTCGGAAGACATCACTGTGATCCATGACCCGCAGCCGGTGGCTCTGGTTCGTGAGCGCGAGCGGCAGAAGCGGAAGAAGCCCTGGATCTGGCGCTGCCATATTGATCTCTCCCAGCCGAATCCGGCGGTGTGGTCGTTTCTGAAGCCGTGGGTGAGTCAGTACGATGCCACGATTTTCTCCTCGCCCAACTTTTCCCGCCGCCTCCCCATGCACCAGTACCTCTTCTATCCGGCTATCGACCCCGTCTCGGAGAAGAATCGCGAGCTGGAGCCCGCTTACATTCAAAGCGTGCTCGAGCGATTTTCGATCGACACGCGCCGGCCCATCCTCACCCAGGTTTCCCGCTTCGATCGCTTGAAAGACCCCATCGGGGTAATCAAGGCCTACCAAATGGTCAAGAAGTACAGGGACTGCCAGTTGGTGCTTGCGGGCGGCGGGGCCAAGGACGATCCGGAAGGCGGCGAAGTGCTGGCGGAGGTGAAGGAGCAGGCGGGCAACGATCCTGACATCCGCATCCTGGAGCTGCCGCCCTGGAGCGCCCTAGAGATCAACGCCTTGCAACGGGCCTCCACCATCGTCATCCAGAAGTCTTTGCGGGAAGGGTTTGGCCTGACGGTGGCCGAAGCCCTCTGGAAGAAGCGCCCGGTGGTGGCCTCCGCGGTGGGGGGAATCCCGACGCAGGCGATCCACAAGCACACGGGGATGCTGGTGCACTCGGTCGAAGGCTGCGCCTTCCAGATCCGTTACCTGCTGTCGAATCCAGCGGTGGCCGCGCGACTGGGCGAGAACGGCTACGAGCACGTCCGGGCGAATTTCCTCATCACCAGCAACCTGAAACGTTACATCGTGCTTTTCCTCTTGCTCTCCGAGCAAACGTAGTCCTGTCACGGAACGGGGTTATAGTCATGGCCCGGAGGCGGGCAATGGCAGGCGGCGAAATCATCTTTGCCGTGGGGGAGTCACCCGAGGGCGGGTTCGCCGCCAGGGCTCTCGGGTACTCCATTCGCCCACAGGCGGATAATCTGGAAGAGTTGAAGAAGATGGTGCAGGACGCTGTGCGCTGCCACTTGAAGAACCAAGCTAAACCCCAGGTTATTCGCCTGCACTGGGTGAAGGACGAGGTAATCCCGGCTCGAAGCCCCCGCGAGACATCCGCGGGGATGAGCTAGCCTCGCTTCTCCGGCGTTACGGCTACCGAATAACCCGCCAGACTGGTAGTCACTTGCGCCTGACATCGTCGTCGAAGGGGTAAGAGCGCCCCGTAACCATTCCTGCCCGCAGGGTGCTTAGGGTGGGCACCTTGAGCGCCATCCTGCGCGACATCGCTTCCTATCTTGAGATGGACCCCAGCCAGGTCATCGAGGATCTCTTCGGTCGCTAGTTATCTCGGGCGCGACCGCCAGGCCGGGGGGCGACGCTCGGGGTCGAGGCGGGCGGCATGGTCTTCGAGAAGCTGTCGGACGCGTTCGCAGTGGCGTTGGGTGGTGCGCAGATTGCCAATCGCCAACCGCAGGGCGAAACGTCCGTTGAGTTTGGTGTGGGAGAGGTAGGCCTGGCCGGTGGTGTTGACGCTTTCGAGCAAGGCTTCGTTCAATTCATCCAGGTAGTTCTCGATCTCCGCCCGTTCGGCGGGTCCAGCCCGTCCGAGCCGCTGCTGGAGGGCGGCGGGTCGGGCGCGGAAGCAGACCACGCTGAACGGCGCGGGCGCCAGCCGCTCGAAGTCCGGTTGGGCATCAACCCAGGCAGCGAACTCCTGGGCCCAGCGGATGTGCTGGCGCAGGCGCTGGGCGATGCCGGCGCGCCCGAAGTAGCGCAACACGAACCAGAGTTTCAGGGCGCGGAAGCGCCGCCCGAGCTGGATGCCGTAGTCCATATAGTTGCGCGCCTGGGGGTCTTCGGGCGTGCGCAGGTACTCGGGCACCAGGCTGAAGGCAGCGCGGAGCCGCACCGGCTGCCGACAGTAAAAGGCGCTGAAGTCAAAAGGCGTGAAGAGCCACTTGTGAGGGTTGATGACAATCGAGTCGGCGCGGTCGCAGCCGGCAAGCACATCGCGGCGCTCGGGCAGAATGGCAGCCGCGCCGGCGTAGGCGGCGTCCACATGCAGCCAGAGCTTGTGCAGCGCGCAAATCTCGGTGATGGCGGGAACGGGATCGATGCTGGTGGTGGAGGTCGTGCCCACGGTGGCGACCACGCAGAACGGCTTCCAGCCGGCGCGCACGTCCTCGGCGATTGCTTCGGCCAAGGCTGCGGGGCGGAGGCGGAACTCGGCATCCACGGGAATCTTTCGGACGCCAGCCTGACCGAGACCCAGCACGATAGCGGCTTTTTCGATGGAGGAGTGGGCCTGCTCGGAGGTGTAGAGCCGGAGTCGCGGCACCTCCGGCCGCCCCGCCAGGCCCTCCTCGCGCACATTCAATTCCGGCAGGGCTTCGCGGGCAGCGGCCAGGGCGCAAAGAGTGCTGACCGACGCGGTGTCCATCACCACGCCGAAAAACTCCTCCGGTAAGCCCAGCCATTCGCGGAGCCAGCCGAGGACGACCTCTTCGAGTTCGTTGGCCGCCGGGCAGGTCTTCCACAGCATGGAGTTCACGTTCAGCGCCGCACTCAGCAGTTCGCCCAGGATGCCGGCGCCGGAGCCGGTGATCGCGAAGTAGGCGAAGAAGGCGGGATGGTTCCAATGCGTCACGCCGGGCAGGATGAGGCGCTCGAAGTCAGCCAGGATGGTGTCGAGCGACTCCGGCTGCTCCGGCGCTTGGGCGGGCAATTGCCGACGGAGGGCGCCCGGGGCGGTCTGCGCCAAGACGGGGTAACGATCGGTGTGTTCGAGGTAGTCGGCGACCCAGTCAATCAGGCGTTGGCCCGCAGCGCGAAATTCGGCGGAGGGCATGTCACCCGCTTCGCCCTCAGGCAGCAGAGAATCCGGTGAATGCGACATGAAAACCTCTCTTCGAGCAGGCAAGCGCAGGCATTCTTTGCTGAGCGGCGAGTAGTGTCAAGCCGGGCGCGAAGAAGAGAAGAGAATGTTGGCGGCGGAGCCATCGCGACACGCGTACGGACGGGCCTGGTTGCCTGCCGGTGACCGGCCGATCGGAATTGACACCCGTGAAGTCACTGGACTAGGCTTTCGCGAAAGCCCGGGATTGAAATCACCAAGTTGGGGTTGGTCAAATGGCAGGGAATTCAAAAATGACGTTTGCGGAATTCTGGCCCTACTACCTGGCCGAGCACAGCCGGCCCGCCACTCGCGCCCTTCATCTGCTGGGCACGCTCGCCTGGCTGGGGCTGCTGCTGGCGGCGGTGGCGAGCCGCACCTGGTGGCTGCTGGTCCTCATCCCGGTTGTCTGCTACGGCCTCGCATGGTTTTCTCACTTCTTCATCGAGCACAACCGGCCCGCCACCTTCAAGTATCCGCTGCTCTCGCTGCTCGCCGATCACAAGATGGCCTTCTACATCCTCACCGGGCGCATAGGACGCGAACTCGACCGCCTCCAGGTGGGCTCGAGACGCTAGCCCACAAGGGGTGGCGGCTGGGGGAGCCGCTCGCCGTCGGCGGACTGTGTCCAAGGAGGTTGGTGAACCGAGGGGGCGGGAAAGTTTCCCCTCACCGCCGAAGACGATTTCGACCGATGGGACGTCTAACTCAGCAGGGAGGGGAATTCTAGAATGCGGGCGAAAAATCCTGGTTTCCTCGCTTCGGGAGCGGTGGGCCGCACAGGAACCCTGCGTGAAATAATTTCGGCGAGGAACATTTTCCTTGTAAGCCTCGTATTCGACTAGTGACAGCCACGGGACTACTCGCAAGCGGGGCAAGAAGATGGCAAACAACCGGAAGAAACCCGGCAAGCGCTGGCGCTGGATCTTCGCCGGGGTGACGGTGGCGGGACTGGTCGCGGTGATTTTCATCGTGGCTATCTCTCTGCGCTCAGACCATCAAATCGATGCATCGAAGCTGGAGCGGGTGGAGCGGGGCGACATCGCCCGCTCCGTGGTGGCCACGGGCAAGGTGGAGCCGCTGGCCAAGGTGGAGGTCAAGTCGAAGGCCAGCGGGATTGTGAAAGAAATCCTGGTGGACTACGGCGACCGGGTGAGGCGGGGCCAGGTGCTGGTCGAACTCGACAAAGAAGAGTTGCACGCTCGCATGCGCGAAGCCCGGGCTAACCTGCTGGCCGCGCAGGCGGCGCAGGAAGCGGCCCAGGCCGCCTACGAACGCGACCAAGTGGAGGCTGAGTCTCCCGACCTGCCCTTTCTCAAGTCCAGCATGGAGCGCGCCCGGCAACTCCACCAAGAGGGGTTGATTGCCCAGTCGGTGCTGGAAGAGGCCGAAAAGGCCTACCAGATGGCGCTCAATAAGCAGATGGCGGCGCTGGGCAACGTGGCCGTGACTCGCGCCGAGCTGGCCCGGGCGAAAGCCCAGGTGGCGCAGGCGCAGGCTGCCTTGGAGCGGGCCGAGGAGGATCTGCGCAACTCCACCATCGTCAGCCCCATGGACGGGCTGGTGCTCTCGCGCGACATCGAAGTGGGCGATGCGGTGAGCTCCATCCTGGTCTTGGGCTCGCAGAGCACGCTGGTGATGACTTTGGGTGACGTGAGCGAGGTCTACGTGCGGGGGAAGGTGGACGAAGCCGACATCGGCAAGGTCTATCTGGATCAGCCGGCCCGCATCCGGGTGGAGTCCTTCCCGGAGAAGAAACTCGCGGGCGTGGTCACCAAGATTTCTCCCCTGGGGGTGGAGAAAGACAACGTCACCACCTTCGAAGTCCGTGTCTCCATCAACAACGCTGGCGGCGAGCTGAAAGCCAATATGAGCGCCAACGCGGAAATCATCCTGGAGGAAAAGCACAACGTCTTGCTCATTCCCGAGGCGGCGGTCATCTATGACAAGGAGAGAAAGACTTCGGTGGAAATCGCCGACCGCACGGCTGACGGGGGTCGGCGGGAGCTGGCGGTTCGCCTGGGAATCTCGAACGGGATCAAGACTGAAGTGCTCGAGGGCCTGAAGGAAGGGCAGCAGGTCATCCTGCAGTAGTTCATCCCAGGACGGCTTCAGGCTCCAGCGAAGGACAGCGATGGGATTCCGGGAGCTGCTGGGGGATGTGGCGCGCACTCTCTGGGCGCACAAGCTGCGCACGGCGCTGACCATGTTCGGCATCTCTTGGGGGATCATCTCCATCACCCTGATGGTCGCCGCCGGGGAAGGACTGCGGGTGGGCCAGCGCCGCGCGGCGGAAACCTTTGGCAAGGACCTGATGATCGTCTTCCACGGCCGCACCAGCCTGCAGGCCGGCGGGATGCGCGCCGGTCGCCGGGTCTGGTGGCAGGACACCGACCACCTTGCCGTGCAGCAGCAATCACCGGCCTGCGAGTATGTTCTGCCGGAGCTCGGCCAGAGTAGCATCCCCGTGCGCAGCCCGTACAACAGCGGCTCGTTTCGGGTGACGGGCTCGTTGCCTCCCTTTGCCCGAATCCGCAGCCTTACGGTGGCCGAGGGGCGCTTTTACAACCGGGAGGATCTGGCGGCGGGTCGCCGCGTCGCCTTCATCGGCAGCGAGGTAAAACAGCAGCTCTTCGCCACCCGCGCGGCCTTGGGGGAGACCCTCTATGTGGGTGACTTTCCCTACACCATCATCGGGGTGATGCAGGAGAAAGAACAGGACTCCAGCTACGACGGGCAGGATGTTTCCAAGGTGTTCATTCCCTTCAGCGCCGTGCGGCGCGATTTTCCCGACCGGGCGCCCGGAACCTCCCACACGATTGACCGCCTGCTGGTGACCCCGAAATCGCTCGAGCAGCACGAAGAGTGCAAGTGGGAGGTGCGGCAGGCCTTGGGGCGTCTGCACCGCTTTGACCCGCGCGACGAGGAAGCGGCGCCCATCTGGGATACGGTGGAAAACACCAAGGCGTTTCGGACGATGACCGATGGGATGAAGTACTTCTTGGGCGCCGTGGGGATGGCCACACTGTTCCTGGGCGGCATCGGGGTGATGAACATCATGCTGGTAGCGGTGCGGGAGCGGACCCGGGAGATCGGGGTGCGCAAGGCCGTGGGCGCCAGCTCCCGCGCCATCCTGGGACAGTTTTTCGCCGAGACCCTGATCATGGTGTTTCTCAGCGGCGGGTTGGGGCTGGGGATTGCCTACGGTTTCTGTGCCTTGGTCAATCGAGCCGTGTTCAGCAACTTACCGGCGGACGCTTACTTTGCGGGGATGCTTCCCACGCTGGAATCCGGGCTGCTGGCCTTCGGCCTGCTCGGCACGGTGGCGGTACTCTCGGGGCTCTATCCCGCCAGTCGGGCCGCCGCGGTGGAGCCCATCGAAGCGCTGCGCTACGAAGCAGGAGGCTAGATGTTCAGCGAAATGTTTCGCCAGGCTTGGGAGGCGCTGAGGCGGAACCGGCTGCGCAGTTTTCTCACCATGCTGGGCATCGTGTGGGGGATCGTGGCCGTTACCCTGCTCATCGCTTACGGGAGCAGCTTCCGCGGCGTTCTCGTCGCCGGGTTCGACGCCTTCGGCAAGAGCGCGGTCATCTGTTGGCCGGGGCAGACGAGCGAGCAGGCGGGGGGCGAACGCGCGGGCAAGCGCATTCGCTTTGAGAAGGCGGATTTGGAACTGATTGGCACGGAGGCGACGCTGGTGAAGCACGCCAGCCTGGAGACAGTGCGCTGGGTTCCCATCACCTATGGTGACCGCCTGCAGAGCACCGCCATCCGCGGCGTCTATCCCGAATACGGCGAGATCCGCAACGAAGTGCCGAGCCGAGGCCGCTGGATCAGCCCCGAGGATTTTCGGGAGCGGCGGCGGGTGGTGGTGTTGGGCGGTCGCCTCTACAAGAAGCTCTTCAGCAACCAGCCGGCGGTGGAGGAGACGGTGCGCATCAAGGGCGTGCGCTTCACGGTGATTGGGGTGATGGAGCGCAAGCTGCAATTCTCCAACTACTTCACCAGCGATGACGAGTCCGCCTTCATCCCCTACACCGCCGCGGGCGACCTTTGGAACACCCGCTACGCCAGCGTGCTGGTTTTCGCCCCGGTCGCGCCCCAGTTCGAGCGGAAGGCGATGGACCAGGTGCGCACCACCCTGGCCAAGCGCCAGCGCTTCTCCCCCACCGACCAGCGTGCCCTCCGAATGTATGGCCGGGAGGAGTTCCGGCCGATCATCGACGGCATCACCATCGGGCTCCAGGTTCTGCTGCTCTTCATCGGGGCGCTCACCCTGGGGATTGGCGGGGTGGGGGTAATGAACATCATGCTGGTGTCGGTGAATGAGCGCATCCGGGAGATCGGCCTGCGGCGGGCGTTGGGCGCGCGCCGTTGGCACATTCAGTTCCAGTTTCTCACCGAGGCACTGCTGCTGACACTGTTGGGGGGCGTCATCGGCATTGTGCTCGCCTACCTGATGGCTGCCGCGATTGGTCAACTGCCTTTGCTGGGGCCCATGTTTGAAGATACCTCCGGCAAAGGCGACATCTACTTGAACATCTCCCTGGGCACGGTGGGGCTTTCCACCGCCATCCTGGTGCTGGTGGGTGTGCTGAACGGGTTGGTGCCGGCCCTGCGCGCCGCCCGCCTCGAACCGGTGGAAGCCCTCCGCTACGAATAGCGGCGCAGAGACGAGGGTCAGCAACCGTGGGCGGCTGCGGATTTTTTGCTACGCTGCCAGCGAAGTTCGGCCGGGCCGAGCGCGTCACCGCGTCTCACCCGAATGGGCACAAGCGCCGGCTTCACGCAGCGCAGCTCACCGATTCCGCTTACTTCCGCACCGCGCTCAGCAGTTTGCTTTCAGCCTTGGAGGGTGGCTCGGCGCGGCCTCCCAGGTGTTTGGCCAGGAACTGCTCGGTGGCGGCGAAGAAGCACATCCGGTTTTCGGGCCGGGCGAAGCCGTGGCCTTCGTCGGGGAAGAGCAGGTAGTCCACGTCTTTGCCCTTCTTCCGCAGGGCTTCGACAATCTGTTCGCTCTCAGCCTGCTTCACCCGCGGGTCGTTCGCTCCCTGCCCAATCAGCATGGGAATCTTGATCCGATCGGCTTTGAACAAGGGCGAGCGCGACTCGAGGAACTCGGTCTCGGTCTCTTCATTGCCCACCCGGTAGCGGAACATGTTGAGCAGCGGCTTCCAGTACGGGGGAATCGACTTCAGCAGCGTCACCAGGTTCGACGGGCCCACGACGTCCACCGCGCAGTGGAAGACGTCGGGTGTGAAGGCGGCTGCCACCAGCGCCGCATAGCCGCCGTAGGAGCCGCCGTAGATGCAAATCTGATTGGGATCGGCGATGCCTTCCTGGACTGTCCAGTTCACCGCGTCGATCAAGTCATCGTGCATCTTGGCGCCCCACTCTTTGTCGCCGGCATGGAGGAACTTGCGGCCGAAGCCGGCCGAGCCCCGAAAGTTTACCTGTAAGACGGCGTAGCCGCGATTGGCCAGCCACTGAGCGGTGGGGTGGTAGCCCCAGGTGTTTCGGGCCCACGGTCCGCCGTGGGGGTACAACACCAGGGGCAGCTTCTTCGGCTCCTGCCCGAGGGGCAGGGTGAGGTAGCTATGGAGCTTGAGGCCGTCGCGTGCAGTAATGGTAACGGGTTTCATTGGCGTCAGGGCGTACTGCTCGAGCTTGGGGCGGTCGCTGAAGAGGTAGGTGGCTTTCTGGCTTTTGCGGTCGTAGGCGTAATAGCGAACCGGCTCTTGGTCCGAAGTGTAAGCCACCAGCCAGGTGCGGTCGGCGTGGTCGCGACTGATGATGCTGAACTGGCCCGCCTGCGTGCGGCGCAGGAGGGCAAAATCGTCAGCGACCGACTTATCCAGCACCGTCCACTGCAGCCGGTGGAGATTGAATCCGACGGCTTGCACGTGGTGTTTGGTCGGATGGATCAGAACCGGTCCCACGTCAACCCGGGGGTCATGCGCTAGGACCTTTTTTTCTTTGCTGGCGAGGTTGATTTCGTAGAGCTGAGAGGTGTCGGTCTCCAGGTTGTCCTCGATGTAGAGGCCCTTGCCGTCCGGGGTGAAGCCGTGGGGGTTTCCCTCGTAGTCTGGGCCCCAGGTGAGGAAAGGCTGGAAAGGCGAGCTGGCGTCCTTCCGCAACACCAGTTGGAAGCCGCCGTCGGGCTGCGCGGCCACCGCGCCCCGCACCCGGAACTGATGGTCAGTGACCCAGCCCACGTAGTTTCCCGGATTTTGGGCTTCCGGCTCGATGGCCCCGGTGCGCAAGTTGATCCGGTAGAGGTCGAACACCCGCGGGTCGCGCACATTGATGCCCACCAGGATTTGGTTGGGGAAGTTCGGGTCGGTGAACACTTGAGAGACTCGCGCTCCTACGAAGGGGCTGAGGTCGCGGATCGCGTTGGTTTTTAGGTTGACCGAGTAGAGGTGCCAGTTTTCGTCTCCGTCTCGGTCTTGGACGTAGAGCACGTGCTGGCTGTCTTGGGCCCAGAAGAAGATGCGGATGCCGCGCTTGCGATCTTTGGTGACTACCTGGTCGTCCTCTTTGCCGACCGTGCGCACCCAGACGTTGAGCACTCCTTTGTCCGGGGCCAGGTAGCCCATCAGCTTGGCGTCGGGAGAAAGCCGCGGGCTGGTCCGCTCGGGGTTGCCGAAGAGCACTTCGCGGGGGATTAGTTCTGGCTGTTGGGCTCCCAGCGGCACCACCAGGGCTGCCAAGGCCAGGAGCACAAGCAGGGAAACAAACCGGCGGGGAGAAACTCTCATCGGACTACCCTCCTTTCTGATACAGGCAGCAACATTCCTCTTCTGTTATCTGTACGAACCTGACTGGCAAAACGTTGCATGATTCTGCCCGAGGTGCTTAGTGAAGCCACCCCGGGCAGGCGGCCCGCGCGGCTCTTCCCCCGGTGGCCGGTTGTTGCGCCCGGCGAAGGCGGAGCATCTTGAGCAGAGTCCTGCGCACGCGCTTACAGGGAAGAACTCAGCAAACAGACAACTACCGTCAGGAGAAACAGCTCTGTCTTTAGCGGTCAGCAGGCCGATAGCTGATCTTGTCCTTTACAGCCGAAATCCCAGAGTCATAAAGGTGGCAAAGAGCAGGGAGAGTGCGACTTCGCTCCAGCCCAGCCGCCGGAGTGCGAACGGCTTGTGGCTCGAACGCAACCCCCAGGTGATGCGGACGGCTGCCAGCGCGAAGGGGACCACGATCAGCGGAGAAATCCACCGGGCAAAGACCAGCGCGAGCACAAACAGCAAGACAAGGAAGTGAAAGCTGAGGGCGAAGGCAACCGATGGGTTTTCTCCCGGACGATGGACGGCCAGACGAGCGCGAATGCGAGACTTTACGTAGAGGATGCCGGAGCAGAAAAAGACACCATTCAGCCCCCACACCAAGAGTCCGGTTCGGTTGAGCTCGCCGGTGGCAGCTAGCCAACCCACCAAGGCTGACAGCGTCAGTGCCCCGGTGCCGGTTAATTCGGCACCCAAGTTGCGATCCGAATTCTTGCGGCCCCAGCACACCCGCCCGGCGAAGAGGACCCCTCCGACCAGCGCCAGCCACAGCAGGAGGTAGAGTTTCCAGACCACAACCAAGAGAAGGCCGACGCTTGCCGCCAACAGGCTGTAGGTCCAGGCAAGCGTTTGCACATGACTCACCGAAGGGCTTCCCGCGCGACGGTAGAGCCCGGGCAACAACAGCAGTTCCAGCGGGTAGCGGGCCACGAAAACCAGCAGGACGGTTGCGAGGGCGAGCACCACGGGAATGCTCAAATTTCCAGCGATGGCGACGGCGGTCAGGAAGGGAATCAACACAATTCCCCAGCCACCGTGCTCACGAGGCAAAAGCCACTTGCCCGAAACTTGACGGGCGGGAGCTCCGGGCAGCCGGGGTCGAGCGTGTGTGGGTTCGGCCATGTTAGTGCCTGAGCCGCTTGGCTGAAATTCTCGGGCACCCCGCTAGCCAAACTACCGGCGGTGCGAGCTCTCTCTCTCGCTCCGCACCGGCAATGGACTTACGGTGGCGCCGCATTGGCGAGTCAGTTTTCGTGCCAACCGAGGCAGGGGCAGAACACTCAGAATTGGGGCAAATCGCCCGGCGCGCTTGCAGGAAACCCCACGGAAATCCGCGGTGCTGGCCGCAGAGGGTTTGTATTCTGTTCGTCAGTCGTTCGCAGAGTTGTTGGTGAAATGGGAACCCCGATGGGCTTCGGGGTAGAGGGCGGGGGTTGCCGATAGGCATTCTACGCACTTCTCATTGACTCGCCCATTTCACTGAGGGCACAATGCTCAGTGATATCGGTTTCGTTGACACACAGGTTCCGGCGAACGAGTCCACGCACGATTTCGCGTGAGGCAGAGGACTGGCATCCTGAGGCCCAAGGTCCGGGACCGGGGTTCGCTGACCGGCAACCTCCTGGAGCAAGGAGGAAAGGCGCAGATGGGGCGGGGCAAGACGCAGTGGCTGCTGGTGGGCCTACTGGTCCTGGCCCTGTGGCCGGTCGCTGCTTCGGGTCAGGGGAAGGTCCTGAAGAGCCTTTGGCCTTTCGGGCGTAACCCGGCTCGGTTGGAGTTGGTCGAGGCGGTCCGCATCTTCGCTCCCAAGGAAACCATTCAGGTGCGCCTCACCAACGTCGGCGAAACGCCGCTCTACATCATCACCGAAGTCCACCGCCGGGTGCGCACCGCCCAGGGCCGGCGTCTCCCCGGCCTGCCCGTCTACGAGCGCCGGCGCCAGAAGTTCTTTTTTCGCTCCGACCGCTGGGTCTATCGAACCAACGAGCGGGCTCGCTTTCGCGCCGCCGCCCTGGAGCCGGGCGATTCGATTACCTTTCCGGTGCACTTTTCGCGCCCGTCCAGGTACAAAGTCCACCTGGGCTACTGGCGAGACAAAGATATTGGAGACCGCAAGGCATTCCTGAAGATGGATGTGCAGGAGATCGAAAAGCGCTACAACCGCAAAGTCCGCTGGATCTCTTCCCAGTCGTTCCGAATCCGCGCCCCGAAAGCCGCGCCGCAGCCGAAGAAGAAAAATCAGTAGGTCGCTGGCTGAGCAGTATTGCGGGTGGGTTGGTGTTGGGCAAGAGGTGTGCAGGGCCCAGCTGTCATTGTTGGTGGTGAACCCGATGGTTGCGGGGGTCGGATTTGAACCGACGACCTTTGGGTTATGAGCCCAACGTGGTACCAGACTCCACTACCCCGCGC
>JBHHYS010000004.1:0-50292 GCA_046757645.1 Terriglobia bacterium | reverse complement strand
AGCGGCGCCTACTGGAAGGGCGTCGAGGGCAACCCGCAGATGCAGCGCATCTACGGCACCAGCTTCCCCTCCCAGGCCGAGCTCGACGACTTCCTCCACCAGGTCGAAGAAGCCAAGCGCCGCGACCACCGCAAGCTCGGCCCCGAACTCGACCTCTTCAGCTTCCGGGAAGAAGCCGGCGCCGGCCTGGTCTTCTGGCACCCCAAGGGCGGCATCGTGCGCACGATTATGGAAGACTGGCTGCGCACCGAATACCTCCGCCGCGGCTACCAGATCGTCTACACCCCGCACGTGCTGCGGCTCGACCTCTGGAAGATCAGCGGCCACCTGGACTACTACCAGCAGAGCATGTTCCCGCCCATGCAGCCAGAGACGGTTTCTTACCAGCTCAAGCCCATGAACTGCCCCGGCCACATCTTGATTTACCAGTCGGCGCGGCGCAGTTACCGCGATCTGCCCATGCGCCTGGCCGAGCTGGGCACTGTCTATCGCTACGAGCGCAGCGGCGTGCTCCATGGGCTGATGCGCGTGCGCGGCTTCACCGTGGATGACGCCCACATCTTCTGCACCCCCGAGCAGGTGGAAGAAGAGGTGGTGGGCTGCGTGGACTTCGCCTTGGACGCCCTGAAGACTTTCGGCTTCGAGAAATACGAGATCGACCTCTCCGGCTGGGACCCCGCCGAGGCCAGCCACTTCGCCGGCACCCCGGCCGGCTGGGAGCTGGCGGAAGGCGCCCTTGACCAGGCGCTCAAGCGCCGCGGCATCCCCTATGCCTACAAGAAAGGCGAGGCTGCCTTCTACGGCCCCAAGATTGACGTCAAGCTGATTGACGTCATCGGCCGTCCCTGGCAGCTTTCCACCATCCAGTTTGACTTCAACCTCCCGGAGCGCTTCGACCTCCACTACATTGCCTCCGATGGCGCCCCGCACCGGCCGGTGATGGTCCACCGGGCGCTGTGGGGTTCGGTGGAGCGGTTCTTCGGCATCCTAATTGAACACTATGCGGGCGCCTTCCCCGTCTGGCTGGCGCCGGTGCAGGCCGTGGTGGTGCCCATCAGCGAGAAGGTGATGGACTACGCCCAGCAAGTGGCCGCGGAGTTGCGGGCCGCGGGCTTCCGCGTCCAGCTTGACGCTCGCAACGAAAAACTCCAGGCCAAAATCCGCGACGCCCAGTTGCAGAAAATCCCCTTTATGCTGGTGTGCGGCCAGAAGGAGCGCCAGGCAGGCACCGTCAGTGTGCGCTCCCGCAGCCGGGGTGACCTGGGGCCGCGGCCCCGGGCGGACTTCCAGGCCGAGCTGGCCCGCTTGGTGGCCACCCGGGCGGTGGACGCTTAACTGCTATGCTCGTCCGGCAGGAGCGCCGCGGGCGCATCGCCCGGAAGGAAAGCAGCCGAAGCTCTTGCGCTCCCCCAAAGTGTGCTATACTCGCGGCGCGTCAGTCGCCGCGCGGCGTGGGGAGTCACACGGTGCCCGCGGCGGAAAATCAACGAGACCCGAAGCGATGCAACTCGCAGCCTTGTCTCTGATACAGGTCGCGGGTCGCTGGCCCCGGGTGGCTGTTTTCTAGGAGGGAGAGTCACGAGCGTTTCCAACCGAACCCTGCGTGTGAACGAACGGATTCGCATCCGCGAAATCCGCCTCATTGATGAAACCGGCAAGCAGGTGGGCCTCATGCCGCCCCACGAAGCCCTGAAGCTGGCCCGGGAGCGCGGCCTGGACTTGGTGGAGATCTCGCCCTCCGCCCAGCCGCCCGTCTGCAAAATTATGGACTACGGCAAGTACCTCTATGAGCTCAACAAGAAGCTCCACGAGCAGCGCAAGCACCAGAAGGGCACGCGGCTCAAAGAGGTCAAGCTGCGCCCGCGCACCGGCCCGCACGATTTCGAGTTCAAGAAAAACCACGTGCTGCGGTTTCTGGGGGAGGGAGACAAGGTGAAGCTGGTGATGATCTTCCGCGGGCGGGAAATGGCCCACACCGACCTGGGCCGCAAGAAACTCCAGCGACTGATTGACGAGGTCGCCCACCTGGGGAGCCCCGAAATGTCGCCGGCTTTTGAGGGGCGGGCGATGATCACCATCCTCTCCCCCAAACCGCAGCCGGGCAGGCGCCCCCGCAAGCCCGATTCGGGCAAGGAGTCGGCTCCCACAGAGGCCGCCAATGCCTAAGCTCAAGTCGCACCGGGGAGCGGCCAAGCGCTTCAAAAAGACGGGGCGCGGCAAGATTCTCCGCCGGCAGACGCATATGCGGCACAACCTGACCGGCAAGCGCCGCAAACGCAAGCGCGCCCTGCGCCGGGCTGCCCTGGTGAGCGGCGCCGACTGGGCGCAGACCATGCGCCTGCTGCCCTACTAGAAAGGAAACGAAACCCTCTCATGCCCCGAGTCAAACGCGGTCCCAAACGCGCTCGCCGGCGCAAGAAGATTCTGAAACAGGCGAAAGGCTACCGCCTGACCAGATCGAAGCTCCACCGCCAAGCGCGACTGGCGGTGCACCGGGCGCTGGAGTTCAGCTTCCGCCACCGGCGCACCCGCAAACGCGAGTTTCGCGCCCTGTGGATCACTCGCCTGAACGCCGCCGCCGCCCAGCACGCCCTCAACTACAGCCGCCTCCTCGGCGGCCTGCGCAAAGCCGGCATCGAGCTCGACCGCAAGACCCTGGCCGATATCGCTGTCCACGACCCCAAAGGCTTTGCCGCCCTGGCCCAGACCGCGAAAAAGTCCTTCGCCGCGGCCTAATTACGATTTCCTTGCTTCGGCTGACCTCCGCTCCCCGCCTCCCTTCTTTCCCGTCCGGAAGAGCCCCGACCTTGTCGGGGCCGCGCCTTTCCCCCTTCCTCCCTCTCGTGTAAACTGCCGCCGGGAAGACCCCGCGGCCGGTGCCACGGGGCTCGGGGTTGTTTAGAAGTGTTTCGGCGGGACAGGGCTTTAGCCCTGTCAGTCAGCTGCCAGCCAATTTGGGGCTTTAGCCCCTGAGGTACTCGTGCTAGACATCCTCCAAAAAACGACGCGGCCCATTGACAAGCTCGGGGTCTCCTCCGCTCAGGAGATCGAAGACTTATTCCGGCAGTTACACGAGTTAGCCAAGAAGGAAGCTGGCAGCATCTCCAATAAGGATGAAGCTGAGAGTTTTCGCGTCCGCTGGCTGGGTCGCAAAAGAGGCACGCTCACCCAAATTAAGAACCACTGGCTTAGGCCCGCTGGTACCGAGCTCAAACCCGAGGTGGGGAAGCAACTGAACGCCCTGCGGGAGAAGGTCGAGCGAACACTTTCTTTCAGCCTCAATGCGCTACTCATTAAGACCCCTGTTTCCGCCGAAGAGCTGGATCTGACTCTACCGGGACTTGCAGCCCGCCGCGGCGCGCGTCACTTGATCACCCAGACGCTCGAAGAGATGACAGACATCTTCGCCCGAATCGGCTTTTCCGTGGTCGAAGGTCCTGAGGTGGAAACCGACTACTACAACTTCGAGGCTCTCAATATCCCGGCCGACCACCCCGCCCGCGACACCATGGACACGCTCTACATGGATTTACCGGCGGCGGCGCTCCCCGCCTCCGTCCGGGGCAGCCAAACGGGCTCCCATCAGCAACTGCTGCTGCGCACCCACACCTCCCCCGTGCAAGTGCGCACCATGGAAGAACGGCAGCCACCCGTGCGGGTCATCGTTCCCGGCAAGGTTTATCGCCGCGACAACCCCGACTCCAGCCACTCCTTTATGTTTCACCAAGTCGAAGGCCTGGCCGTGGATCGCGCCATCACCTTCTGCGACCTGAAAGGCACGCTGGAGTACTTCTTGCGGGAGTTCTTCGGGCCGCAGACCCGAACCCGCTTCTGCGCCACCTACTTCCCCTTTACCGAGCCGTCCGCCGACGTGCACGGCACCTGCGTCTTCTGCGCGGGCTCCGGCTGCCGGGTCTGCAAGTACAGCGGCTGGATCGAACTGCTGGGCTCGGGGATGGTGGATCCCGCCGTCTATGGTTTCGTCGGCTACAACCCGGATGAACTCTCCGGCTTCGCCTTCGGCATCGGCGTGGAGCGCTTCGCCATGCTTAAGTACGGCGTGGACGACATCCAACTGTTCTTCCAGAACGATGTCCGGTTTCTGCAACAATTTCGCCGCTAACGGATGAAGCGGCAGAGAGAAAGAAAGGTGCCCAGCCCAGCGGCCCCTGCCGCTGGGGGCCACCGGGTTGGACTTCAAACACGGTGGGAAGCAAGGCCGGGCAGTCGGGCAAAGCGGTGGCGCCGGCCGGGGTTCGATCCTTGCAACAGTTCAGGCGCTAGCCGATGAGGGTACCCTGGAGCGGCGAGCCGCACGCGCGGAGAAATCCCCTATGGACAGCATCCGAAAAGAAATCGAAGAGATCGTGAACCGGGAAACCCGCGCCTGGGACAAACAGGATGTGGACCTGCTCATGACCATCTTCCATCCAGATATGGTTTGGCCGTGGCCCCGCACTCCGCGTTCCCATGACCCCATGGATTGGGTTTTCGTACTGGGCCGGTACGACTGCCAACGATGGAAGCGGAGCTGGCAGAAATTGTTTGCCACCCACAAACTCCTCCACAACCGCCGAGAAATCAAAAAAATTGAGATTTCCCAAGAAGGCGATGGAGCCTTTGCGGTGGTGGACATCGATACCTTATGGCGGGATGCCAACGGCAACGACAATCATTGGAAAGGCCGGGTCTGCAAAGTCTATTCCAAGGTGGGCCAGGAATGGAAGATGACCATGCACACCGGCGTGCTGGATTATTCGCAACTGGCTAAACGATGAAAATCCTGCTCGCGTGGCTGAAGGATTACGTTCAGGTTGGGGTGCGGGTGGAGCAGCTCGCTCAGAACCTCACCCTGTGCGGGGTGGCGGCGGACACGGTGAGCGAAACGCCCGCGGGCCCGCTGCTCGAGCTCGAGCTCTCCACCAACCGCCCCGACCTGCTCAGCCACTACGGGGTCGCCCGGGAAGTGAGCACCCTCTACTCGCAGCCGCTCAAGCCCATTCGTCCCGCGCCGGCAGAAGCCGCCGAAGGGGCCAGCAACGCCGCGAGGGTGGAAATCGCCGACCCCGACCGGTGCCACCGCTACGTCGCCCTCGTCCTGCGCAATGTCAAAATCCAGCCCTCGCCCGCCTGGCTGCGCCAGCGCCTGGAAGCTTGCGACATCGCCGCGATTAACAACATCGTGGACGTCACCAACTACGTGCTGCTCGAACTCGGCCACCCCACCCACGCTTTCGACCTGGATACCCTGGCTGAAAAGCGCATCGTGGTGCGCCCGGCCAAAACTGGCGAAACACTCACCACACTCGACGGTGTCGCCCGTCCGCTCAAGCCGCACCACCTGCTCATCGCCGACGCCCATCATCCCGTAGCCCTGGCCGGCATTATGGGCGGCGCGGGGACCGAGATCAGCTTCCAGACCAGAAACGTATTGCTGGAATCGGCCTGGTTCGATCCCATCCGCGTCCGCCGCACCGCCAAAGAGCTCGGCCTGCGCACCGAAGCCAGCCACCGCTTCGAGCGCGGCATGGACGTGGAAGCGCCGCTCCGGGCCGCGCGCCGCTGCGCGGAACTCTTTCTCAAACTGGCCGGGGGAGAATTGCTCGCCGGAGGCATCGACGTTTATCCCCGCCGCTGGCAGAGCCCGCAGGTAACCCTGCGGCGAAGCGAAATCCTGCGCATCTTGGGGGCCGCCGTGCCCGACGAAGTGACCGAGCGCGTGCTGGCGGCGCTCGGCTTTGCTTTCGAGCGCCAATCCTCCGGCCAGTGGGTGGTTAGGGTTCCCTCCTGGCGCCGCGACGTCAGCCGCGAAATCGACCTCATCGAAGAACTGGCCCGTCACTATGGCTACCACAAGTTTCCTGCCCGGCTGCCGCCGGCCCGCCAGCCGGTTGCCCGCCCGGCACACGCCGCAGCCGAAGCCGCAGTGCGAGACCGGCTCGAAGCGCTGGGCTACGACGAAGCCATCAATTTCACCCCCGTCAACCCCGGCGAAGCAGAAGAATTTCTGGCGCCCGGGGAAGGGCTGGCGCGCATCCGCAATCCGCTCTCGGAAGAAACCTCCGTGCTGCGCCCCTCGGGTTTGCTCAGCCTGGTGAAGACGCTAGCGTGGAACCTGAACCGCGGGCAGCGCCACCTGCGCTTCTATGAAATCGGCAAAGCCTACACGGTGCGCAACCGCCAATTCCGCGAACGCCGGGTGTTGACCCTGGCGGCCACCGGGCTGCTGCGGGAGAAGGGCCTGCACGAAGGGGAGCAGCCCTGCGATTTCTTTGCTCTGAAGGGCGCGGTGGAAGCGGTGCTGGAGGGGTTCGAGCTGGCGCGGGTCGAGTTTCGGCCCTGCGACGCCGCCTGCTTGCATCCCGCGGAACGCGCCACGCTCCGGGCGGGCGAGCAGCCGCTCGGCGTCCTCGGCCAACTCAACCCGTCACTCGCAGCCCAGTTCAAGCTGCGCCAAGCGGCCTATCTGGCCGAGCTCGACCTGGAGGCGCTCTACGCCGCCGGGCTGCGCCCCCGCCGCTACCGCCCCCTCTCGCGCTTTCCGGCTGTGGCCCGCGACTTCTCCCTGCTGCTCGACCAGAGCGTCCCCTTCGAGGCCGTGCGCCAGCTCATCGAGAGCTTGAAGATTCCCGAACTGATTTCCGTCGCCGCGGTGGACCGTTTCCGCGGCGCCCCGGTGCCCGCGGGACAGTACAGTTTGCTCATCCGGGTGATTTTTCAGAGTGGCGAACAGACGTTGACGGACCAGCAGATTCGCCAGCACTCCGAGCGCATCGTGGGAGCGCTTGCCGCCCGGCTGGGCGCCGCCCTGCGCGCGTAGTGCGGTTCCCACTGGCTATGCCGGATGGAATCGATTGCATAGGGCAACCGAATCGGCTGAAAACTGCATGTAACCCCTTGACACCTGCGTACAATTAGGTTGGCAGGACGCGAGACCGGCCCGATGGACGACCCGACCCGCAACAGCTTGCTCGAGCTCAAGGAGTTGGAGGAGAAGGTCCACCGGGCGGCGGAGGAATTGAAGAGCTTGCGCGCCCAGCGGGAGGCTGCCCAGGGAGAAACGCAGAAGCTGCGCGCCGCTCTCAAAGAGCGCGGCGAGACCTTGAAGCGGCTGGAAGCCCAACTGCTCACGGTGCAGACCGAGCGGGAGCAGGTGCGCAGCCGGATTGAGCAACTCATCGCTCAGATCGATTCCCTGACCGAGGTGGAACCATGAGCAAAGACATCCGGTTGGAAATCTTCGGGGAGCTCCACAGCATTCGCAGCGAGCTGCATCCTGCCTATGTCGAGCAGCTCGCCCGTCTGGTCGATGCCAAGATGCGGGCGCTGGCCGAGCAGACCGACACCCTGGACACGCGTCGCCTGGCCGTTCTCGCCGCGCTCAATCTCGCCGACGAACTCCAACAACTGAAAGAAGAGCTCGAAGCAGAAGGCGGCGCCGGGCCCCGGGAGGTTGCCCGGCGGCTCGAGCAGTGCAACCGCCTTCTGGAGGCAGCCCTGGGGAGCCCCCCGGCGCGATGAGGGGCAATCCACCTGCCAAACTTTGGCGTATGCATTTTTGCTTTTTTTCCGCCTCCGAGTTTCCTATTGACGCCCACCATAGACCGGGGACTAGAATCGAGATGGAACTACGCCTGCGACGCAGGTGAGGGCACGACAGATAAACTGAGCCAACACTCAGAGAATGGGAGTTCGGGTCGCGTGCTGGTGAGCATGTCCAGTTCCTGCGGGAACGGGAAAGCCTAAAGGCGCGCGCAGAGCACCCACCTGGACCACCGGTTCAGGCGTATCGAGTGTCCCACGGCGCCGGCGGACGTAGTTCTTTTTTGTTTGGCACACGCCGGCGGGCCGGCCGGCAGGCTACACAGCCTCATCCCCCTCTGCTACACTCCCTGCTTCTCTATGAGGGTGCTCTTCATCGGCGACATCTTCGGCAGCCCGGGGCGCCGCCTGGTGCGCGAATCGGCGCGCGCCCTGGCCGCCGAACAGGGCGCGGCGCTGGTGGTGGCCAATTGCGAGAACGCCGCCGCGGGGTTCGGGATCACCCCGCCGCTGGTCGAGGAACTGCTTGCCGCCGGCATCGACGTGCTCACTAGCGGCAACCACATCTTCGACCGCAAGGAGATTCTCCCCTACCTCGAGCAGGGCGCCGCGGGCGGGCGGCTGCTGCGCCCGGCCAACTATCCCGGCGACGCCCCCGGCGGGGGGCTCTACCTCGGGCAAACCGCGGCCGGCACGCCCTACGCCGTGCTCAACCTGCAAACCCGCGTCTTTATGCCCTCGATTGACTGTCCCTTCCGCGCGGCCGACCGCCTGCTCGCCGCGATTCCCTCCCACATCAAAGTCATCCTCGTCGATCTGCACGGGGAAACCACTTCGGAAAAGCAGGCGCTGGGCTGGTATCTCGACGGGCGGGTCAGCGCCGTGGTAGGCACTCACACCCATGTGCCCACCGCCGACGAAAAAATCCTGCTCCGGGGCACTGCCTACATCACCGACGTGGGCATGACCGGCCCCTACGATTCCGTGATTGGAAACGACATTGACGATGTGTTGCGCCGCTTCCTTACCGGGCTGCCCACCCGCCTCGAAGTGGCCAAAAACGACGTGCGCCTCTGCGGCGTCCTCCTCGACCTCGACCCGGAAACCGGCCACGCCCACCGCATCGAGCGCTTCGCGTTTCAATCACCAAGCCAAGTAAGATAACCAAGCATGCATCAGACGCAGCTCGAACACATACTAGAGATACTCGAAGCCAATCCAGAAGGTTTGTGCGATGCCTGCGTGCGCAGGTTCACAGGAATCGGGCGGCATCAGACTGTCAATCAAAACTGTCGTCGTGCTGAGAACCTAGGCTTGCTAACAAGACAAAGAGAAACCTGCTCTCACTGCCAGAAGCGTAGGGAAACCAACAAACTGCAGGCGATTCACATCACGGGCTTGACAGCAACCCCAGGGCTACAGCGCCAGCAAGTTTCTACCTCTGCTACCCCAGATTGGTTTGAACGGCTTCGACACAAACTAGTCCAGAAACTCAATGAGCTAGATGGAACCAGTAGGGGTCAAGCATTCTCTAGGCGAGTTACAAATCTGCGCAATGAAGGGCGACTTGAACCCAACATCGCTTGTCTGATGCTGACCTTCACATCGTTCCGTAACCTAGTTTGCTTCGAACGATATTCACTAACCGAAAAAGAAAACCAAATTGTGCGATTGGCCGCCGAGGAACTGACTCTGTGGCTGAATCAATCAAAAAGGTGAGCATTGTTAGGATCGAGGGTCGGCACAAGGGCCGCCTCCTATGTTTGATGCGCTGACGGAAAAGCTCGAACGGACGTTCAAGAGCCTGCGGGGCGCGGGCAAGCTCTCCGAAGAGCATCTCCAGGGGGCGCTCGGCCAGATTCGCGTCGCCTTGCTCGAAGGCGACGTCCACTACAAAGTCGTCCAGCAGTTGACCGACAACATCCGCCGCAAAGCCCTCGGCCAGGACGTGCTGCTTTCCCTCTCCCCCGACCAGCAGGTGCTGAAAATCATCCGGGACGCATTGATCGAGCTCCTGGGCCGCGAGCCGGCTCCGTTGCAGTTTTCCAAGAAACCACCCTCGCTCATCTACCTCACCGGCCTGCAAGGCTCGGGCAAGACCACCACTGCGGGCAAGCTGGGCCAGTGGCTGGCGAAGCGCGGCCACCGCCCCGTGCTGGTTTCGACCGACGTGCGCCGGCCCGCCGCGCGGGAGCAGTTGGCCCAGATTGCCCGGGCCGTGGGCCTGCCCGCGGTGGAAAAAGACTCCTCCGACCCGCTCGAGTTGCTGAAAGCCGCCCGGCGGGAAGCCGAGCTCTCTGCCTACGACGTGATTCTGGTGGACACCCAGGGGCGGCTGCACATTGACGACGAGCTGATGGGCGAGCTGGCCGCGATGAAGAAGACCTACCCGCCGGTGGAGACGCTGTTCGTCGCCGACGCCATGACCGGCCAGGACGCGGTGCGCAGCGCCGGCACCTTCCACGAACGCTTGCAGACGACCGGCGTCATCCTCACCAAGACGGACGGCGACACCCGCGGGGGCGCCGCGCTCTCCATCCGCTGGGTGACGGGCCAGCCCATCAAGTTCATTGGCACGGGGGAAAAATACGACCAGCTCGAGGTGTTCGCGCCCGCTCGCATCGCCAGCCGCATCCTGGGGATGGGCGACGTGCTCTCCCTGATCGAGAAGGCGGAGGAAAGCGTTGACCGGGT
Source organism: Terriglobia bacterium (assembly GCA_046757645.1). Taxonomy (GTDB): domain Bacteria; phylum Acidobacteriota; class Terriglobia; order Acidiferrales; family 2-02-FULL-67-57; genus JBHHYS01. The sequence goes on along the minus strand of JBHHYS010000004.1, from coordinate 40,056 downwards.
GAAGGCCGAGGAGCTCGAAGCCAAGCTGCGCCGGGCCGAGTTCACCCTGGAGGACTTCCGCGACCAACTGCGCCAGCTCACGCGCATGGGCCCGCTCGAGCAGGTGCTGGAGATGATCCCCGGCGTGGCCCCCGAGATGCGCGGGAGGCAAATGGATGAGCGTGGCCTGGTGCGCCTGGAGGCGATCATCAATTCCATGACGCCGAAGGAGCGCCGCCGGCCGGATATCTTGAACGGCAAGCGCCGCAAGCGCATCGCCCGCGGCAGTGGCACCAGCGTCCAAGAGGTGAACCAGCTTCTGCGCCAGTATGCGGAAATGCGCCGGATGATGAAGGCAATGAAAAAGGGCGATGCCATGCGCAAGCTGGCGGCGCGCTTCGGCGGCAAGATGAAACTTCCCCTGTAGACTTTCTCAGCGTCCTCTGCGCCTCTGTGGTGTGGTAAAGCCCACGAAATCACAGCGGCACGCAGAGCACAGAGAATTGCACACAGACAGCGAATGAAGGTTCTGGTTACGGGCGGCACCGGTTTTCTGGGGGCGAACCTGGTTCACCACCTGGTAGCGCGCGGGCACGCCGTGCGGGTGCTCAAGCGCCCGCGCACCCCGCCCACCCTGCTCGCCGGCCTGCCGGTGGAGGTGGTCGAAGGCGACCTCACCGACTTCGATTCCCTGCTGGCGGCCAGCCGCGGTGTGGAAGGCATCTACCACGTCGCCGGGCTGGTGAGCTACTGGCGCCCGAAACGCGCCCGGCTATTCCGGGTCAATGTGGGGGGCACCCGGAATGTGGTCGAAGCGGCGCAGCGGAATGGGGTGCGCCGCGTCGTGCACACCAGCTCGATCGCCGCCATCGGCTACCCCGCCGAGCGGGGCGGCCGCCCTGGCGACGAGGACACTCCCTGGAACTGGGGGCCGCACGACATCGGCTACGCCACCTCGAAGCACCTCGGCGAACAGGAAGCCCTGAAAGCCACGGCGAGGGGATTGGAGGTGGTGGTGGTTAACCCGGCGTTGATCTTCGGTCCCCGGGATACCAGTTGGAATGCGGGGCGGATGTTCAAGCTGGTGCAGGAGCACTCCACCGTTCGCGGCCTGGAGGGGGCCACCACCACCTGCGACGTGGACGACGTCTGCGTGGGCCACATCGCCGCCATGGAACGGGGGCGGAGCGGCCGGCGCTACATCCTGGGGGGCGAACACCGCCGCTACGTGGAGCTGTTCCGCCTGGTGGGCGAGGTGATGGGCAAGCCGGTGCGCATCCAGGCGGTGCCCTACTGGGTGGCGGCGCTGGCCGCCTGGGGCAGCTACGGCGTTTCCCGGCTCACCCGGCGCGAACCCTCGCTCACTCCAGAACTGTTGCACATGGGGCGCTACAACCGTTGCTATTCCTCGGAGCGCGCCATCCGCGAGCTGGGCTACCCCCAGACACCGCTGCCGCAGACGCTGGAGAAGACCTACCGCTGGTACGTCGAGCACGGCTACCTGCCGGCCGCTCGCCCGGCAAAAGCCTGAAGCCGCCTCCCGAGTTGCCTGGTTCCGCCTGGCCATCCCCCGCGCGCTTCCTCACCCCTCTTCCGGCAGCGAGCGAACGAGGGTATAATGGGCACGCATTTAGGAGGAACGACCTGTGCTGAGGATCCGCCTAGCTCGTGTAGGGAAGAAGAAGCAGCCCGCCTACCGCATTGTGGTGATGGATCAGAGGCGAGCCCGCGACAGCGCCTACGTGGAAGTCGTGGGCCACTACAACCCGCGGCGGCAGCCGACGGCGATTAGCTTGAAGGCGGATCGCATCCAGTACTGGCTCGGAAAGGGCGCCCAACCCACGGACACGGTACGCAGCTTCTTGCGCCGGCACAAATTGGTTTAGAATCTTCGCTCATACTTCTAGTTCAGGCGGTTCACGGGCTCCTCGGGGAGAGAGGAAGGCAGGAGGGGGGCGCCAATGAGAGATCTGGTCGAGCAGATTGCCAAGTCCTTGGTGGACAATCCCGATCAAGTGACCGTGCGGGCGATCGAAGGCGAGCAGGTAACGGTGCTGGAGCTGCGGGTGGCCGCCTCCGACCTGGGCAAGGTGATCGGCAAGCAAGGGCGAACCGCCCGCTCCATCCGCACCATCCTGGGCGCCGCCGGGATGAAGCTGAGAAAACGCTTCACCCTGGAAATCCTGGAGTAGGGTTGTTTACCCGCCGAAGTCCGCAGGACGCAGGCGGGCTCCACCCAGCTGCTGTCGTATGCGCGCCTCCTGGCTGAGCGTGGCCCGGATTGTGAAGACGCAGGGCCGGCGCGGCGAGGTGGCCGCCAAACTCTCGACCGACTTCCCCGAACGCTTGGCCCGGCGGAGCGAAGTCTGGCTGTGGGACGGCTCGAGCGAACCCCGCCGCCGCCGGGTCGAACGCACCTGGCCGCATAAGAACTACCTGGTCTTCCAGTTTGCCGGCTGCGACTCCATCGCCCAGGCCCAAGAGCTGGTGGGGCAGGAGATTCAGATTCCCCGCGCAGAAGCGGCGCCGCTGGGCACAGCCACCTTCTACGTGGACGACTTGGTGGGCTGCCGAGTAGTGGATGGGGAAAGCGGCGAGGAGCTGGGGCGGGTGCGCGGACTCCTCCCCACCGGCGGCACCCCGCTGCTGGCCGTGGACACCCCCGCGGGGGCGGAGTTGCTGATTCCCTTTGCCGAGGAGTTCTGCCGCCGCATCGCCGTGGAGGAAGAACTCATCGAAGTCATCCTCCCCCCAGGCCTGCGGGAGCTGAACCTATAGAGAGCTGAGACCTCGGGCACACTGAGCAGACAAGAATGTCGGCCCCAGCGAGAGAGAGGGAGCCGGGTGAAAAACAAGCTCGACAAGACTGAGGAGAAGTGGAGGCAACAACTCACGCCGGAGCAGTTTGCGGTGTGTCGAAGAAAGGGGACTGAGCCGCCGTTTTCGGGCGACTACCACGACTGCAAAGAGGCGGGGGTTTACCTGTGCGTCTGTTGCGGCGCGGAACTCTTCAGCTCCGAGACCAAGTTCGACTCCGGCACCGGCTGGCCGAGTTTCTGGACACCCATCGCGGCGGATACGGTTCGAAGCGCAGAAGACGACAGCCACTTTATGCAGCGCACGGAGGTGTTGTGCCCCCACTGCGACGCCCACCTGGGCCACGTCTTTGACGACGGCCCCGCCCCCACCGGCCAGCGCTACTGCATCAACTCCGTCGCCCTCAAACTCGTCAAAAAGAAATGAGCGAAGCGGCTCAAGCCGGCGCTGGGCTTGTGGTTGTATGATTCCATTGTGACCTACGACATCATTACCATCTTCCCCGAGTTCTTTCAGGGGCCGTTCGACTACGGCATCCTGCGCCGAGCCCGGGAAGAAAAGCTGATTGACATTCGTCTGCACGACCTGCGCCGGCATACGACCGACAAGCACCGCACCGTGGACGACCGGCCCTTCGGAGGCGGCGAAGGCATGGTGCTCAAGCCCGAGCCGATTTTTGCCGCGGTGGAGAGCATTCTGAGCGGCGTGCCGGAGCCAGAACGGCCCCGGACGCCTATCGTATTGCTCTCCGCCCAGGGTAAGCTCCTGACGCAGGCGGTGGCGCACTCCCTGGCGCAGGAGCCGCGCTTGGTGCTGATCTGCGGCCGCTACGAAGGCGTGGATGAGCGGGTGGCCGAGCACCTAGCCACGCTGGAGCTTTCCATCGGCGACTACGTGCTGAGCGGCGGCGAGCTGCCCGCCGCGGTGGTCGTGGATGCGGTGACCCGGCTGCTCCCGCACGCGCTCGGCGACGCCCGCTCCGCGGTGGAAGAATCCTTCGCTGCCCATCCCCAGGCGCGCATCACCGCCGGCGGCATCCTCGATTGCCCCCACTACACCCGGCCAGCGGAGTTCCGCGGGTACAAAGTGCCGGAGGTGGTAGTCAGCGGCAACCACCAAGAGATTCACCGCTGGCGCCGCCAGCGGGCGCTGGAAAAGACGCGGCGGAATCGCCCCGACCTGCTGGCGCGCGCGGAGTTGAGCGAAGAAGACCGCCGCCGGCTGGAAACCGCCGAGAAGTTCTAGCCGGGTAGCGAAAAAGTATTTTTTCTGTCAGTCTGCGGGCAGGGAAAAATCTCTCTGTTAAGCAATCGATGAGTTCGGGGATTCTTCCTTGCTGTCGGCTCCTCGGAATGACACCGTGGAGGAGTTCTTCCCCACCCGGTCGGACAGGACTCGAGCCGCGGGCTTCACCGGAAACCGCTCGGGGGGATTCGACTTGACGATGCGCTCTAAGCCGACGAGCGCCGCCTCCTCGCCCTCATCCTTCAAGAACTGGAAGGAGCGGGTGTTGAGATCCTGGCAGCGAGGGCACCGCACCGATGGCCGCCCGGAGACGACCTCGGGCGGGCCCTGGTAGTAAAAAATGGCCTCGAGGGTGTTGTTCCCGTTGCGGTTCAAGCAGTTGTAACAAATGAACCAGAAGGGGCGGCGAATGCGACGAAAAAGATTGAAAAACCCCATCGGAAAACGCCTCAGATAAACGATCTACTCGCTGGATTATTCTCGGCCAACCCGGGTGCTATCGTCAAGCCGAGGGGGCCCGCCGGGCAGGCGCCGGGCTTCTCCCTCCGAAGACTCGCCCCGTTCATCAAGGGGGTGGCTCTCGACGCCGGTTTTGGGTATACTAAGCTACTGGTTCCTTCCGGGGAGCAAGTATATATGACTACGGTGGAAAAAGTTTCTCGTGCACAGCTTCGCACGAATCTGCCCCCCTTCCGTCCGGGCGACACCGTGCGCGTGCGCGTGAAGATCAAAGAAGGCGACAAGACTCGCGTGCAGCCATTTGAGGGGGTGGTGATTGCCCGCCGGGGCAAAAATATCCAGGAGACCTTTACGGTTCGCAAAGTATCGTTCGGCATCGGGGTGGAGCGCATCTTTCCGCTTCACTCCCCGGCGATTGAAACCATTGAAGTCATCCGCCCGGGCCGCGTCCGCCGGGCCAAGCTCTATTACCTGCGCGGCAAGAAGGGCAAAAAGGCCGCCCGCATCAAGGAAGCTCATCGCCCCGTCGAAACCGAAGCGCCGGTGGGTCAATAGCCCGACGGAGTTCCGCTCCCCCCTCCCGCCTTTGCTTGTCCCCGGCTGAATTACTGACCGTCGCCGGGCCGGGCCTCCTTTCCGGCGGCTTGCAGGCCGGACAAATCGGGGCGGCCGGCTTGAATCCAGGCGGTGAACCACAGCGAGCCAGTCAGGCTAGCACCAGCTTCAAATTGCTGCCGGATCAGACGGCGCAACTTCGAAGCCATCAGAGCGGAGTAGGTCGTGCCTCGCGTCTGGTCCACGTTTCGCGCCTGCTTGTCCGTTTTGAGCACCTCAGGGATGCGCCGGTAGCTCCGCCTGATCTGAGCGAAGATGGAGTTGAAGGGGTCGGCGAGAAAGCGGGCCGGCTGCGGTTGGAGCTCCAGGAAACCGGCGAGGTGGTTCACCGTCTGGGTTTCGAACTTGGCGTGGACGCCGGGTTGCTGGGTCAACTGCCCGTCGTAATTCTCAGTGGTGTGCAGCGGCTGGGAGATATCGCCGGCGTAGTGGGCCACTGCCACCGCCCAGCGGAGAATCTCATCCAGGTTGCGCGCTTCCATGGCCTTGGCCAACTTGCCGGTGACCTGCGGGAGCCACCAGATGAGGTCGCCGCTGTCGTCCAGGTAATCTTTGCCCACCCCGGCCAGGGCCTCTTCGCGCGTCCGGGGCATCTGCTCGAATTTCCGGGCGTAGCGCTCAATATCGATGAAGTGGTGGGGTTGCTCGCTGGGATCGCTCTTGACCCAATCGTCCGGCAAGCTGGCATTGGCCACCAGCCAACTCCGATGGGCCTCAAAGAAGGGCCGAAGCTCAGGCGGCAGCGTGGCCACGGCGTGCTCGTTCACCAGCTCGTGCCCGCGAGGACCCCACGCAGTGGCATCCCCGCCGGGCACCAGGAAAAAGAGCAAAAGCAAAAGAAGGTGGGTCGCCCCGCAGGCGCGGCGAACGAGCGTGGAATCCGGCAGAGGTGTTTGCATCAGTCACGGTCTTTGACCAGCGGGCCGGTACGCACACCGCCCTCACGCCTCTTCTTCTCCGCCTCCACCTCTGCGTTCATCCAGCGCCGCCAGTCGCGCTCGAGCGTGCCTACCGGGACGCCGTAGACCAGTTGCAAGTTCTCCACGAAGCTGTCCGGGCGCTGGGCTACCAGGCGCAAAAGCTGACGCAGCGGGGTCAAGCCGCCGCGAGCCTCGGTCAGGTAGCGGACGGCCCAGTAGCCGATGGCGGGGTCGTCGGCCTGGCGCTGGGCAAGCAATAAGGAGGCGCGCCGGGCGACCAGTTCAGCGGTAGTGATGGCAAAGGAGCGCTGGGTCAGCACGCTGACCAAGCCTTGCTCGAGCCAATCGGGCAGCCGGTTCCCGCCCGCCAACTGCAACGCGGCGTATCGCACCAGGGCTTGCTCCATTTCGTGCTCAAGCGCCTCGGAAGTTGGGTTGCCCCGCCAGCTCAGGGGGGAGAGAAACAGGATGCCATGGACGTAGCTGACGCCGGAGAGGGCTCCCGCCGCCTGCGGGCCCAGGCGCTGCTCGAGCTCCCGGACAGAGTGGACAATGACGATGTCGATGCGGTCGAGGATGTACAACTGGTCGGCGCGGGGCTTGAGGCGCACCGCCAGGTCGCGCAAGCGCGCCGCCTGCCCTTCGTCGGCCGGCGCGGTGTAGGTGACGTTGATCTCGCCGCTGGGGGCCGGCACTTCCACCCGCACCTGGGCCACGCAGGGAGCGCCGGCGGCGACCGCCCACGCCAACCCAAAGCCGAGCCAGAACCGGATGCGCATCCCTGTGCTCCCGTCCTTCTTGCCACTATTTGTGATGCTAACCTGCGCGGATTCGCCCGTCAGCCCAAAAGTTGTCTCCGGAAGCTCTGGCCGCCGGCGCTGATTCGCCGGGAACCGTTCGGCACGGTGGCGGTGCCGCTGGCCGCCTGTTTTCCTTAGCCAGCAGGCGATTGGCTGAGTGAGCCTCTCCTCCGACCCTCGCTGGGGCCCAGCGCCACGCTCGTCCGGAACGGATTGCCTCCGGGCGCGCGCCACCACTCCTGGGCGCGGTCTCCTTCCTCGCCAGCCCGCAGCCAGGGTTGTCTGCTTCCCCCCATGGAGCGCTTCTCGCAGGCGGGGGTTCCGCGCCGGCGATCTCCGGGCCCGCAGGTCGTTGGCTTACTGACCGCCCAAGATGAGGGGCAATCCACCCTTGCCGCTGCCGATCACTACCACTTTCGCATTGGGGCTCGCGGCCAGCTTTTCCGTGGCCTCGATGCCCTTCCAGGTGAGCAGTTGCTGGCTGATGCCCTGAGCCACGATGCGCTGGAAGTCGCGAATGCCGGCCGCCTCGACACGCTTGCGTTCGGCTTCCTGCTTCTCTCTTTGAAGGACGAATTGCATCCGCAGGGCATCCTGCTCGGCTTTCTGCTTGGCTTCGATGGCTTCCTTCAGCATGGGGGGCAACTGGATGTCGCGCAACAGCACGCTTTGCACCTCGATGCCGCGAGGCTTGAGCTCCACCGCCAGTTCCTGCTCGATGGTCTCTGCCACTTCCTGGCGGGCCGCGGTGTAGAGCGCATTGGCACTGTGCGCCGCGGTGACCGAGCGGATGGCCGAGCGCAGGTTCGGCTCCACAACTACTTCCATGTAGTTGGGCCCGATGGTGCGAAAGACGTCGTTGGCGTGCTGCGGGTTCAGGCGCAAGAGCAAGGACGTGTCCAGAGTAACAATGAGCCCTTCGTTCGAGGGCACGGCGGCGCGCTCCTTGAGCTCTTGGGTGCGGATCGACATGCGGTTATTTACCAGCCACGGCCACACCAGGTGCGTCCCTTCGGGGAGCACTTGGTCGGTGACCTTGCCGAACCGGGTCAGCACCCCCACGTGTCCGGCGGGCACATAGGCGAGCGAGGCAAACAGAAGAATCACCAGCACTATCCCTACCCCCAGCAAGCCGCCCATCTTGGGCATGGACGCCTTCACTTTCCTCATATAGACCTCCCGCATTTCACCGGGATCGCGGCCATATGCTGTCATCGTTGCACCTCCGTAAAGAATTGTTCAGATTGACCCTCTTGTGGCGCGGAACCATTCTACCCCGCCCGCCCCCGGAAGCTAGCACTTTCGGGCTCGCGCGCCCGCGCGGCGGGAAAGGGGCTGGCGGGGGCGGGGAAGATTCGCGTAGACTAGAAGCCTTGATTGCGGGCTGACTTCATTCGGGAGGGGAGCCGTCATGGGCGAGCGAAGCGTCAAGTGCGTGAAGTTCGGGGAAAGGCTGCCGGGTCTGGACGAACCGCCCTACACGGGCGAGCTAGGCCAACGAATCTACGAGAACGTCTCGAAGAAGGCTTGGGACCTGTGGAAAGAACACGTGAAGATGATTATCAACGAATACCAGCTCAACCCCGCCACGCCGGAAGCCTGGCAGATTATTTCCTCCGAGGCGGAGAAGTTCTTCTTCGGCGAAGGCGCCCAACTCCCGCCAGGCTTCGTACCCCCGCAGTCGAAACAGTAAGCGCCGCCGTTAGGTGACGGGTAGCCGGGGTTCAATCCGAAAGTGCAGTCTCTGGTGGGCGGCTCGCAGCGATTCCTCCACCGCGTCCGCCGTTCGGCCCCGGGCAAAAATGAAGCCCAAGTAACTGGAGCCTTCCGGCAACGGAAGGATCGGGTGTGACGGCTTGGCGGTGATGGCAATCTCCTCGATAGCGGGAATCATCCGCGCTTCCTCGATGCCTTCGACTCCCTGAAAAATCCCCGCGCGGGGGATGGGAATCATCATCACTCCGGCCGCCGCGGCCTCGCGCACAATCGGGTCGATGGGCCGACCGCAGGCGTGGCGGAGAATCAGCTCCGCCAGCGACATTCCCGTCCGAAAGCGCACCGCCCGCGAACACAGTCCTCCGATTGCACGTGCCGCCACCTCCAGAATCCGCGGCCCCGCCGACGTCAGCCGCAGTTCGGCGTGGATGGGGCCGTGAAAAAGCCCCAGCGCCCGCGCCGCGCGCTCGGTGCATTCAACCGCGGCCGCCTGGGTGGAAGCGTCCTCTCTCGAGGGCGTGACATAAAGAGTTTCCTCGAAGAAGGGCCCCTCTAACGCGTCGGGCTTGTCAAAAATCGCCAGCACCCGCAACCGTCCCCGGTCCAACAGCCCTTCCAAAGCCATTTCCCGCCCGGGAATGAATCCTTCCGCCAGCAGCCACTGAGTGGTTTCTTCCCTGTGCACCTGGATTTTGGGTTGACGCAACAGGGCCCCAATCCGTTTGAAGGCTGCCACGAATTGCTCCGGCGTATCCGCCCGGATTACGCCTTGACTCCCCGAGAGAGAAAGCGGCTTCAACACGCAGGGAAACGCTACCCGCTCGGAACATCCCCGGGGGTCAGCGTCGATCGAGAAGCGGACGAAGGGCGGCACCTCCACCCGGGCTGTCTGGAGCATTTGTCGGGCGATGAACTTGTTCCGACAGGCAACCGCCGCTACGGGAGGGTTGTAGGGGAGGCCGAGTGCCTGGCAGGCCAGGGCGGCGGTGCGGGGGGCTCGATCACCCAGAGCCACAATGGCCTGGAGCGGATGAGCGCGGGCATACTCGACAACAACCCTCGCTGACCCTGCCGGGTCTTCGAACCGCAGGGGAATGGCCCCATCTCCCCAGGGGTCTTCCAGCGCGCCACAGCGGTCCGTCCCCAGCGTCAGGGGAACGCCGAGTTGCCGCGCCGCCTCCACGAACAAACGGGTCTCATAGCTTTTGGTGGAGGAGAGCAGGAGCAGGCGTTTGCCGGCGTCGCGGCTTTCGTGTCCTGATGAATTCATCACAGCCACTACAGAAAAATCTCACTCTCGCCCCGCGGGGTCGGCCTCGATTTCAGCTTAGAAAAGAGCCACCTGCTCTTCCGTGGGTTCCGCTCAACAGTACCAGGGCTCATTCAGGTAGGGGATGGCCGCACGCCCCACTCCCCCCGTGATTTCCGGATGCCCATCGACCCGGCTGGCCATCGCCTGGTGAGTCAGCTTCCAGATATCGGCAAAGATTTCCCGCCGGGTTTTCCCTCGCGCTTCGCCTTGCTTCACGCCTTCCTGAACATCGCGGCGCAATTGATCAACGCGCGGGTCGGCATGCGCCCAGGGGTGGGTCAAGGCAGCGGGGTCAAACGCGCCCACCATGGCCAACACCTCGGGCAGCTCCAGCAGCTTGGAGCCGGCCGGAATCAGCAGGCGGATGGCCAGTTGAATGGGAGCCACCTGGTCGACCAGTTCGAGTTCCGCCAGGGTAGAGAGCAAGTCCAGGTAGTCCTCCAGCGTCGTCCAGGGCGTGAAGGGGACGAACGTGGGCGACAAAGCCAGGCCGAGGGCGCGGAAGCGCTTGACCACCTCCAGGAAATCCTGCCGGGTGTGGCCTTTGTCAAGCCGGGCCAGCACCCCATCATTCACTGACTCCACGGCGCTGGTGACGAACAAACAGCCGGTATCCCGCAAGGTGGCGAGGTGCTGAGAATAGTGCAGGAGATGCTCGATCTTGATGGTGACGTCGTAGGTCAGCCGTGGATGTTCCCGGTGCAGCGCTTCCACCAGAGGCAGCCCGTGGCCAATGCCGTTGAAGAAATCCGGGTCGCCGAAGGTGATGTGTTCGGCCCCGACCGCCACCTGCTGCCGGATATCTTCAAGCACCACCGGGCGCTGCACGATGCGGAAGACGCCGTTGTAGACGGGGACAATCGGGCAGTGGCGACACCGGTGCTTGCAGCCGCGACTCGCCTCCGTATAGCCCACCGTGCGACTCTCCCCGTTCCCCACCTGCAAGCGCGCGTAGCGCGCCAACGGCACCAGGTCTCGCCGGTCGGGAACCAGAAATTGCTGCCGGGCCAGTGAGACCCGCAGTTCCGCTTCCCCGCTCGCCTCCGGCGGCTCTGCCGCTGCGCGGACTCTTTCCAGCAGATGGACGAGCTCTGCTTCGAACTCTCCGCCGAGAATAGTCTCGGCGCCCAGCGCGCGCAAATAGCTCTGGTTCACGGGCGCGTAGAGGCCATAGAAGCAGAGGTGGGCCCGCGGATTCAGCCTCTTGACCCTTTCCACCGCCCGCGCTGCAATCCGGGTGGCCGTGTGCATGGGGACGTAAAACGCGATCAGGTCAGCCGCGCAAACGGGTTCCGGTTGCAGGCTCTGCCGGGAAAGGTCCAGGCAGGTAACCGTGGCGCCAGCCCGCCGCAGCCAGGCTGCGGGCGAGGCTAGGCCAAAGGGCTGCCGCCCCAACTCATAAGTAGAAATCAGAAGCACGTTCATCGGTGGGATCACACCTCGGCGCAACCTCAGCTTTTAATCATAACATCTCAGCCAGACGATGTCTGCCGGCCCCGGGCGTCGGCGAGCCAGGCATCCGTGCCTGCGCAGACAGGAATGTCTGCGCCACCAGCCCGCAAGTAAACCGCCACCTCGGTAGGGCAGGCATGCTTGCCTGCCCGCCGCAGACAGCCACCCTGACGGCCGGGGCCGCCGAGCGGGGCACGAGAGTGTGATAGTATGTGCAGGCGTGGCGGGACGGTGCACGCGCCGCTACGAGCGGCAGGCCTGGGGCAACGGATACGCACGGGTCGCGGGTGTGGACGAAGCCGGGCGGGGGGCGCTGTTCGGCCCGGTGGTGGCGGCGGCGGTGATTCTCGACCCGGGGCGGCGCATCCTGGGGCTCGATGATTCCAAAAAACTAGCCGCGAACCGCCGCTTGCGCCTGGCGGTGAAAATCCGGCAGCGGGCGTGGGCCTGGGCGGTGGCGGAGATTCTCCCCGAACGCATCGACGCCTGGAACATCTACCAGGCCTCCCGGCAGGCGATGGAGGCGGCGCTCAACCAGTTGCGGCCCGCCCCCGATTACGTGCTCGCCGACGCCCTCCGCCTGGAGCTCAGCGTACCCTGCAAGCCACTCGTGCATGGCGACGCCAAATCGGTTTCGATTGCCGCGGCCTCCATCCTGGCCAAAGTCCACCGCGACCATCTGCTCGAAGATTTGGATCGACAGTTTCCCGGCTATGGCCTGGCCCGCCACAAGGGCTACGCCACCCGCGAGCACCTGGAGCGCTTGCGCCGCCAGGGGCCCACGCGGCTGCACCGGCGCTCGTTCGCCCCGGTACGGGAGCTGGTAACCCTCCGGCAAGCCGCCGAGCAAAACCCCCTGCCCTTCTAGAATTTCCGCCGGGGTGCCAGCGTTGACACTTCGCGGCCGCTCGTGCTAGCTTTCGCGAAGGGGCCATCTTGGCCTTCTCATTCAAGAGAGTCTCCTGGTGGGGTTCAACAAAACCAAGACTATCGAAGCCGCCCAGAAACGGGTCCTCCAGGGCAAGCTGAAGGAAGCCGTCAGCGAGTACCTGAAGATCCACACGGCCGACCCCAAGGACCAGAATATCCTCAACACCCTGGGCGACCTCTACGTCCGCCTCCAGAACATTCCGGAAGCGCTCAACTTCTTCAGCAAGCTCGCCGATATGTACGTGAGCGATGGCTTTCTGGTGCGCGGCATCGCCATGCACAAGAAGATTGCCAAGCTCGATCCCACCAATATCTACGCCATGGAGCGTCTCGGTGACCTCTACACGATGCAGGGCCTGGTGCGTGAGGCGCGGGCGCAGTACGTGCAGCTCGCCGAGGCCCACCTCAAAGCCGACCGCGGGACCGAGGCCATGGCAATTATGCAGAAGCTGCTGGATCTCGACCCGGACAACCTCCGGATCCAGGAGCGTCTGGCCAGCCTCTACCAGCGCCACGGCCAGCCCCAGCAAGCCGCGGGCATCTACCGCCAGCTGGCCGAGCGCCTGCTGCAGAAGGGGCAGGTGGAAGAAAGTCTGAAGTGGCTGCAGGAAGCCGTGAGGCTGGCGCCGGACAACGTCAAACTTCTCCTGTTGCAGGCGCGGGCGCTGCAGCAGGCCGGCCAGAGCACCGAAGCGCGCAGCGCCCTGGAAAAGATTCCCCACCTGGAAGAAAACCCGGAGGCCGTGGAGTTCCTCCTCAGCCTGCATTTGGAGGCGGACGAAGTGGAGGCAGCGGAGCGGCTGGCCGAAAAGCTGTTCGCCGCGGAGAAGACCCGCTTTGGCGGGCTGCTCTTGCTCGCCCAGCACGCCACACGCCGGCAGGAGGGCGACCGCGCGCTGGCGCTGCTGAAGCGTATCGCCCAACCGGCCCTGGAGTACGACCCGCTCCGCTTGCAGGAGGCGCTGCGCGCTCTGGTTTCGCTCTTGGAGGACTCACCCGAGGCCACTGAGCTTCTGGTGCAGGCGGCGCGCCAGACAGGCAACCACAGCGCTCTGGTCGAGGGGCTGAGCCACCAGGCGCAGGCCGCCTGCCGGGGCGAGGATTTCGCCCGCGCCAAACATCTCTACGCCGAACTCGTCAGCCTGGAGCCACACAACCCGGAGTTTGCTGAGCAACTGAAACGCGTCCAGGAACAACTGGGGACGCCGGCGGAGCGCGCGGCTGTGGAGGAGCTGCCGGCCGAAGCCGAGCTCGTGGAGGCCCCCTCCACGGAAGAGGAACTCGACGAAGAAACACAAGCCTACGTCAACTCCACCCTCACCGACGTCGACCTCTTCTCCAGCTACGGGATGACCGACAAAGCCATCGAGCTGGCCGAGCAGGTGGTGGCCCGCATCCCGGGCCACCTCGGGGCCTACGAGAAGCTGCTCGATATGTACCTGGGCAGTGGAAACGACCGCGGCGTGGTGAAAATCGGCCATCGCCTGGAAGCCCTCTACCGCCAGGCGAACAATGAGCAACGCGCCGAAGAGGTCGCCCACCTGGCTGGGCGCTACGCCGAGAAAGTCGGAATCGAGGTGCCCACCCAGGCCCCCGAAGAGGCCGCTCTCCACGAGGTTGACCTCACCGCCGAATGGGCCGCGCTCAGCACCGGTGAGGCGGCCGCACTAGAGGTAGTCCCCGCGGAAACCCCCGAAGCTCCCGCGCCCGCCTTCAACCCCGCCGAAGCCAGCGAGGAGATTGATTTCTACCTTAACCAGGGCCTGATTGAGGAAGCAGGCATAGTGCTGGCCGGGTACGAGCAGGGGTTTCCCACCGAGCCGATTCTGGCTGAACTCCGCGCTCGGGTCGAGGCCGCTGCTACTGCGCCGCCTGCTGAGACCCCAGCCGCAGAAGCCGAACCCGCTGAGGTCGCGCCCCCTGAAACCCCAGCCGCTGAAGCCGAACCCATCGAGGTCGCGCCTGCCGAAACGCCACCGGTTGAAGCTGAGCCGGCCGAGGTCGCGCCCGCTGAAACCCCTGCCGCTGAAGCCGAACCCATCGAGGTCGCGCCTGCCGAAACGCCACCGGTTGAAGCTGAGCCGGCCGAAGTCGCACCCGTTGAAGAGCAGGAAAGCTACAAGGTTGTCCTGGAAGAGCAACCCGACGAGGGGGCGCCTGCCGCCACCCCAATGAGCGCGGACGAGTTCTTCTCCGACATGGCGGACCAAATCGACGCCGCGGTGGCGACAGCGGTGCCCGAGTCGGACGCGGTTGCGCCTCCACCTCCCCCGGCGGCCGCCACCCCCGCGCCCGTGCCGGCGCCGGTTGCCGCCAAGGAAGAAGAGCCCATGAGCGTCCTGACCGAAGTGTTCGAGCAGTTCAAGCAAGCCGTGGGCGAGGACGAGGAGATTGAAGACATCGAAACCCACTACAACCTGGGCATCGCCTATAAAGAGATGGGCCTGCTCGACGAGGCCATCAGCGAGTTCCAGAAGGTCTCCCGGGCCGCCCAAAAACAGCAGTCGTACTTGCAGCTCTTCCAAAGCTGCAACCTGCTGGGACTCTGCTTTATGGCAAAAGGCCTGCCCCAACTGGCCGTGCGCTGGTACGAGCGCGCCCTGAAAGTCCCCGACCTCGATGAGGAAAGCGCCCTGGCGCTCCGCTACGATATGGGCGTGGCCCACGAGCAGGCGGGAAACCGCAAGGAGGCGCTCGGTTGCTATCTGGAGGTCTACGGCACCAATGTGGACTACCGCAACGTGAGCGAGCGCATCCGCCAGCTGGAGGGCGCCTGATTGGCGGTGGAATGGTTCCCCGCCTCTTTCTTCTCACTCTGATCCTCTTTTGCCTGGAGCTGGGAATTTTTCTGGTCGTGCTGCCCTGGTCGGGGCTCTGGGAGCGCAACTACTTCCTGTTCCGCTATCCGGAGCTAGCTCCGTGGCTGCTCAACAACCACCTCAGGGGATTCGTCTCCGGAATCGGTCTGGTGGACATCGGCCTGGCGCTCTGGTACGCCGCGCACTTCCGCGCCCTCCTCAACCGCTGGCTGGAAGGGTCGCGCCCGCCCACCCCGGGGGACAGCGAGGAGTCGCTCACCCGTGGCCAGACTGCCTGAGGCCCGTCCCCTGCTCTACTACATCACCGACCGCCACGCCTTGCCGGGCGGCGACCCGCTGCCCGTCATCAAGCAGGCCATCGCGGCGGGCGTGGAGTTGATCCAAGTGCGGGAGCGCGACCTGGAGACGCGCTCGCTGCTGGCTCTGGTGGAAGCGGGGGTCGAGCGCGCCCGGGGGAGCACGACCCGCATCCTGGTCAACGACCGCCTGGACGTGGCCCTGGCCGGCGGCGCCGCGGGGCTCCATCTTCCCACCCACGGCTTTCCGGTGGCGGAAGTCCGCCGCTGCTATCCCGCGCTGCTCCTGGGCGCTTCCTGTCACAACCTCGACGAACTCCGCCGCGCCGCCGACGGTGGCACCGACTTCGCCGTCTTTGGTCCCGTCTTTGAAACCGCGTCGAAAAAAGCCTACGGGCCCCCGCTGGGCCCGGAAAAACTCGCGGAGGCCGTGCGCGCCGTAAAGATTCCCGTGCTGGCGCTCGGGGGCATCACGTTGTCGAACGCCGCAGCCTGCCTCGAAGCCGGCGCCGCTGGCCTGGCCGCCATCTCGTTGTTTCAACGAAGCGCTGATCTGCGGGAAACTGTCGGTCGGTTGCGCGGATTGTCAGGAGGCTCCTGAGACAGGCCGCGCCTCAAAGGGTCCGGAGGAAAGAATGGACGCCAGGAAGTTCCTGGAAAATTATGGCCGTGCTTGGGAAACGCGCGACGCCGAGCTGGCGGCCAGCCTCTTCGCTCCCCAGGCTGACTACTGGGAGACCCCTTTCGGCAAACCCCTCGCCGGCCGCGAAGCCATCCGGGCCTACTGGCAAGCGGCCACCGCTACTCAGGAAGAGATTCACTTCGCGCCCGGCGACTTTCTCATCGTCGGCCAGACACTCGTGGCCGAATGGCGCTGCACCTATCGACATCGCCCCCGCCGCTCGCCCGCCGTGGCCGGTGAGCGCCGGGAACTGCGCGGCATCCTGCTGGCCGAGTTCCGCGGCGAATTGGTCAGGAGCTTCCGCGAGTACTGGCACCGCCGCACGCTTTGAAACTCAGACCGGGGCTCTTCGGATGAAGTACCGCATGATGGGCCGGGTTTCCGACCGCCGCAGAACCTCCCGAAAGCCCGCTCGACGGAAGGCCGCGGCCAGCCCGGTCCAGGCAAAGGCGTCCGGGACGCCGCTCTTTCTTCGGGGCTCGACCGGATACCCTTCGAGAACCCTGGCCCCGCGCTTTCGGGCGTAGCTGACCGCAGCCCGCAGCAGCTTCACGGTGACGCCCCGGCGGCGGAATGGTTTGGCCACAAAGAAACAGACGAGCGACCACACCGGCTTGGCGTCAACTCGCTTCAGCGTGCGCGAGCGGTCCAAGACCGGGTAGCATTCCCGCGGGGCGAGCGCACACCAGCCGATGGGTTCGCCGCCGGCGTAGGCCAGCAGCCCCGGCACTTCCCCCGACTTCACGATTCGCTTCAGGGCTCGCTTGTTCTCCCGACCTTTCTGCTTCTCGAACTGGGAGCGCTTCACGCGCCACCACATGCACCAGCAGCCGCCACATGCACCCCGCTCGCCAAACAATTTTTCCAGTTCCGGCCAGCGGCGAGCGGTGAGGGGATGAAACCCCAAGCCCGGCAGGGAAGATGGTGGCGGCGGCATGTCTTTGTCGCCGGCTACGGCTCGGGGACGAACTGAGTTGGCTCGCTTTTCGACCAGGGGTCGTAGGTTTGGGCAAAAATGATGCGCTCGTTGAGCGGTGGGTGGTCGTAGAGCCAGAACTTGATAAAGCGGCTGGGGTTGGGGTCGGCCAGGTTGATCTCACCGAGAATCTGGAAAGCCTCAGCCCCTGCTTGCTGGGAGTCCGGCACGACCCCGTGGATCACCTCCAGGCCGTAGATATCGGCCTGGTGTTCAAGGTAACGGCCGAAGGTGTTTGTGGCCGGGGAGGCGAGAAAGCCGAACAACGAGAGGAAGAGCATCAACACCGGCAGCGAGGCCCAGTCGTCCACGCCGCGGATGGCCCAGCGCGCGCTCCAGCGCCTCAGAGCCCAGTGCAATCCCCGATAGCCCAGGTAGAGGAACACCAACAAAACTCCCGCGAAGAAGGCGATGAACTTGAGGATGTGGAGGAGGACGTAGTGGCCCATCTCGTGCCCGAAAACGAAGAGCGTCTGCGGGAGGGTCATCTTCTCGATGGTGGTGTCCCAGATCACCACCCGCTTGGAGGCCCCGAAGCCGGTCACGTAGGCGTTCACTGACTTCAGCTTTTCGCTGGCCTTCATCTCAAACATGCGCTCCCGCGGGATCGTCAGCCCACCCCGGGTGACCACCTTTTCGATCTCCGTCACCAGCGCCGGCTGCCTCTGCTCCAGCGGCTCGAACTGGAAGAACAGCGGCTGGATCACGTAGGGGCCGATGAACAGCAAAAAGATGAGGATGGGCAGCGCCGCCAGCCAGAAGTAGAACCACCAGCGGCGTGGGCTGCGGCGGACGACGCCGTAGAGAATCCAGATCAGAATCGTCCCGATGACCAGCCCGATCAGTTGCCCTTTCGTCCAATCCCAGAACCACGACGGCCAGCTTTGCACCGACTGCTCGTACTTCAAGGAGAGCCAGTGCCCATAAATACCGGTGGGCAAGCCCAGCACCTCCAGGGTCACAAACAGCAAGGGTACGTAGATCAGCGCTTGCAGGAATCGGCGCGCGGAGCTGCGTTCGGCCCAGTCGCGAAACTTGGGCGCCACCCGCCCGGCCAATACCACCAGCAACACGATCAGCCCGTAGACAAATCCGATGAAGTAGAGCCGGTAGCGTGCCCGGGCGTAGGCGATGGCCTGCTCGTACTTTTCCGGCGGCAGCCGGTAGCCTTTCACCTCTTTTTTCTCCGGCGCTGCCGCTTGGCCCGCTTCGGTGGCGGTGGTTTCCTGCTGGGCCGGTGCGGCCAGCGTCGCGGCTCGCATCGGCACAATCGTCAAACAGAGGGGCAGAAGAACCAGAAACGAAACCCCGGCGAATACTCGTGGACGGCTCACAGCGCACCTCGTGGACGGAAGTGAGGGCACCCGGTGCGAAAGTATGCCGCGGCGCGACCCTGAAAGGCAAGCGCGAGCTTCTCAAGACCGCCGCCCCGTGTCCCCGCTCGCATCTTGCTCAGCCAGGCTGATCAGGCAGACGGACGCGGGGAGCGGCGCTCACCCGCGCCTGTGCCTAAAGATCGCTCCCTCCGCGCTCAGAGCAAATACAACTTCTGGAAAGCAGGCAAGAGAGGCTGCAAGCGCGCGGCCAGGCGCATCGCCTGCAGACGCCCCCGCTGCTCGAGGTTGAGCAAATCTTCGAAGGCAGCGATGAAGTCTGCTTGGGCGGCGGCGATTTGCCCGAAGAGCTGGTAAATCTCGACGACCAAGCGGCCGATGTCGGCCGGGTCGCCGCCGGAGTGCAGCAGCGGGTAGAGCTGTCGCTCCCGCTCGATAATCCCTTGCAGCAGCGGGTAAACCGCTTGCGCCCGCAGTTGCAGCAACTGCTTCAGCCCCTCGACCTGGTCGGGACGATGCTGCAGGAAGTGAGCCACAACCCGCAGGGCTTGCACGTACTCTTCGCTCGTCTGCCGCGCCGTCATCGCCTCGGCCTGTTGCTTGGTGATGGCGGTGCCCAGACTGCCCAGAACCGGCAAGCTGGGCCCCGAGCCCCCCTTCTGGGGGATTCCTCCCGGCAGATCGCCCGGGCGGAACTGGGTGTTAGGCTTCTTGTTGGGTATGCCTCCCCTCGCGGGACCCCGCACCTGCGCCTGCGCCACTGCCGCGCACAGAACGAAAACAACCAGAACAACTGCTCGACCCAAGCCTCGTTTCATGGTGAGTCACCTCGTTGGAAATTGTCACTCAGAATCTCTCCCTCCATTCAACCCGCCCAAGTCAAAATAGTTGCGGTGAATCGGCTCCC
Source organism: Terriglobia bacterium (assembly GCA_046757645.1). Classification (GTDB taxonomy): domain Bacteria; phylum Acidobacteriota; class Terriglobia; order Acidiferrales; family 2-02-FULL-67-57; genus JBHHYS01. The sequence continues at coordinate 20,797 of JBHHYS010000004.1, read as the reverse complement.
CTGCCGGAGGGCAGGCTAACTCACTGGCCTTCACCCGTCAAGAAACCGCCGAACGGGGCAGCGTTCACCGAAATTCGGCCCTCGCCGGGCCTCCCGTCATGGCGGCTTCGGTACACGCCACCGGGGCGATTCGCGCTCCTAGACAGTGGGCGAGAGCGCTCCCTATAATGAACATATGAAGAGTCAAGGACGCATTCTGGCCGTTGATCTGGGCGGCAAAAACGTGGGCCTGGCAGTCACTGACCCCTTAGGGCTGACCGCCCAAGGCTTGCCGACCTTGCGGCGCACGAACCGCCGCGCCGACCTTGCCCGCATCCGCGAGCTGGTCGAGGCCTACAGCGTGGAGCGCATCGTGGTCGGCCACCCGTTGCACCTCAAAGGCTTCGCCAGCGCCCGCGCCCAGGAAGCCGAACGTTTCGCCGATTGGCTGCGGCGGGATCTGAAGCTGCCGGTCGAGCTTTTTGACGAGCGGCTGACCACCGCGGAAGCCGAGCGGCTGCTGCGCACCTTCGGCGCCAGCCGCCGCCAGCGCAAGCAAGCGGTTGACCAGATCGCCGCTACCCTGATTCTGCAAACCTACCTGGATCAACAGGCGTCCCAGGCAACCTCCGATTCGTGATGGCTTTCCCGCTTTCGAAACCGCTCAATCCGCGGCGGGTGCTGGTCGGGGCACTCGCCCTGCTGGCTCTTGTTCTTCTGGCGCTTCTGCTCTGGCCCTACCAGGGCTATTCCGGGCAAGTGGCGGTCATCATCGACTCGGGAATGAGTCGCCGCATCATCGCCGAGCAGCTCACCGCCCGCGGCGTGCTCTATTCCCGCTGGCCGTTTCTCCTCTATGCGTACCTGCAGCCCCACCGCACTCTGAAGGCGGGTGAGTACGCTTTCGCGGAGCCGCTCAGCACCGCCGGGGTCTTTTCGAAGCTCGCCCGGGGCGAAGTCCACCTCTACGCGCTCACCATCCCCGAGGGGTATACGCGCTGGGACATCGCCGACGAGGTGGCGCGGCTGCGACTCGCCTCCCGCGAAGCCTTTCTGGCGGCCACCGAAAATGTCGAACTGATCCGCGACCTCGCCCCCGAAGCCACGACCTTGGAAGGCTACCTGTTTCCCGACACCTACCGCTTGGCGCGCCCCGCCGACCCCACCGCAATGGTGCGCACCATGGTGGAGCACTTCCGCCGCGTCTATGAGCCGCTGCGCGAAAAGACCACCCACCCGGCAGAGCTCACCGCGCACCAGTTGGTCACGCTGGCTTCGCTGGTGGAAAAGGAAACCGGGGTGGCGGAGGAGCGCGGGTTGATTGCCGCGGTTTTCTACAACCGGCTCAAACGCGGCATGCTGCTGGCCTGCGATCCCACGGTGATCTACGCCGCCCGGCTGGCCGCGGAGGGTTACTTCGACGGCGTCATCAACGTCTCCGACCTGGAGCGGGACTCGCCCTACAACACCTACCGGCACACCGGCCTGCCGCCGGGACCCATCGCTTCCCCGGGACGTGCGGCGCTCGAGGCCGTGCTCAACCCGCCGGCCTCCAACTACCTCTACTTCGTCAGCAACACGCGTGGCGGGCACTTCTTCGCCGCCACCGCCGCCCAGCATACGCGCAACGTCGCCCGCTACCGCCGCCGGCGCGCTCGGCAGCAGAAAGCCGGAAACCACCCCTAGGCCGACGATTTCTCGCCGCCCGCTCGGGGAAAATTCTCGATCTCTCCTCCAACCTCGTTTGAGCCGCCCGTTCTGCGACGACTTGAATCCTTGCCCTACCGCCGACCATCGAACTAAGTGGAGGCCGAGAATGAGACACCGGCGGATGTGCGGGTTGTTGCTGGGGCTGGTGCTGTTGTCCCCGATGGCAACGGCTGCCCAAGAAGCGCCGACGGCACCCCTGCTCGTGGCGCACCGGCACACGCTCGACCTTCCCCTGCTGCGCCCGGCCACCCCGCCGGCCACCGTCCCGCCCAGGGCAGAAGAGAAAAATCTGCTGGCGCCTCTCCTTATCCCCAGCCTCTGGTCGCGAAAGAAAGGGGCGATCGCCGCGGTGGCTTCCCTGACCCTCGCGGTTCAGAGCGCCCCGGCACCACAATTCTCTTTCACGTTCCAGGAGGAAAACCCGCGGCTTTCCTTAGTGACCCCGCTGCCGCGCAATCTCCCTTCGACCATGTTCACCCACGGGCGTGTGCGCGGCCCCTTCGAGCAGGTCTATCCGCGGCGCTGGTAGCACCGCGCACTCTCTCCCCTCCCCGCTCCCCGATTTTCGCTGAGCGATGGTTGACCCCCCTTGCAGCGCTCCGCTAGACTGATTGGTTTCGAGTACTGACCGGGGAAGCGATTGAGAGGAACGGTGCCGCGGAAATCGGCCAAAATCGCTGCGCTACTGCTTTTCGTTGCCCCTTTGCTGGGGATGCAAAACTGTGGCGTGAAGCGAACCGAACGCCTGCCCCCGGAAAAAATCCCTCCCCTCAAGACCGCCACCCTGGAGGAGCTGCTGACCCGCTTGAGGCAGCAGGCGGAGGCGGTGGTTTCCATCAATGCCGTCACCGAGCTGGTGCCCTCCACCGGATCGGCCTACAGCGGGGTGATCGAGCAGTACCACGACGTTCGCGCTTTCGTGCTGGCGCAGCGGCGCCCGGCGGTTGGGGGTGACAACGGCGTCCCCGGCGGCTCCATGCGGCAGATTCGGCTGATTGGCCAGGCACCCGTGTTTCGCAAAAACATCTTCGACATGGTCGCTGACGAAGAGCGGTTCCACATTTTCATCCCCACGAAGAACAAGTTCATTGTCGGGGCCACCCGGACGGCGCGGCGCAGCGACAATCCCATCGAAAACCTCCGTCCCCAGCACCTCTTTGAAGCGCTCTTCCTGGAGGCAGCGAGCCCGGACAGCCTGCATCTGCTGGAGGAAAACGAGTTCGGGGGGCGGCGATATTATGGCGTCTCGGAAATCATCCCCGGCGACGACGGGAAAATGGTGCTGCACCGACGCTGGTGGTTCGAGCGCAGCCAGCTGGAGCTGGTGCGCGTGCAACGATTCGATGCCCGCGGCCGCCTGGTGGCAGACATCCACTATGACCAGTGGCGGACTGAGGAGGGCGTGCCCTATCCCCACCAGATTGAGCTGGCGCGCCCCCAGGACGACTACCGCCTCAGACTCATCGTGAAACGGCTCACATTGAACCAGCCCATTGCGCCGGAAAAGTTTCAGCTCGAACGGCCGCCGGGAGTGGAACTGGTCGAACTCCAAGCCGAGGCAGGGACGGCGCCGGCCCCGGAGGAGCCGCAATGAACGCCATGCGGGCGATGCTGGTGGGCAACTTCCTCCACCGGCCGCTGCGCACCCTGATCACCGTCGTGGCGGTGGGGGTAGAGGTGTGCCTGGTGGTGATCATCGTCGGCCTGACCACCGGCCTGCTCCAGGAGACCGCGAAGCGCATCGAAGGCGTGGGGGCGGACCTGATGCTGCAGCCGCCGGCGTCGAATTTCTTGCTGGCCTTCGGCGGGGCCCCCATGCCCATCAAGATCAAAGACAAGCTGGAGGAGATCCCCCACGTGGCCGCGGTGGCCCCCGTGCTGCTGCAATTCAGCACCAGCAGCGGGCTGGATACGGTGTACGGAATCGATCTGGAGAGCTTTCGTGCCGTCAGCCGCGGCTTTGTCTATCACGCCGGCAGCCCCTTCGAAGAGCCCACCGACATTCTGGTGGACGACTGGTACGCCGCCGCCCAAAACCTGAAAGTAGGCGATACCGTGCGCCTGTTCGAGAACGACTTCACCCTGCGGGGCATCGTGGAGCACGGCAAGGGCGCCCGCCTGTTTGTGCCCATCGAGCGCTTGCAGGAGCTTTCCGCCGCGCACGATAAGGCTTCCATCTTCTATATTCGCTGCGACGACCCCAAGAACACGGATGCGGTGGTGGAAGAGATTCGCCGGATTTTTCCCCGGCACCAGTTGCGCCCCCTGCGGGAATACCTCTCCATGATGACCTCCCAGCGCCTGCCGGGGCTGGACACTTTTATCCGCTTGATGATCGCTCTCGCCGTGGTGGTGGGCTTCCTGGTGATTTTCCTTTCTATGTACACCACCATCCTGGACCGCACTCGCGAGATTGGCATCCTGAAGTCGTTGGGGGCGTCGAACGCCGACATCATCCAGCTGGTGTTGCGCGAATCCCTCCTGCTGTGCGCGGTGGGGGTGACGGTCGGCATCGGCTTCAGCTACGCCGGCCGCGCCCTCCTCAAAGAGGCCTTCCCCACCCTCACCATCCTGATCACCTTGGGCTGGCTGGTGAAGGCGGCCGGGCTGGCCGTCCTGGGCGGGGTGCTGGGGGCGGTTTACCCCGCATGGCTCGCCGCCCGCCAGGACACCATCGTCGCCTTGGCCTACGAGTAGAAAAACTTTCCTTCTCGCGCCATCTTCCTCGGCACCAGGTTCGCGGTGCGTTCCCAATCACGAACTAGCCCATCGGGGCGGAAAACTCTGGCGGCGGCTAGAAGGGCGGGAAGGAGAGGCTTTTGTCTTTTTTTTCGACCCAGATGCGCACTGGGGGGTCCCGTCCGTTGATGCGCACGCTCACCACCACACCGGAACTCCCGCCGTTCAGCTCCAGGGTGCGCCCACCTTCAACCGAAACCACCGCGGAGCCCCCGCTGATCTTGACGATTTCGTAGGAGCGGATGCGGCCGAAAGAGGTAGTCTCGCCCCAATCTTCGAGGAAATCCGGGAAACGGTAGGAGGGCGTCGGTTTCCAGATCCGGTAGGCGGCCCGGTAGTCGCCCGCCACCAAGGCGTCCATGAAGCGCTCCACCTGTTTCTGCTCCGGGTAGTAGCGGAACTGCCAGTAGAAGAGGCTGCCGAGGACGGCCAGCAGCCCTACGACCAGGGCGAGGCGCTTCGGCCAGGGATTGGGCGGGGCCGGGGGTTGCGCATCGAGCAGGGACAGAGACATCGGGGCGGCCTTCCCTCAGAGGGCAGGGTGAAAGAGAAGAATGGATGCGCCGATCATCGCTCCCCAGAAGCCTAGCAAATCGGGGCGGTGGGTGTAAATCCCGACGCCGCGCTGGGGACGGGCGCCGACACCGCCTAATCCAGAGACTTGCGAAAGCGGAAGACGCTGATCGTCAGCAGAACTACGCCGATCAGCGTCATCGCCAGCAGTTGCGTCCACAGCACCTCCAACCCCACGCCCTTCAGGTACACGCCGCGCAGTACGATCAGGAAGTAGCGCAAGGGGTCCAAGTAACTGAGCCACTGAAGGGCTTCAGGCATGCTCCGGATGGGGAAGCCGAACCCGGAAAAGATAATCGCGGGCATGTTGAAGAAGAAGGCGGAAACCATCGCCTGTTGCTGGGTGGCGGAGATGGTGGAGATGAACAGTCCCACGCCCAGCATGCTGAGCAGGAAGAGCACCGTGCCCAACAGGCACACCGGAAGCTCACCTCGGAAGGGAATCCCGAACCAGAATGTGCCCACCAGCGCAATCAGTGCCGCGTCCGCCAAGCCGATCAGGAAGAACGGCAGCGTCTTGCCCAGGATGAATTCCCGGGGGCGAATCGGGGTGACCATGATCTGTTCCAGCGTGCCCAGCTCGCGCTCCCGCACAATCGAGAAGGCGGTCAGTTGCACCACCATGACCAGGGTGAGGCTGCCGACCACCCCGGGGACAAAGAACCAGCGGCTCCGCAGGTCTTCATTGAACCAGGGGCGTCGGGCCAGCACGACGCTTGGCACCTGGGGGTCGAGCAATGGGGCGGCGCGCCGCCGGCGGTCGCGCTGGTAGTCGCGGGCAAAGCGTGCGGCAATCTGGTTGAGGTAGCCGAGGGCGATCAGCGCGGTGTTGGAGTCGGTGCCGTCCAGGATCACTTGCACGGGCGCGGTCTGGCCCTTGCGCAGCCGCCGGGCGAAGCCGGGGCGAATGTGAATTGCCAGAGTCACCTCACCGCGGTCGATCCATTCGGTAATCTGGCGGTGGTGGTCGAGGCGGGCACGCACATCGAAGTAGGGACTGGCGGCGAAGCGGGAGAGCAGTTCCCGACTCTCCTGGCTGTTGTCCGGGTCGAGCACGGCCATACGCACATGTCGGATCTCGAAAGTGGCGGCATAGCCGAACACCAGCATCTGCACAATCGGAGGCACGATGAGGACGAAGCGGGTGCGCTTGTCGCGGAAGACCTGGATGCATTCCTTGATCAACATCTGGTAGAGCCGAGCCCACATATTCCTGTCCTCAGCCCAGCCTCTTGTGGAAGGCGCGCGTGGCCAGGCCAGCCACGATCACGGCGAAGATAACCAGGGCGAGAAAATCCCCTCTCCGGGCAGCCACCGTTGTCCCCTGGAGAAAGACACTCTTAAGGATGGCCATGTAGTAACGGGCGGGAACGGTGTAGGTGATGGTCTGGATGACCGCCGGCATCTGCTCGATGGAAAAGATAAAGCCGGAGAGCAAGAAAGCGGGGAGAAAGGTGGCGACCAGCGCCAGCTGGCTGGCGGTCAGTTGCGTCTTGGCGACCACCGAGATGAAGAATCCCACTCCCAGCACCACCACCAAGAAAAGGGCGGAGCTGCCGAAGAGCGCGCTCAAGCCTCCCCGGAACGGAACCTGAAACCACCCGATGGCCACGACGGCACAGAGGGCGGTGTCAAACAGGCCGATGGCGAAGTACGGCACCAGCTTGCCCAGCATGACCTCCAAGGGAGTGACCGGCGTGGAGATGAGCTGCTCCATCGTGCCCCGCTCCCACTCGCGAGCCACGGTGAGCGAGGTGAGAAAGGTGCCGATAACCGCCATCACGATGGCCACCACTCCCGGGACGATGAAGGCCTTGCTCTCCAGGTCTTCGTTGAACCAGGTGCGGGGCTCCACCCGGAGCACGGGCTGCACCTGACTCCGCCCCTGGCGCTCCCCCCAGTCGAGCTGAATCTCTTGGGAAAAGTCGCGAATCACCGTCTCGCTGTAACTGAAGATGAGGTTGGCGGTGTTGTCGTCGGTGGCATCCACCAGGGCCTGCACCGCCACCGGGCCGCCCACCCGCAACCGTTGGGAGAAGTCGTGGGGAATCACCAAGCCGAGCTGGCAGCGGCCGGCGTCAATCGCCGCGACCAGGGCAGGATAGTTGTCCACAGTTTCCACCAGGTCGAAGTACTCCGACGCTTGAAAGCGCCTGAGCAGGTCCTGGCTTTGCTGGCTGCCTTCGCGGTCGAAGGCGAACACCGCGATGTGCTTGATGTCGAGGGTGACGCCGTAGCCAAAGAGCAGCATCAGCATCAGCGGCATCACGACCACCATGATCAAGCTGCGGGGGTCGCGGCGGATCTGAATCACTTCCTTGCGGGCCAGAGCCGCCAGCCGATGCCAGCGCATGCTAGGACCGCTCCTTTCCGGATTCCGTGCGGCTGCTGGTCAGAGCGACAAAGACGTCTTCCAAGCTGGGCCGAATGGCTTCCAGGCGCGTCACGCGCACGCCGCGCTCACTCAGGTAGCGGCGCAGGGCGGGGATGGCCGGCGCCGCCTCGGCCACCGCCAGGTGCAGGGCATTGCCGAAGACGGCGGCGTCGCGCACCCCGGGCGCGGCGGGCAAAATCTCCAGCGCGCGCCGCAGGGGCTCGGCTTCGACCATCACTAGCTCGCCCTGCATCCCACTTTGCTTCAATTCGCGGGGCGTCCCCAGAGCGACGATTCGCCCGCGGTCGAGCAGCGCGAGGCGATTGCAATACTCGGCTTCGTCCATATAGTGGGTGGTGACGAAAATCGTGACCCCCTCGGCGGCCATCTGGTGGATGAGCTCCCAGAAGTGGCGGCGGGAAATGGGATCGACGCCCGAGGTGGGTTCATCCAGGAAGAGAATCGGCGGGCGGTGAAGCACCGCGCAGCCCAGCGCCAGCCGCTGCTTCCATCCCCCGGCCAGCGTGCCGGTCAGGGAGGCTTCACGGCCCCTCAAGCCCGCCATCCCCAGCGCCCAGCGAATGCGGTCGGAGAGCACGTCCGGGCCGACGTTGTAGAGCCCGGCGAAGAAGCGCAGATTTTCCCGGACGGTCAAATCGTTGTACAGCGAGAATTTCTGCGACATATAGCCGATGTGCTGGCGCACCGCTTCCGACTGACGGGCGACGTCAAAGCCGACCACCCAGGCCTGGCCCGCGGTGGGCCGGAGCAACCCGCAGAGCATCCGGATGGTGGTGGACTTGCCGGCACCGTTCGGCCCCAGGAAACCGAAATTTTCCCGGGGGTGGGTGGCGAAGCTGATGTGGTCAACGACCGTGAAGTCGCCAAAGCGCTTCACCAGGTGATCGACCACAACCGAGTTGCCGTTCGACTTCATGCCTCCTCCGTGTCCGCCCGACCCTCGACCGCAGCCACGAAGAGGTCTTCGATCGTGGGCGTAATCTGAAGCACGTCGTCAAAGGGCAGGCTGGCAGCCGCCAAGCGTTCCCGCAGCTCGGGAATGCGCCGCTGGGCGTCGTCCACGGCCAGGTGGACGCCGTCGCCCACCAGCACCAGACCGGAGACGCCCTCAGCTTGCGTCAACTCCGCGCGCAGCCGCCGGGGTTGGGGCGAGAGGACCGCCACCACCGCCCCCGGCAGACGGGCCTTCAACCGGGCGGGTGTGTCGCACAACAACAGCCGGCCCTGGTGGAGCAACGCCAGGCGGTGGCAGCGCTCGGCTTCGTCCAGGTAGGCGGTCGAGGTCAGGATGGTGACGCCTTCGGCCAGCAACGAGTAGAGAATGCGCCAGAAATCCCGCCGGGAAACCGGATCCACGCCGGTGGTGGGTTCGTCCAGAAGGATCACTCGGGGGCGGTGGATGAGGGCGCAGGTCAGGCCCAGTTTCTGCTTCATCCCGCCAGAGAGATTGCCCGCCAGGCCCTGGCGGAATTCGCCCATCCCGGCCGCGGCCAGCAGCCGCGCGGAACGCTGCTCGCGCTCGGGGCGGCGAACCCCAAACAGGTCGGCGTAGAAGCGGATGTTTTCGTCCACGGTCAGATCCTCGTAGAGGCCGAACCGCTCCGGCATGTAGCTGATGTGCCTCTTGACGCTTTCCGGATCCTTGACCACGTCGCAGCCCGCCACCCTGGCCGAGCCGGCGTCGGGGGGCAGCACGCCGGCGAGCATGCGCAGCGTAGTGCTCTTCCCGGCGCCGTCCGGCCCCACCAGACCGAAGATCTCGCCCGGCGTCACGGTGAAGCTGAGCCGGTCCACCGCCAGCACACCCGGGAAGCGTTTCGTCAGTTCGGAGACGGCAATCGCGGCGGGCGGCTCAGGCATTGGCCGAGCGGGGGGAAAGTTGAATCTCGGCGTCAGCCGGCATCCCCGGCTTCAGCTCGTGGTGGGGATTTTCCACCTCAATCTTGATGCGATAGACCAGGGTGACGCGTTCCTTGTGGGTTTGAATGGTCTTGGGAGTGAATTCGGCCTTGGAGGAGATGAAGGAGATGCGGCCGCGGTAGGTTTTGCCGGAATAGGTGTCGGTGCGCAGGAGGGCCGGCTGGCCCCAGCGGATTCGCCCCAGGTCGGTCTCGCTGATGTAGGCGCGCAGCCAGACGTTTTCCAGGTCGGCGAGGGTCACCACCGGGGTTCCCGGGGCCATAACTTCGCCGAGCTCGGCCTGCCGGACGAGAATCACCCCGGCCTTGGGGGCGCGCAGCACGGTGTAGCCCGCTCGGATGCGGGAGAGCCGCAAAGCCTCACTGGCCCGCCGGAGGTTGGCCCGGGCGATGGCGATTTCCTCTTTGCGCGTGCCCTCGACAACCTGCCCGTAGCGTTCCCGGGCGCGCTGGTCGGCGGCCTGGGCGCGTTTGAGGTCGGTTTCGGCCTGGTCGCGCGCCTCTTCGGAGCCCACCCCTTCGCGGTAGAGGGTTTCCGTCCGCTCGAAGTCGAGCTTCCGTTGCTTCAGGTCCGCCTGGGCATCGAGCATGGTCTGCTTGGCCGCTTCAATTTGCTGGGGCCGGGAGCCCGCCAGGGCTAAGGCCAACTCGGCCTGGCGCACGCGGAGAGTGGCAGCGTCGAGGGCCACTTGCTGGCGGTAGTCATCGTCGTCGAGCCGAGCGATCACCGCTCCCTCCTCCACCCACTGGCCTTCTTCCACGCCCAACTCCACAACCCGGCCCTGCACCTTGAAAGCCAGCACGCTTTCGTGGGCCTCAATGTTGCCGGAGACCAGCAGGCGGTCGTCGGACTCCGGCGTCTCGAAAACCCGGGGGAAGAACTGGGCGGCGATAACGGCTCCGGCCGCCAGTAGTCCCAGCACAAGAATCCAGCGCTTCATACTCGGTCCCCCTCAACGGTTCGGCGAGCGCAACAGGCCGTGGCGGATGAAATCCACCACCGCACGTTTCCGCGCTTCCACCCGCCGGGCGTCGTACACGTTCCCCTCGAGAATCCGGTTCAGCACCGGGGCAGCAGCAAAGTAGAAAACCGTCACCGCAATCATCGAGACCACCATATTGTTGACGTCCACCGGGCGAAATTCGCCCCGGCGGATTCCCGCCCGCAGGATGCGTCCCAGCCCGTGGTAGAGCGGCCGCAGGTAGCGGTCCACCAGCACGCGCAGGTAGGGCCCGCCGCTCATAATTTCTCGCTGCAAGAGGCGGGGGTAGTTCGGATGCTGGTGGAGAAAGGCCACGTGGCGCTCCACATAGCCGAACAGGGCGGCCCGGGGCGTTCGGGTGAGGGCCAGCGGCTCGCGCACGCTGGCCAGAAATTGCTCAAAGAGGTTTTCCAGCACCGCCCGGTAGAGCTTCTCCTTGGTCTCGAAGTAGTAGTGCAGCAAGGCCTTGTTGACCCCGGCGGCGCCAGCGATTCCCTCCGTGCGGGCCCCCGCCAGGCCAGCGTCGGCAAAAATTCGCTCCGCGGCGGCGAGCAGGGCAGCGCGGGATTTGCGGCGACGGGGCATAGATTAACTAACCGGTTAGTTAATTTAGCAGGTCCGGGGTGATTGTCAAGCCCCGCCCCTGGCCGGCAGCGGACGGGAGCGTCAGGGGAGGGGGCGGGCGGGCCCCTCAAGGGGGCGGAAGGTGCGAGTGGCCCGCCCAGAGGAGGGTCAGGAGTGAATCTGGCCGGTGATGAGGTGGCCGGGCCGGCGCCCACTGCCCTTCCAGGGCTGTCCAGAGCTGGTCGCCGCGCAGGAAAGGCGGCAACGGCTCCGCCGTTGTCAGGGCAAATCCCAAGCTCTGCTCGCGCCCGAGATTGCCGTGGGTGGCGCGCAACCAGGCGAAGAAATCCAACAGCCGACTGCCCACATAGTAGCCGTCCTTCAGGCTGACGAGGACGCTGGCGGGCTGGGCCACGTTCTCCTCAAAGGCAAACTCCAGGCGGCGCAAGGGATCGGGATAGATGTGCTCCTGCGTGGCTTGCCACCAAGCAGCGGCGCTGGCGCACCCTTCCGCAGCCCGACCGCTGCGGGTGTGGAGCTGCTCGAGAATTTCGCCCAGCGCCAGCGGGTCACCGGTTTCCGGTCGGTAGCAATAGCGGCTGCCTCGCCGCCAAATGCGGGCGCGTCCGGCGGCGCTTTCGACCACGGTGCCCGGGCCATCGCGGTAGGCCACCACTGCCACGCCTTCGACGCCGCGTAAGGCGTCCGCCACTTCGGATTCCCCGCCCGGCTGGGTGTAGAGCACCGCGCTGCTTACCAGCCCGTACCGGGGGAAAACCACGCTGCGGGGCCCGGGAAGGTTTTTTCGCAGGCGGAAGCCGCGGCGCTTCAAGGCGCGCGCCAGCGGCGCGCGGCGATAGCGGCGGAAGTCATTGCCGTGATCCGAGAAAACGATGACTTCGATGGGGCCGGCGGCGCGGCGGCGCAAGCGAGGAATGCTGCGATCAATTTGCCGGAGCAAACCACGGAGAAACCGCTTTCCCCCCAGGTGGGCGAGCGGGTCGCTCGAATCCAAATAGGCCAAGTACACCGGTTTTGTGGAGCGCTCGAACTTTTTCAGAATTCGCCCGAAGGTGATGCGTTTCCCGAGCCAGGCGCCCACTACCGGCAGGCCGTATTCGAGTGTCATCACAACCGGATGGGGATGGTAATCGAACAATTCCCGGACTGTTCCCCGGATGAAGTGCTTTCGGGTAAAGCGGTGGAAGAAACCGCCGCGCATGCGGTTTTCTTTGGGGTCGAAGTAGTAGTCCTCGTAGCCCCGGCTGGGCGGGGCTCCCAGGGGCTTCAGCATTTCGGCCAGACTGGGGCTGGTGAGGCTGGGAAAGCTGGCTACCAGGGCGCTCGGGGGTTGAAAGTGGGGGAGTTCGCCGCGGTGGTACATCTCCTCGACCAGCGAATACCCGACCCCATCCACACAGAGAATCAGGTAGCGGGTCTTCGGGGTCGGGGCCGACCCCGGGACGGGCTGGAGCGGAGCCGATTCGCGGGCGTGGGCCGAGGCGGAAAAGAGGAGAGGAAGGAAAAGAACCGCCGAGGCGAGGCGCATCGCCGTCTTCCGAAAAGTTCATTCTTTGAGCACGCCGCCGCGCCGGGCGGCGGGCAGCTCGAGGGAGAAGCGGGTGCGGGCCTTTTCCCGGTGGCGCTCAAGGGCCAGGGCGAGCAAGCGGTCGAGCAACTCCGAATAGGGCAGCCCGCTCGCCTCCCAGAGTTTCGGGTACATGCTGATGGGGGTGAAGCCCGGGATGGTGTTGATTTCGCTCAGGTAGATTTTGCCGGGGCGGCGCGCAAAGAGAAAGTCCACCCGCGCCATCCCCACGCATTCAATGGCGCGAAAAGCGGCCACCGCCAGCGCCTGAAAGCGTCGCGCCTGCCGCGGCGGGAGCTTAGCCGGAATCACGAAGTTCGTGGTGTCTTCCAGATATTTGGCGGTGTAGTCGTAGAACGCCCGCGCCGGAATCACTTCTCCCGGCACCGACGCCTGGGGGGCGTGGTTGCCGAGCACCGAGACCTCGATCTCCCGGCCGGCAATTCCCTGCTCCACCAGAATCTTGCCATCGAACTGGAACGCCTGCTTGACAGCCGCCGAGAGCGCCGCCGCGCTGCGAACTTTACTGATGCCCACCGAGGAGCCCAGTTTGGCCGGTTTGACGAACACGGGAAAGCGCAGCCGGCGCCGCACCGCCCGCTGAACGCCCGACGGATTCTCATCCCACTCGTGCCGCCGCACCGAGAGGTATTTCGTCACCGGCAGGCCCGCCTGGACGAACAGGCGTTTTTGCACCTCCTTGTCCATCCCCAAGGCCGAGCCCAGGACGTCCGCGCCCACGTAAGGAATGTTAGCCAGCTCCAGCAGCCCTTGCACGGTGCCGTCTTCGCCGAAGGGGCCGTGCAGGACCGGGAAGATGACGTCGAGTCGCACGGGAGAGGGCGCAGGCGAGGCCGCCGTTGCCGGCTGCCGAGGAAGGAGCGCTGCATCCGCGGCTTCGGCGGGCAAGACCACCGCCTGGCCGTCGACGAGCGCGCGCCGGAGGTCGGTGTGGGTCAGGGAGGTTGCGGGGGGGGCGGTGCGGGCGGCCTCCGCCAAGGGTCGCGGCAAAATCCAGCGGCCTTCCTTGGTAATTCCGATGGGGATGACGTGGTATTTTTCCGGGTCGAGTGCGCGCAGCACCGCGGCGGCGGAGACCAAAGAAACCTCGTGCTCCGCCGAGCGCCCGCCGAACAGCACCCCCACACGCAGCTTCGCCATCGCCTCTTATCTTAGCATCAACGCCTCAACGCGCCGGCGGCCCCGGGGCGCACAGCGAGGTCACCTCGCCCCTTTCGACCTGGGGGAAAATAAGCGCCACGCGGCGGTTTCGCTCGTTGGGCCCTCTTTCCGGGACCACAGGTTCGCGCATCCCCTTGCCCACCACCGTGTCCCCCAGGGCGGCCAGCAACTCCTGCCGCCGGTTGGGCTGGCGGCGGGCGGCGTTGTAGCTCATTTTGAGCAACCCCTTCACCCCCCTCCAGCGCTCTTCCAGCTGGGCGCGCTCTTCCTCGTTCGCGGAGCGAGCGAGCCGCTCCTGGAGAAAGTAATGGTAGACAGAGAGGGCGCGCTGCTCGGAGAGCCACTGGTTGTAGGCTTCCTCACCGACCAGATCGGTGTGGCCTTCGTAGCGCACCTCTGCGGTGGGAAAGAGCAGCAGGCGGACAATCGCCAGTTTGGCCAAGTTTTCGCGGGCCGCCGGGCGCAGGTCGTAGCGGTTAAAGTCAAAGAGAATGTCGGAGGCCAGGGTGAGCACCAGCCGGCCACCCTCCTCGGTCAGTTGGCCGAGGGAGGCGAGCTGGCGGCGGAGTTCTGCGCAGATCTTGTCCCGCTCTTGTCTGAGTCGGACGCTCTCCTGGTCGGCGCCGGCCAGCACCCTCTCCAGCACGTTGGCGCGTTCCTGCAGAGCGAGCATCTCGCCTTCGAGCTGCCGGGTGCGGCGACGTTCCTGGTCGAGCGAGGCTTCGAGCTGGGTCAAGCGATCGCGGAGGCTGGCGAGTTCGCGCTGGGCTTCCGCCAACTGCTCGCCCGTCTGGCTCTTTTGGGCCTGCAACCTCTCGATCTCCCGGCTGAGTTGGCGGAGGGCGATGCCCCCCACCGCCCCCAGCGCCAGGGCGCGGGCGTTTTCGGCGATTTGGGCGGCGGTGCGGGCAAACTGAATCGTTTGCGGGCTGACACTTTTTCCCTGGAATCCGGCTTCGGCTTCGCCGAGAAACGCCTGCGCCAACTGCAGGGTCTGGCGGGTGCGGTCTTCGTCGGGCAGGGGCTCTTCCTCGGCGGGCGTGGGCTGGGCCAGGATGCCGGCTTGGGCGGCCAGCTCGACGGCTTTGCGCGCCTGGAGGAGCTCCGCCGGCACCTCAGCCGGAGCCTTGCCGGGGGGACGCCGATCGTACTTGGTGTAGTTGGTGTAGTAGATCAACTTGCCCGGCACCGGACGAGCTTTGTGGCTGCTGGGGGTCTCCTCCTGGCTCTGGCTGATCAAGACCACCACCGGACTGGGATCGTGGACAGCGAAATCGGGCTCGGCCGTCACCATCATCCAGAAGGTCTGGTAGGTGGTGGTGACATTGATGCTGATCGGAATGCCGTGTTCAAAAGTGATCTCGCCCACATTCATCGCCGCCCCGTCCACCGACACCACCCACAACACGTAAGTGAGGAAGTCGCGGCCGAAGCGCCAGGCGGGTCGGAGGCCTTTGATGGCCCCGCGGTTGATGTCGATTTCGACGAAGCCGGGCCGGCTTTCCACTTTCAAGGCGACCGCGGCGTTGGGCATGCGCTCGGTGCCTTTGAGCTCAACCGTGGTGGTGCCCCGGGGGCGGAAGCTGAGGATGGCGCCGCCGGGGGCTTCGACCTCGATGGCCTGCACAGTGGCTGGGAGTCGCGGCGGGGGCGGCTCTTGGGCTCCGAGGGCAAGAGCCGCCAGCAGGCCCAGGGTGGTTCGCATCACTTTTTGCATTGCAGCCTCCGCTAGAGGATTTTTTTACCCAGGGCGGAGAGCACCAGCTCAACGCCCAACTGGGCGGTCTGATTATGCACATCGATGACGGGATTGATTTCGACTACCTCCAGAGACAGCAGCTTCCCGGTGTCGGCAATCATTTCCATCGCCAAGTGGGCTTCGCGGTAGGTGACGCCGCCGCGCACCGGCGTGCCCACCCCGGGAGCGTCGGCTGGGTCGACGAAATCCATATCCAGGCTGACGGCAAAGCCCGCGGTGCCCTGGGTGGCGCGGCGGAGCGCTTCCTCCATCACGGCGCGCATGCCGCGTTCGTCAATTTCGCGCATGGTGAAGACAAGGATACCGGACTCACGGATGATTTTCTTTTCTTTGCTGTCCAGGTTGCGCACCCCCACCAGGGCGCAATTCTCCGCCGACAGTTTGGGGGCGTAGCCGCCGATCTGAGTCAACTCGGGCGGGCCGTAGCCCAGGCTACCGGCCAGGGGCATGCCGTGGATGTTACCGCTGGGGGTGCTCTCCGGGGTGTTCATGTCGCCGTGGGCGTCAAGCCAGAGACAACCGATGGTCTGCTGGCGCTGGCGGAAGTGAGCCGAGACGCCGGCCAGGGAGCCGATGGCCAAGGAGTGGTCGCCGCCCAGCAGCAGCGGCCGATAGCCTTCCTGGAGCGTGCGGGCCACCACCTGAGCCAGCTCCTTGCAGGTTTGGGCGATTTCCGGCAGGTACTTGGCACGCTTCTCGCCCACTTGCATCTCTTCAGGAACGCGCACGGCGACGTTGCCCATATCCTCGACACTGTGGCCCAGGGCGCGCAAGCGGGCATTCAGGCCGGCCACGCGCAGGGCGGAGGGGCCCATGTCCACCCCGCGGCGATCCTGGCCCAGGTCCATGGGAACTCCGATGATGCGCAGTTTGCCGGGCATGGGCGTCGCCTCAGGCGTCCCCGAGTTCTTCTTGACTATACATTCTACCCTTTTCCTCAAGCTTCGCCCCGCCGGGTTTCTGTTTTATGGGTAGATGCGATAGAGCATGCGGGGAAAGGGGATGGTTTCGCGGATGTGGGGAGCGCCGGCGATCCAGGCCACGGTGCGCTCGATGCCCAACCCGAAGCCGCCATGGGGAACGCTGCCGTACTTGCGCAGGTCGAGGTACCAGCCGAAGGCCTCCTCAGGGAGGTTGTGCTCGCGCAAGCGCTGGCGGAGCAACTCGTAGCTCGCCAAGCGCTGGCTGCCGCCGATGATCTCGCCGTAGCCCTCCGGCGCCAGCATGTCCATGCAGAGGGCGAGCTCGGGGCGCTGCGGGTCGGGCTCCATGTAGAAGGCTTTGGCCTTGGCCGGGTAGCGATGGATGATGACCGGTTGGTGGAAGTGTTGGGAGAGCAAGGTTTCGTCGGCGCCCCCCAGGTCTTCCCCCCAGGGGAGCTGCCGGCCTTTCTGGCGGAGCAGTTCGAGGGCCTCGTCGTAGCGGAGGCGGGGGAAGGGCGGGCGGATGCATTCCAGCTTGCGGGTGTCGCGCTCCAGGGTCTCCAGTTCCGGCCGTTGCCGCTCCAGCACCTTTTGCACGATGTAGCTCACCAGCTCTTCGCCCAAGCGCATGACGTCGTCGAGAGTGGCAAAGGCCATCTCGGGCTCGAGCATCCAGAATTCGGTAAGGTGGCGGCGGGTCTTGGATTTTTCGGCGCGAAAGGTGGGGCCGAAGCAGTACACCTTGCCCAGAGCGGCGGCGGTGGCTTCGATGTAGAGCTGGCCGGACTGGGTGAGGAAGGCTTGTCCGAGGTCGAAGTAGTCAAGGGCAAAGAGCGTGGTCGTGCCTTCGCACGCCGCCGGGGTGAGGATGGGCGCGTCGGTGGCGATGAAGCCGCGATCGTCCAGGAATTCCCGGGCGGCGTGGATGACCTGGTGGCGCAGGCGGAGCAGTGCCGCCTGGCGCGGGGAGCGAATCCAGAGGTGGCGATGGCGGAGGAGGAAGTCCACCCCGTGCTCTTTCAAGGCGATGGGATAGGGGTGGTCACGGGGCACGGCCTGCACGACCTGGAGGTCGCGGAGGACAAGCTCGAAGCCGCCCGGGGCGCGGGGTTCCCGGCGCACGGTGCCGCGGACGATGACACTGGATTCCTGGGTGAGGGTCCCAAGGCGCTCCCAGAGCTCCTGGCTGACCTCGGCTTTCGACACCACGGCCTGCATCACCCCGGTGCCGTCGCGGAAGAGGGGGAAGCGAATCTTGCCCGCCTCGCGCAGGTTGTAGAGCCAGCCGCGCAGGGTGACTTCCTGGGCTTGGAAGTCGGCGGCGCGGGCGATGGTGAACTCGGCCATGGGACGGGTTAAGAATGAGGCGCGAGCGCGTGGCCGGCGAAGCCGGCCGCGGGCGCCCGCCCCGGGGCGGCGTTGGTGTAGTCGAACTGCTGCCTGGCGCAAAAGCGCTCCACCCCGGCGATACCGGCCGCTTCAATCGGGCCCAAAGTTTCCCGGGTCAACCTCGGGTCGACGCCAAGGTGAGTGGAGCGGGCGCGTAGCATGGTGGCTCTCAGTATCCCCGGGCCACGCCCCCGGCACGAGCGTCGGCCACGCCGTAGAGTTGGCCGCTGCCAGGGTCGCGTTCGATCGCGTTGACCCGGCCCACCACCTTCCGGAAGGCCAGGTCGTGGCCCCGGGCGCGCAGGGCTTCGAGTTGAGCTTCAGTGTAGACCCCCTCTTCGACATACAGGGTGTCCGGCAGCCACTGGTGATGGAAGCGCGGGCGGGCCACCGCCAGCCCCAGGTCGTGGCCGAAAAAGAGGCGGTGCAAGAGCACTTCAGTGATGGCGGAGATGATGCGGGGGCCGCCCCGGCTGCCGAGCGCCAGGATGCTCTCGCCCTCCCGGGTTACGATGGTGGGAGTCATCGAAGACAAAGGGCGCTTGCCGGGCGCGATCTGGTTCCCCTCCGACTGCACCAGGCCGAAGAGGGCGTTGGGGGCGCCGGGCTGGATGGTGAAGTCGTCCATGGTGTTGCTCAGCAGGAAGCCCAGGCCGGGGACGGTAATTCCGCTGCCATACAATTCATTGATCGTATAAGTGTTGGCGACCGCATTGCCAGCCGCATCCATCACCGAAAAGTGGGTGGTGTTATCGCTCTCCTGCGGGGGGGGGCTCGAAGTGGCGGTCGCCGGCACATCGTCCTGGAAGCGGAGCGGGTCGGGCCGCTTGAGTTGGGCGCTGATGGAGGCACGCTGCCGGTTGATTGTGGTGGAGAACGCGGCCGCATAGCGCTTGTCGGTGAGGCCGGTGACCGGCACAGGAACGAAGTCGGGGTCGGCCAGGTAGCGGGCCCGGTCGGCAAAGGCGCGGCGCAAGGCCTCGGTCACCACGTGGATGGTTTCCGGGTTCGCGGGCTTGTCCTCGGGGCCCAGCAGCGGCTCCAGCATATTGAGGGTTTCAATCAGCGCCACACCGCCCGAGCTGGGCGGCGCCACGGTGATGATCTCGTAGCCGCGAAAGCGGCCGCGCAAGGGCTGCCGAAGCAGGGCGCGGTAGCGGCGCAGGTCGTCGAGGGTGAAGAGCCCGCCGGCTTTTTTCGATTCGCGGACGAAGCGGCGGGCCAGGGAGCCCTGGTAGAAGTCGCGGGCACCTTTCTTGGCAATTCTCTTCAGGGTGCGCGCCAGGTCTTTTTGCACCAAGCAGTCGCCGGCCTGGTAGTAACGCCCGTTGCGCAGAAAGAGGCGGCGGCTCTCGGGGTTGCGGCGGAGGCGGTCGGCCGCCTTGCGCAGCGACGCCGCCAGGCGCTGGCTGACCGGGAAGCCTTTCTCGGCCAGGCGAATGGCGGGCGCCAGGACCTGGTTGAGCGACATCGTGCCGTAGCTGCGCAGCGCCAGCTCCATTCCCGCCACGGTGCCGGGCACCCCGGCCGCGCGCCAGCCTTCGGTGGTGGCACCGGGAGCCAAGTTCCCCTCGGCATCGAGGTACATATCCGCGCGGGCGGCCGCCGGGGCGGTTTCCCGGTAGTCCACCATCGCAGCCGAGCCGTCCCCCATACGAATCAGCATGAAGCCGCCGCCGCCCAGGTTGCCGGCGGCGGGATGGGTAACCGCCAGAGCGAAGGCCACCGCCACCGCGGCGTCCACGGCGTTGCCGCCCTGGCGGAGAATCTCCAGGCCGGCTTGGGCCGCCGAGGGCTCGGCGGCCACCACCATGGCCTGGGTGGCGCGGGCAGTGTCGGGCTGCCCGGTCGTCGCGCTGAGCGGGGTCGCCCCGCCCCGTGTGGTCGCTCCCAGCAGAGCCGCGAGGAGCACCACGAGTAAAGCGGATATCCGACTGAGGCGCATAGGGGAATTGTACCTGCGAAGCCGCAAACCAGCCACTCTAGTCGAGCGGCACCGAAGGGTCAAGGCAGGCGGCCTCAACCGTTCGGCAAGGCTCAGGGTCTCCCTGAGGCGGTAGCGCAGGATGGCCGTAGGCCTTCCTGCAGTTTTGCTGGCAACCAGCCGCCTCTACCCTGCCCCTCGACGTAGTCGGGGCAAGCGGGAACCCGCGCTACCCGAGATTCAAGCGTCGCTTTGGCGGCAGGCAGGCAAGCGACCGTTCGGTGTGTCAGGAGGAGCGAGCCGCTCGGGCAGCTTCGACCCTTCGACAAACTCAGGGTCGAAGCGACCGAATCGGGGCCTCGGAGCGAGCGACTTTTGCGGCTTCGACGATGACGCGCAGCTTGCCCAGGGCTTCCTCGACCGAGCGAGTCTTGAGCCCGCAGTCGGGGTCGAGCCAGACCTTCTCCTGGGGGAGCACCTCCAAGGCTTGGCGGAGGCGCTGGCGCACGGTCTCCAAGTCTTCGACCAGGTGGGAGTGGGAATCCACCACGCCGAAGCTGATGTCCTTGGTGAAGGGGTGCTTGCGAAAGAGCGCCAGCATGTCGAGGCCGCTATTCGACATCTCCAGGTCAAAGTTATCCACCGGGGCGTCTAACATCTTCGGGTAGATGTTCTCGAAGGCGCCGTAGCAGGCGTGGGTGATGAAGTAGGCCGGCAGGCCCTCCATCACCACCTGCAAGCCTTCGAGGGCCACGGGCAACTCTTCGGGGCGGACCGAGAGCGCCGGTTCGTCCACCTGGATAATCTTGCAGCCGGCTTCGAGCAGGGCTTCCACCTCCCGGCGGACTACCCGGGCCAGAGCCAGGCAGGTGGCCTTGCGGTCGGGGTAATGCTCGTTGAAGGCCCAGTCCATGAGGGTGTAGGCGCCGGTGAGCATTCCCTTGACTGGTTTCTTTGTCAGTTGCTGCGCGAACCGCCACCAAGCGACGGTGATGGGCTGCTTCCATTCCACCGCGCCGGTGATAATAGGCTTGCGGTAGTAGCGGTTGCCATAGCTTCGCACCAGCCCGCCTTGTGTGAAGCCCGGCAGGTTTTCGGCGAAGTAAGCAACCATATCGCCGCGGTACTGCTCGCCGTCCACCAGCACGTCCAGGCCCAGCTCTTCCTGCT
>JBHHYS010000003.1:0-50671 GCA_046757645.1 Terriglobia bacterium | reverse complement strand
AAGTCGTAACAAGGTAGCCGTAGGAGAACCTGCGGCTGGATCACCTCCTTTCTACGAGATAACCCGCCCCGATCCGCTGCCTCTGGCGGCGCGATCGGGGCCATTCGCTCGACCCTCAAAGGTTTACCCGCCCGAGCCTTCGGCGACGGCGGGTCAAGCACCCGAGCGGGCTTCTCAGCGTGTCAAAGAGTTCGGGCGTCCCCCCCGGGGACGCCCTTTTCCTTTTTTTCAACGGTAGCGCAGGATGGCCTCCAGCCTTCCTGCGGCCTTTCTTATCTTATTTCTTTCCTTAGTCCGGAAGCGGTGCGGAGTTTATCCCGCCCACGGCGGGGCCCCCGCTCCCCAGCCCTTTTTGAACGGTAACGGCTTTTCTTCTCACCCCGCCTGTGCCCCCCTCCGTAGCCCCGACCCTTCGACGGCGTAGACGGGCCCCCGAGCGGGCAGCGAAGCGAAGGCTCTGCTTTTGCTGTTGGTGGCACAGGCCTCTGGCCTGTGGCTGCCTCCTTGCCTCCCCTCGGACTTGCCCACCGGAGTCCATGCCACGGAGGTGGAAGCTTTAGCGCAGTCGGGCCTGCCCCGCCGCAGCGCAGCGGAGATCCCGAGCACGGTCGAGGGAAGCGTAGTCGAACGGGTCGAGGGGTCTGCTTCTCCTCGCCCTCCCCCGGTGGGACAGACATTCCTGTCTGTCATTCTGAGCGAAGCGAAGAATCTGCATGCCTGCCGGATCAGCCCTCTTGTCCTGAGCTTGCCGAAGGGCCGCACGCGCGCCCGCTCTTCGTCAGCCTGCCCCGTGCCTCTCAGCGGGGGGCACGGCTTCACTTGTCCCGAGCTCTGCCGAGGAGCCGTGTGCCGTACCTTATTCGCTTCCTCCACCCGGGCGGGCTTGCCCCGAGCGGAGTCGAGGGGTAGCAGCCTTTGCCCGCGGGTGGGGTGATCGGGCCGGCGAGCAGCCTTGGCCTGCCCACCGAAGCCCGAAGGGCGTAGGCGGGGCCGCGGGCGGGTCAGCGCTTCCGCGCGCCTCTCCTAACTTTTCCGCGAAGTTTTTCTCTTGGCGTGCTGGTGCAGTGCCGGTTGCTGAACAACACTCTCGAACAATTGCACGTCGTCCTCATCTAGATTACTGGCTTTCCGAAGACGCCTTAGACAAACCGTCGCACTCTTGGGGTTCAGGAAATTCTCCACACCCACGGTAACCCCACTCATGACATCAACCACTGTATAGATTCGCGCGCTTCTGCTCTTAGTCATGCGCAACCCCCTTGCCAATGCGCCTGTGCCACTCAACCACATTGCCGTACTCTAGAAAGCTCACAAGCTCAGCAAGCCCACTTTTTCTAAATGTTGGTCGTGATACTTCCCTTGAAAATAAAGCCCGCCTAGTGTCGTTTGACACGACAGAGAAGCGTGATACTTTCGGAGCACTAAGCAGAATGTCGTTGAAGCGGAGAAGCCCTGAGTAAACAGGTGTCGAGTGTTCGACTTCAAAAAGACCTTCCACTGCGTTCCGTCCACTTGCAACCCACACAACGTCAATCTCACACAAGATGCGTCCAACTTCGTCAAATCCTGCTGGGATAGTTCGACGTAGTGAAAATGTTTTCGTCAGTGACCAATCAAGTTTACCCACATCAACATCAGGTACGTATACATCGTAACCCTTCATATGGCCGATGCTGGCAAGCAGTGTTTGCACTTGTGAGTGCGACAGCTCAAGTGCCTCACGAAGGCGTGTGGCATCAAGACTGTGGGAAAGCGCCTCGAATCCTACGTAACCTTCAACGTTAAAACGTCCTTCCCGCGCGATGTATAGCTCCAGTGCGTGGTGTTGCGAAAGCAGTTGTACTTTGTATTGCCCATCTTTCGCTACTTGTGCGCTGCGAAATATCTCTTCGAAGTCAGCGTAGGGGATGAACAAGGGTGGTGATCCATCGTCCAAAAGAAAACACAGGAATGAGTTATGGCCCTCGAGTTGTCGGATGTCAACTTCCCGTAGATCGAAGAACGTCCGCCCGCCACCGTGAACTTTTGAATAGCGAATATAGATACGCGCCGCGTCATTGCCAAGTTTGAAGAGAGATTGGCTACCCTGGATTTTATGGACTTCTCCAAATCGCTTCCGAAGAGCTTCTAGGATGTTGGCCTTGTAGATGTTGGGCATGTTACTTATTGCTCTACACTACTGGTGAGAATGCATCCAGTGTCCGGGGCTCACCGAAAAGAGTTCTGGTCATGGCTGCCCATTCATCTTCCAACAGGATAACATTCTAACCCGCACGTCTTGCGCTGATTCTACTCCACACCTGTTCCCTCTCGCCACCCATGGCCTTTCGCGGTAGAATACCGCCCAGGGTAGTTTGGAGGCCTGCCCATGAAAGCCTACTCGTAGCCGTCAGCCCTCAGCAGTCAGTTGTTAGCTCCGTCCCTTTCACTTTTCGCTAATCACTAATCACCGTTTCCCTCAGGAGTCCCGAATGAACCGATTAGCCGATAAACCGATCAACTTGGCCAAAGCCCTGCGCCAACTGCGCCGCAACCACCGCCTCAGCCTGAACCGGCTCGCGCAGCTCACCGGTATCAGCCGGCGGACGCTGGCCCGCATTGAATCCGGCTACTACACTAGCCACCAAACCGAGTCCGGAAGAGGTGCTCGGCACCCGCCGCGCCTCTCTCCCCGCACCGCCTTCCGCCTCGCCCGCTTCCTGCTTCCCCCCGAGCAACTCCAGCAAGTCATCGCCGACTACACTCGCCCGCTCGGAGCGAAGCGGAGATCCCGAGCGGAGTCGAGGGACGACGACCCTTACGACCTCCTTCCCGACCTCTACCCCGCCTTCCTCTTCCATGATCTGCGCCTGCACTCGCAGCGAAGCGAAGATCCTGAGCGAAGTCGAAGGACAGCCCAACAAATCTATGACGAATTCGCCCCCGGCTACGCCCCCGCCTTCTTCCGCCTCATCCTGCTGCCGGAAAAAAACCTCCTCCAACGCCTCCAAGCGTTTCGCCTCCAGCACGACCTCACCCTGAAAGAAACCGCTTACCTCCTTGACCTCTCCACTTCTCAACTCCATCGCCTCGAACGCGCCGAGCGCCAACCCTCCCCCCGCACCCGCTTCAAGCTCTTGCGCCTGCTGACCCTCCCACTTAGTCCGGAAGCGGTGCGGAGTTTATCCCGCCAATTGCGGGGCCCCCGCCCCCGGCCGTGCTTGCAGCTTGCCGGTCGGCGGTCGCGGGTCGCGCGGCGGCAGCGGCTCGACGCCCTGAAAGCTTTGCTCTCCATTCCCGCACCCGAACCCATCGAGTTCTCCCGCGACCCCGACCGCCTCCACCGCCTCCGCTACCTCTGGCTCAGCGAAAACCGCTCCACCCGCGCACTGGCCCGCCAACTCGGTATCTCCCCGCCCCACCTCATCCGCCTCCTGCGCGGCGACCGGAGGCCGAGCCGCTCATTGCGTGAACGAATTGAAGCGTTAAGCCGTTTCTCCTGACTTGCCCGACAAAGCAAGCCGAAGACCCCGAGCGGAGTCGAGGGGCCGCCGCCCCAGCCGCGCCGTGCGCCGGCGAATCGAACAGCTAGCCCGGACCTCCTGAACATATCCAATGGTTCGCTCCTGCCCGTGGGCGCGCCGGGCATACTCCCTCACGCCGGCGTATTTCGTGCTGATTTCGGCTTTCCCTCGGCCTGGCGGGTGTTTTAACTGGCCCCGAGGGGTGGTGGCGCTGTTCTTAGCGGCGAGGGGAATCTTCCTGGGCGGCGAGGCCGCCCGGCGCGCCTTCTTGACAGCTTTCGGCGCCCCCCGGCCCCGCCTTAGAAGCTAAAGCGGAAGCCGAGCTGGATGCGCCGGGGCGCAAAGGCCGAAGTGAACCCCAGCGGATTACTGGGGCTGCAGTCTGCTCTGCCCTGGGGTCTATCCAATGAGGTAACCACGCAATTCGGGTCCGTCGCCGTTGAGCCCACCACATTGTTGACGCTGGCAAAGTTCAGGCGGTTGAAGAGGTTGAAGGCTTCGAACATCAGTTCCAGCCTGCGCTCTTCGCCCAGGCCGATGGTGCGCGTCACCCGCAAATCCACCGTCCAGAAATCGGGGCCGCGCCCCGTGTTGCGGCCGATGAACGGGGGCCGGTCCGTGCTGGGATGGCGGTCGCCGTTCAGGTCGGACCCGGCCAACAGATTAAAGGGCCGTCCGCTATTGGCGCGCACAATCGGCGCCAGTGAGAAGCCGGAGAAGATGCGCTCCAGCGGATGCGCGCCCGCGCCACCCTTCCAGGGACTTTGCAGTACCGCGGCAATCACCAGCTTGTGCCGCTGGTCAAAGGCCGACAAGGACCGCTCCGCGCGCAGGTTGGTCTGGTCGCTGGGCTGGAAGTCGCTGTTGAAATCGGTGACCTCGTCAATCGCCTTGCTCAAGGTGTAGTTGGCGAAGAGGCTGAAGCTGTGGCTGAAGCGCTTGTTCACGCTCAGGACGAACCCGTGATAGAAGGCGCGCCCCGTCGACTCATACACGTTGTCCTGGAGGATCAGCGGGTTGACGAACCCGCCCGCGGGCAAAATGTTTTTGTCCCGGGCGCGGGTTATCTTGAGCGTGCGGGAAAAGATATAGTCCACCGCAATCGAAAAGTTGGGTGCCAGCTCACGCTCGATTCCGAAGCTGGCCTGCTGCGAGTAAGGATTCACGTAGTCGTCGGAACCGCTGAAGACCACGCTCAGGGGCGGGAGAGCACCCGTGATGGGGTCAACCATGTGGGTGATGTTAATTCCGAACTGGGTCAAATTCGCCGGCGTGATGCAGGCTTCCGCCGTCGTGGTGGTGCAGCCCGGCCCGATCACCCCTTGGAACAACAAGCTTTGAAAGATACACCCCGGTAGTGGCACCGTGGGCGTAGCCACACCGAGGGGGAGACAGGGCGCGGCCAGCGTCGCCGGAGCAAAAACCTGGGCGATCTGGAGTTTGCCGTTCACATTCCCCAGCGCCCGGACCACGTAGTCAATCTGGTAGTAGATGGGGGAGTAGTAGATCCCATAGCCGCCCCGCACCACCGTCTTGTGGTCACTGAAGGGGTCCCAGGAAAAGCCGAACCGCGGCGCAAAGTTGTTCTTGTCGCTGCGCAGCGGCTTGAAGCGTTTGTCGAACTCGTAGCGCAGGCCGAAATTCAGGGTCAGATTGGGCCGGGCCCTCCACGTGTCCTGCCAGTAGAAAGCGGTGAAGGGGTTGACGCTTTCCACGGTAGGGTTGTCGAAGCCCTGCTGGTAGAACTGCGGCACGCCCAGCTTGAACGACTGCAACGAATTCACGGTAATCGGGGGAGTCCCTGGCGCCAACGGTGGAAGCCCGCAGAATGCCGGGTTCGCAAAACAGGGGCTGACCAAGCCGCCGGGCAACGGCCCGAAGGTGAAGCGCCCGGGGAAGAACGTATGGGACTCGGTTTCGTTGTCGCGCAGCAACAGGTAGCCCCCCAACTTCATCTTGTGACGCCCGGTGACGAAGGTGACGTTATCGGAAAATTCGTAGCGGCGCCCGGTGGTGAACGAGGGCAAGAAAATGTCCCGGTTGAAGAAGCCGAAACCCGCCAGGTTCAGCTCCGGGCCGACGGGATCGGCGGGGGTGCTCGCGTCCAGCGTGTAGTAGTTATACATCACCCGGGCTTCGTTCTGCGCCCGCGCACTGAACTGTCGATACCAGCCCAGCACCACGGTGCTGTCGAATTGCTCAACCTGAGTGCCCCGGGAGAAGCCCACCAGCGCCCGCAGGTTGCGGTTGCGCTCCCGGGTGTCGCCGAAGTTGTACCGGAAAAACAACTGGTTGCTGTCGTTGATTTGATGGTCGAGCCGCACGGAAAACAGATCCGAGCGGCCCGTGAAGGGAAAAATGCCGCTGTTGTTGACGAACAGGTCGACCAGAAATGGCTCGCTGACCGCGGCGAACGGCGTCTCGGCGGCGCTGGGGTCGATGGTGAGCAGGCCCCCCAGAACCGCCGCGCAGACGTTGGCGGGCAGGATGGTGAGCGGAGAGGTAATGCAAGGGACGGGCGTGGCCCCCAGGCCGCCCAGGCCACTGAGAATCCCGCTTTGGGCGGCGGTGGGAAGAAAGATCGACGTATCGGTCAAGACCGGGACTGAAGCCGACTCATCCCGGCGCAAACCTTCATAGGCAAAAAAGAAAAACGTCTCATCTTCGCGGATGGGGAAGCCCAGGGTGCCCCCGAATTGCTGGCGGTTGGTGGGCGGATCGACCGCCGACCCCAGCGCGTTCAGCGAAAAGGGCTGGCCGGCTTCCAGCGCCGAGCCGACGGCGAAGGGGTCGCGCGCATCCAACTCGTCGTCCCGGAGAAAGACAAAGGCGCTGCCGTGCACCTTGTTGGTACCGGATTTGGACACAATGTTGATCACCCCGCCGCTGGCCCCCCCAAATTCCGCCGAGTAGTTGCTCCGGTTGATCTGGAACTCTTGCACCGCTTCCTGGCTCAGAGTAAGGCGGACCCCGCCGGAATCGTCGTTGGCTTCCGAGCCGTCCACGGTAACGTTGTTTCCGCGCCCGTTGCTGCCGTAGAAAGAAATCCCGCTCTGCGGCGTCTGGACGACACGGAAGTCGGTGTTGTCGGCAAAAGCATCCGAATCCACCACCCCCGGCACCAGCAAAGTAAAGGTGAGGTAGTCGCGGCGATCGATGGGCAGTTCGCGGATGTATTCCTCGTCGATGGTGTTCGCCTGCTGGGTTTTTTCGGCTTCCACCAGGGGGGTTTCGGTGGTGATCACCACTTCGGTGGCCACCGCCGCCAGCCCCAACTGGAAATCGACAATGGCGGTCTGCCCCACCGTCACTACCACGCCCTTCCGAATCTGGGTTTCAAAGCCCTGGACCTCAGCAGTCACGTCGTAGACAGTCGGAAGTAAGCCCGTCACTCGGTATTCCCCGTTCTCGTCCGTCGTCGCCGTACGGGCGATCCCCTTCTCCACATCCACAACCACAATGGCTGCCCCGGGCAGCACGGCCCCCGAGGGATCGGTTACCGTGCCGCGAATGTCCCCCGAGTACCCCACGCCCTGCGCCCAGGCCGTCCCGGTCGCCACCAGGAAAATCAGGCTCACGCACGCTGCCGCATTCCGCCACTTCATAGCTTGCACCCTCTCTTGCGGAAAGATTTCCCCCGGATGGTGTTTCTTGGACCCTTCGGCTCCGAACCCTATCCCAGCCGCGCAAATGAAGTCAAGCGTTCTCTTATCCTCTGCTCATCGGGAGCTGGTTCCACTCTTTCGCGCCACCGGAGGCAAACCCTTCTTCGCCGCCGGCCAATACTGCTTGCGCAGCTCCTTTTTAAGGATTTTTCCCGTGCCTCCTTTGGGGAGGCTCTCCCGGAATTCCACCGACCCGGGCACCTTGAAGTGCCCCAGCCGGGCACGGCAGAACTGGATGAGCTCCGCTTCGCTGGCCGTTGTGCCCGGTTTCAGCGCCACCAGCGCTTTGGGCACTTCGCCCCACTTCTGGTCGGGAACCGGGATCACCGCCACCTCATACACACTGGGGTGCTCCAAAAGCATCTTTTCCACTTCCAGGGAGGAAATGTTCTCGCCCCCGCTGATGATGATCTCCTTCTGGCGGTCTACGATCAGGACGTAGTTGTCGGTGTCGATGGTGGCCATGTCGCCGGTGTGAAACCACCCTCCCCGCAAGGCCTGGGCGGTTTCTTCCGGTTCTCGCCAGTAGCCCTCCATCACCCCGTCGCTGCGGGTCACGATTTCCCCCATCGTCTTTCCGTCGCGGGGCACGTCGGCGCCCGCCTCGTCCACCACCCGAATCTCCACCCCGGGGATGGCGAAGCCCGTCATCGCCTGGCGCCGATGGCGCTGTTCTCCTTCGCCGGCGAGTTCGTCCTTGAGCGGGGCGAGCGTCAGCACCGGTGAGGTTTCCGTCAGGCCGTAGCCGGAATAGCAGCAGCAGCCCAGCTTTTCCTCCATCGCCCGCACTAGCGCCGGCGAGGAGGCCGCGCCCCCGATGGTGATTGTCTTCAGGCTGCTCAGGTCGTACTTCGGCCTTTCGGGGCAATTGACCAAGGCGGTGGCCATGGTGGGCACCACGCTGAAGGCTTCCACCCGCTCCCGCTCCACCAACCGGAATACCGCCACCGGATCGAAGCGGTGGAGCATCACGTGGGTCGCCCCCATGAACGTCAGTGAATGGGCCAGGCCCCAACCGTTGGCGTGAAACAGCGGAATGGTGTGCAGCTGCACGCTTTTCCGGGTGGTGCCCAGGGCCAGCGCCGCCGAGAGCCCGTGCAGGTAAACGTTGCGATGGGTGAGCACCACTCCCTTGGGGTCGGCGCTGGTGCCGCTGGTGTAGAAGAGTTCGGCGAAAGAGTTTTCGTCAAACTCCATCAGGTCGCGCCAGTGCCCGGTGGCCCCGGCAAGAAGCTCTTCATAGTTTTGCCGCGCCAGCCAGCCCGCTTCCGGCTCCCCGTCCAGAAGGATGAAAGACTCCACCGAGCCCGCCGTCCGCCGAAAGGCCTCCACGATGCTCAGGAAGGCGCTTTCCAGGAAAAGCAGCTTCGCCCCCGCGTCGTTCAGGATGTAGGCCAGCTCCTCGGGCGCCAGCCGAATGTTCAAGGGCAGCAAGACCCCGCCGGCTTCCACTACCCCGTAGTAGGCTTCGAGCAGCCGGTGGCAGTTCGTGCTCAAGAAAGCCACCCGATCGCCCGGCTCCACCCCCAGCCCGCGCAGCGCCCCGGCCCCTCGCCCCACCCGCTCGCCGAATTGCGCGTAGGTGAACCGCTGCTCCTCGCAAATGATCCCGGTTTTCCGGGGAAACTGTTCCACCGCGTAGCGCAAGAAGCGTACCGGTGTCAGGGGAACGTTCATCGCCACCCTCCCTTGGCTCCGCGCCCTCCGTGTCCTCTCTGTGGCCTCTGTGCTTGCCCGCCTCGGCGCCCTCTGCGGTTCGCTCCTTCTTTTCCTGTGATTCCTCTGCCTCCTCTGCTTCCTTTGCCTCTTTTGCCCCCTACTCCTCCCCGAGCGCCGCCTCAATCGCCTGCCGGATGTGTTCTTCCCAGCGCTCCACCTCGGCTTCCGTCTCCGCTTCCACCATCACCCGCGCCAGCGGCTCCGTACCCGAGTAGCGCACCACCACCCGCCCCCGCGGACCTTGCCCCGAGGAAGCAGGGGCCAGCGCGGCCCTGGCTTCTCCGATGGCCTGCTGCACGGCCGGAAGCTGCTCGAAATCAATCTTCTCCCGCACCCGAATGTTGCGCAGCCGCTGGGGAAAAACTTTGAGGTCGCCCACCAGCTCATCGAGGCTCATCCCCCGCTCTCGCAGAATCGCCAGCATCTTCAGCGCCGTCAGCAGCCCATCGCCCGTGGGCGCATCGTCGAGAAAGATCACGTGCCCCGACTGCTCCCCGCCCAGGTTCGCCCCCCGCCGCTGCATCTCCTCCAGCACGTAGCGGTCGCCGACGGCCGTGCGCACCAGCGCCAACCCTTCCTTCCGCAGGGCACGCTCCAACCCCAGGTTCGCCATCACCGTGCCGATGACCGCCTGGCCCTTCAGCCGCTTCTTCTGCTTCATCCAGCGGGCCGCCGCCAGCAGCACCCCGTCGCCGTTGACGATGCGCCCCGTGCCGCTGGAGAAAATCGCCCGGTCGGCGTCCCCGTCAAACGCCACCCCCAAATCCGCCCCAATCTTGCTCACCGTCCGCGCCACGCACTCGGGATGAAGCGCCCCGCAGCCCTCGTTGATGTTCTTCCCGTTGGGCGAAGCGTGGATGGCCGTCACCCCGGCGCCCAGCCCCCGGAACAGCTTCGGCCCGATTCGCGCCGCCGCCCCGTTCGCGCAGTCCACCACCAGGTGCAAGCCGCTCAGGTCCCCTCGCAGTTCGGCGCGGGTGGCTTCCCGCAGCAACTCCGCGTACTCCTCCGCCAGGCCCATGTCGACCCGCGGCCTGCTTGCCGACGCTTCAGCGAAGGGGGGCGCGGGCGCTGCCGCTGTGACCTCGTCGTCCAGCAGGGCGCGGATGCGCTCTTCCAGGCGGGCTTCGGTTTCGTCGGGGAATTTCATCCCCGTGGCCGCAATCAGCTTGATGCCGTTGTCCTGGTAGGGATTGTGCGAGGCGCTCACCACCAACCCGGCAGCGAAGCCTTTGGCGCGCACCAGTTTCGCGACTCCCGGGGTGGGCAGCACCCCGGCCGAGACCGCCTCCACCCCCCCCGCGCGCAACCCCCCGGCCAGGTAGCTCGTCACCCAGGGCGACGACTCCCGCGTATCCTCCCCGAGCAGCACCTTCCCGCCGGCCCCGACTCCAGACCGCCTTGGCCCCCTATCGTCGGGGCTGGCACCCTCCGCATCGCGGAGAAACTCTCCCACCGCCCGCCCCACGGCGAAGATGGTGCGCGCGTCGAGCGGCGGCTCGCCTGCCACCCCGCGAATCCCATCCGTCCCGAATAGCTTGTTCATCACTCAGCGCGGCACCAGCTCCAACTGCACCTCTTCGGGGATGATGCGCACCACTTCGATCCCCGCTGGCACTTGCACGTTTTTGGCCTCAAGCGGAAACCAGTGGTTGCCCGCCGGGGTCCCGCTCAACTCCACCACCACGGCGATCTCCTCCGGGGCCAACCGCCGCAAACGGTCGGCGGGGCCGCGCAGCTCCAGATACACTCGGGTGGGAAAGTCGCCCGCCACCTGCAACTCCTCCGGGAGGTGCCGCAGCTCCAGCGGCACCGAGAAGCCGATCTCCACCGCCGGCCCCTGCGTGACAATCACCCACAGCCCGTAGGCGAGCCCCAGCGAAAGCAGCTTCAGCCACCAGTTGTTCAGCAGCACCCGCAGCAGCCAGCGGCCCATCGCCTCAACCCGTCCGCCCGGAAAGCGGCAGTCGCGGCGGCCCCTCGCGCAGCAGCCGCCGCAGCCGCTCCCGCAACTGTTCTGGGGTCAAGTTCAGATCCACCGTACCCGCGCTCATCAACGCAATCGCCCCCGTCTCCTCGCTCACCACTACCACTACGGCGTCCGACTCCTCCGTCACTCCGATGGCGGCCCGATGCCGCGTACCCAGTTGCGTGGAGAGCAGGGGATTGAGCGAGAGCGGCAGGAAGCAGGAGGCGGCCACGATGCGGTTCTTGCGCACAATGGCGGCGCCATCGTGCAGCGCCGATTGCGGCAAGAAGATGCTGACCAGCAGGTCGTAGCTGAGCAGGGCGTCGAGCGCGATGCCGCTTTCGATGTAGGTGTGCAAAGTGATCCGCCGCTCCAGGACGATCAGCGCCCCGATGCGTTGCTGGGAAAGGTAGCTGCAGGCCAGCACGATGTCGTCGTAGGGCTCGGCGCGCTCGGCCGCGGTCAGCCGCGCCACCAGCGGCACCCGTCCCAGCCGCGCCAGCCCCCGGCGAATCTCCCCCTGATAGATGACCACCAGGGCAAAAACGAAGACGGGCAGGAGCTTGGTCAGCAACCAGCGCATCGCCTCCAGCCGCCCCCAGGTGGTGCCGTAGTAAATCCCCAGCAATAGCACCGCCGCCAGCAGCATGGGAAAGGCGCGCGTTTCCTTGATCAATTTGAGGAAGTAGTAGACCACCACCGCCACCACCACCACATCGGCCAGCGCCACCCAGTCCATATTTACCAGCGCCGCCTCTCCCCCCAGGGGCGGGGCCGCCAGCATGAGGTAATTACCCACGACTCTCCCCCTTCTGCGTGCCTTTATACCGTGGGCACCCGAACCCGTGCAAGCGCAGCGGCAGGCAAGGAAGGGAAAGGAAGCAAAGGACTCAAAAGAAGCAAAGGAACCATAGCCGAGCGCTTCGGTCCTTCGATTCGCCAGCTTCTTTTGCCTCCCTCCCGGCGCGGTGACTTGCCTGCGGGCGCGGTCTACCATAGCGGCCAACTGCAGGGGGCTGTCGTGTGGGCGGCTTCGGGCTACGAGGCCGGTCAAAATCAAACAATCCCCCACCACTCGGTGGTATACTGCTAGCAATGGGGGACGCCGAGCGACGCGGCAATCCGCGGATCCACTTTCGAGTCGATTATCCCGAGATGCAACCCCGGGTGCGCGACATCAGTATCTCCGGTGCCTACATCGATGACCCGCGCCCACTCTCCCGGGGTCGAATGCTTCGGATGCGAATCTGGCTGAGCGACGAGGTTAGCATCACGGTGGGGGCGATGGTCCGCCGGGTGGACGAGGGTGCCGGCATGGGCGTGGAGTTTGTGGAGATTAGTGACGCCGACCGCACCCGTCTGCGGGGCATCATTACTGTTATGACCAAGGCAGGACGCGTGGAATTTTTTTGAGCCCCGGGAATTCCCTCCCCGCCCCCGGCACGCTCTATGGCTTTCTCACTTCCTCTCTTGGATCCCGGATCACTCCTGGGTGGAATCCCCCCTACGCTTCCCGGGTGAGTTGGCCCGGGGCAATCCTGGTGAAGCTCTACCCGCGGCTCCGTAAGCGCATTTCCGCAAAGAGTCCCCCTCCACTCCCTCTCTGCGGCACGGATTTTCTGGCCGACTCCTCGCCGGCGCTTGACCGGGTTGGGGTGTGAGCCCGCATGGTGCCGGGGGCGCGGCGTGGACGGCTGCGCCTGTTATTCCAGTGCTGGCCGAGATACGCCTTGCCGCCTAAGCTCTTTTGGCATGATCCATCTCGCGGAGAACCCCTAAGCCGAGCTGGGCGATGCTGTAGCAGCGAGCCGAGTCTTCCTCCCGGTATTTCGTGTACCCTGCGTGAAGGATTCGATTTCGTGGCCAGAATAGCGTCTTTTGGAAATCTTCCGCCAGAGAGCCCAGATGCAGGCTAGGGAAGCGGCTCACTATAACCTCACGCAGTTCCTCAGAGGAGCTGGCAAATTCGTCTATGCCCCGACGGTCAAGCAGCTTACCGACTTCTTCGATCTTCTCTTTGACGTTCTTGTGGCGGCGCAGCATCGCTTCAATCTCGGCGTCGCTGATTGGACCGCTTCCTGCCCTTAGTGAAGCGATGTCCGTCCACTTGCGAAACAAGCGCGACAGTTCGCACTCAAAAGCCATCGCTGAGAAAATTATGGACATGGAGTAATCCTTCCGACTGTTGTGCTCGTACTCGCTTCGTGCCAGTATTTTGTATCCCACTGTAAAGTCGAGTTCAAAGAAGCCGAAATTCGTATGCCCACAATGACACACCCACTTAGGGGAGTCGTCGTCGAGATGGAGTTCTACTGGATCGGTTGCACTGCAGTTTTGGCAGGGCAGTCGGTATGGAATCTTCACCTGGTTCCTCCGTTCAGTCCCTTCAGTGTTCTTTCCGCTTGAGGAGGCAAGTTGCGGCAGGTGGCACGGCTGGACGAGCCACTTTTCGATCCGTCGGTCTAGCCGCACAGTGGATTCTACTGTATCCTTGGAATCAACCGCGATGTTCTTGGAGCAGATCGAAACAGCGTTGTGAGGTGCCAAGTATCATGAGGACTCTGCTTTTTCCGCGCGAAACTGTCTCAGCGATCGCCTGCCAGTTACGAGAAATTGATTTACCACTTGCGCACATATTTCTGGGAGCTGTGGTCTGTTTGGGACTACGACAGCCTGAAAGGGCCGCGCAAGCGCCTGCTAGGTTTTGAACTACACTCCTCAAAGGAAGGGAAACGTGAGCGACGAAGAACCTGGGACGGGAGAGTCTTCCTCACAATCTGACATCGAGAGTGAGCTGGCAGATTGGCTGCCCAACCCGGGAGACCGGTTGTTTCTTGCGAGCCCTACCGGAGCCCGCCTTGATCCTTTGGGGTTGACCCCCTATGGTGAGCCGCGAAGAACAACGGGGAGATGGCAACTCTACGCGGATGGCTTTTTGGCGGCAGCTGATCGATTGGTTGAGAGCCTTAAAGGGTTACCTTGGGAAGACGAACTCATCTATCCCGTCTTGGCGCATTACCGGCACCACCTTGAACTACAACTCAAATACGTGCTCTTTTGTTGCCCCGGCTGCACCCACGAACTTAGGCAGTGGCTTGCTAGGAAACACAGCTTGAGGGAACTGTGGGAGAAAGTTAAGGAAGTCTATCCCCGTTTTTCAGAGTGGGCCTCTGCTGAGTGTACGGAAGCATGCCAGAAATTAATCGAAGACTTCAACCAGCACGACCCTACCTCTCAGGCTTCCAGGTATCCGGTTGACACCAAGGGAAAGCCGACCCTGCCTGAGTTGGAGGTTATTGACCTTCAGGCAGTAAAGCGTGCTGTCCACAAAGTTTCGCACTACCTCGGAACAATCATTGAGCAGATTGGGCAGGATCGCGAGTGGCAGGCTGAGATGGGCAGTTGGTAGGGGTTCAGGAAACCTAGCCGCTGACCCGGTCGTAAGTTCTTAGCCTTCAAGGTGCAGATTCCCGACTCTGGAGGTTCCCAAATACATCTGTTTTCGGGCAGTCCAAATCTTGGACCAGCCCAGGGAGAGAGGCAGGCAGTTAAGGCCGCCTGGTTGGGAGCGTTTTTGGGCCAGGATTTTATGGTGCCGGGGGCCGGGTTCGAACCGACACGTCCCTTTGGGGGACAGAGGGCTCTCGCCACCTAATGGGGGTATTGAGATTTCCCTCCGCGTCTGCCGTTTCCGCCACCCCGGGCGACTGGCTCGGTGCAAATCACGTGCCAACTCAACTCCTGCCCCCTCAGCCCTAACCGCTGAAATCCCAATGGATTGACCGCCTCGGATGAGCTCTCAACCGGGAGGGCTTCCGCGCGACGCCCAACCGTTGCAGCTACTGTGCAGAGAGCTTCCCGTTGGCGGCGATTCCCCCGCGGATGGACTACAGCCCCGGTGAACCCGCATTGGCTCGGTTTGCCTTTGGGCCCGCGCGGGGTGAGCTGGCTGCGCCGCATCAGCTTCCCGGAAGAGTGGATTCGAAACCAGCCAGGATGCCCGGCAACCCCGGGGGCGGGGTGGGCTTACCTTTGAGGCCCCAGTTCGTCTAAACCTTTGGCCGCCTGAGTACGTACTCTATTTCCAGAAGGTATCTTTATCGGGAGGAGGGGAGAGGCAATGAACACTCGCTTGCGTTGGCCTGTAGTGGTAGTCACCCTGGCAGTGCTGGCCACGGTCGCGCTGGGCTCCGCGGGCGTCTCCGCCGCCTCGGGTTCGTTCGAGCGCACCTTGGCGGTCACCGGCCCGGTCGACTTGGAGGTCAAAACCGGGTCGGGAAGCATCAGCGTGCGCACCGGAGAGCCCGGCCAGGTGGTTGTGCGGGGCACCATCCGCTCACGCGACGATTACAAAGTCCGCGCTCTGGAATCCAACCCGCCCATCGAGCAGGATGGCAACAGCATCCGCATCGGACACATCGAGGACCGCGAGTTGCGCCGGAACGTTTCCATCAGTTACGAGCTTCTGGTTCCCGTCGAAACCCGCTTGCAGTCCTCCACCGGCTCCGGCCGCCAAGCGATCCAGGGGGTGCGGGGCCGGCGAAAGTCAGTACGGGCTCGGGCAACATCACCCTCAACTCGGTCAACGCCGGCGTGCGTGCCACCACCGGCAGCGGCTCCATCCGCGCCACCGGCATCGGCGGCGCGTTCGTGGCCACCACCGGCAGCGGGAGCGTGAAGTTGCAGCAGACCACGCCAGCGGATGTCGAAATCCGGACCGGGTCCGGCAGCGTGCGCGTGGAGCTGCCCGCAGAGGGCGGCTACGACCTCTATGCCCGCACCGGCTCAGGCGGAATCCATACCGAGTTCCCCATCACTGTCCAGGGCAGCCTCAGCCGACACGAGCTCCGCGGGAAGGTGCGCGGCGGCGGCTTCCGGCTGCGCTTGCGCACCGGCTCGGGCAGCATCCGCATCGAGTAGCCCCAGCGTCGAGGAAGAACCGCTGGTGCATTTCCTCTAACCACTCGCTGGTGCCTTTTGGCACCCGGTCGTTTTCCCCTATGGGTAGGGCAGGGGCTCGCCCCCGGCCGCTCCCGCTGTCTCCCCCCTGCCCCCACCCCAATGTGGATTCACCTCCCAATTGCTGCCGACTACACATTGCGAACCCTCTCCTGGGGCCGGCGGCCCAGCCGGGTGGCCCACCTCCGCGCACGCCTTCGGCGCTAAACCGGCCTATAATACCGGCGGCCCGGGAGGGAGTAACCATGGAGCCGCGCCGCAAGTTCGCTTTGACCTTGCCCTCGACCGTGCTGGTCTTGGGGGAGCGCACCCTGGTGATGGGCGTGCTGAACGTCACCCCGGATTCCTTCAGCGATGGCGGGCTGTTCCTCGACCCCCAGAAAGCGGTTGTGCACGCCCTCCAGATGCAGCGCGCTGGCGCCGACTTGATTGACGTGGGCGGGGAGTCGGCGCGCCCGGGCTCAACCGGCGTTTCCGCCCAAGAAGAGTTGAAGCGCATCCTGCCGGTGTTGCGCGGCCTGCGCCCGCGGCTCCGCATCCCCATTTCGGTGGACACCCGCAAGGTTGAGGTGGCCGAGGCGGCCATCCAGGCCGGGGCGCAGATGATCAACGACATCAGCGGCCTGCGCGCCGACCCCGCCCTGGCCCGAGTGGCGAAGCGGCGCCAAGTCCCGCTGGTGCTGATGCACATCCGCGGCACCCCCAAGACCATGCAGCAGTTGCCCCCGGCGAAAAACATCCTTCGCGAGATAGAGAGGGGCTTGCGTTGGTCGGTGGAGCGAGCCCGAGGGGCGGGTCTGCGGCGCACCCAACTGGTCATTGACCCCGGCATTGGCTTCGGCAAGACGGTGACGCAGAACTTCGAGATTCTCTGCCATCTGCGGCGGCTGGAGAAGTTCAAGCTGCCCATCATGATCGGCACTTCGCGCAAGACCTTCATCGGGAAAGTCCTGAACCAGGCCCCGGAGGCACGCCTGCTGGGGAGCGCGGCGACCGTGGCAGCGGCCATCCTGGCGGGCGCGCACATCGTACGGGTTCACGACGTGCCTGAGATGGTGCAGGTGGCCCGCATCGCGGACGCCATCCTCCGCTCCGCCTGAGCAGAGCTTCGGATGGCCGGCCATCCTCTGCCGGCAAGCTTGTCGCGGGAAGCTCAGCGTACGGGCGCAGCGCTCTTCTACCTATGCTATAAGTACGCTCTTGCCGCGTGGCTATGAAGAGCATGTTCGACATCTTAGAGAGCAGACCGCTGCTGGCAGTGCGCCGGGTGCTGCCGGCTCCGGTGCGGCGCACGCTGCGCCCGGCCTACCAAGCGGTTCTGGGAGCAGGCGATTTCGCCTGGAGGCATGCCACGGGTCGCGCCCATTGGCCACCCCTGCGGCTCCAGGAGTTGATCGGCAGGGGCGACTATGACGCCATCGGGAAGGAATTCCTGGGGCATTTCCAAGCGCTCGGCGACCTCCGCCCGGACGATCACGTGCTGGAGATTGGCTGCGGCGCAGGGCGAATGGCCTGGCCGCTGGCGCGCTATCTGAGCGCCCCGGGGAGCTACGTGGGAACGGAGATTTGTGCGGACGCAGTGCGCTGGTGCCAACGGACCATCGGGGCGCGGTATCCGAACTTTTCCTTTCTACACACCGACTTGTTCAGCAAGCTCTACAACCCCCGCGCCACCCAACGGGCGAGCGAGTACCGCTTCCCCTTCCCGGAGCGCTCCTTCGACTTTGTCGCGCTGGTTTCGGTGTTCACCCACATGCTCCCCGCTGGCCTGGAGCGCTATGTTGAGGAGGTGGCACGGCTGCTCGACCCTCACGGGCGAGCCCTTTTGACTTTTTTCCTGCTGAACGATGAGCAGCGAAGGCTGACGGAGCAAGGTCGCAGCGCGCTGGCGTTCAGCCACACCTGCGACGATTATGCAGTGGCCAACCCGGATTTCCCTGAAGCGGCCGTCGGGTACGGGGAGGACACCGTCCGGGAACTACTATCGCGGAAGGGCCTGCGTCTCCGTGAGCCGATCCACTACGGGTCGTGGGCGGGGCGGACCCGGAAAAGATGTGTGAGCTACCAGGACATAGTTATCGTCACGCCCCTGTAGTTGTCCCGTGGGGCGTGTGATTCAGGCCGGTGGGGCCGAGCCACCGAAGCTCTCAAGTTTATGTCCAGTCCACACCGTTAGCGGGTGCGCGGATGCTCACCGGCAGTCTCGATCCCGGCCAGCACGCACATCCGGCGTGTTCAGGATGTGCCCGCGTGGTACAGGTGGTGCGGATCAGCGACTCCTACTCCTGCCCGGCGCCGCATCAGGGCAATGTGCAGCGTGATTGACTGGCGCCGGCAGCTCTGTTGTCCCGCCTGCCGCGGGGCGCTCATCTGGAGTGAGCAGGAGTTGCGCTGCCAGCCCTGCGGAGCGCGCTACGAGGTCACGGCGGCCGGTGTGCCCATTCTGCTGACCGCGGAAGACCGCCGCCGCTTCGCTGCCGCGCTCGCCGAAGCCCGCGGCATGGCCACCGATTACGCCCGGCGCCGCCAGCGGGGCTGGCGGGCTCGACTCCGCCGCGCCCTGGTGCCCCCCCTGCCCGTCTATTTGAATCCCGCCAAACCGAAGCCGCCCAAGAGCCCCCAGGGTCTCATGCTGTGGCTGGGGGGAGGCGGGAGAAGCATGCGCGCCTATGTGAACCTCGACCTGGCCCCGTTCGACGGCGTCGACCTGGCGGCGAATGCCGCCCGGCTGCCGTTCCTCGACAGCAGTTGCGACACCGTGGCCTGCCATGCCCTGCTCGAGCATGTAGAAGACCCGGCGGCCGTGGTGGCCGAGATCGCGCGGGTGCTCAAGCCCGGCGGCAGCGTGGATGCCTCCGTGCCCTTCTGCCATCCCTGGCACGGCTATCCCGCCGACTACCAGCGCTTCACCCGGGAAGGCTTGGCGCGGCTGTTCCGTGACTTCGAATGTATCAGCCTGGGGGTGCACGCGGGGCCCACCACCGCGCTGCTGACTTTCCTCACCGCCTATTGGAAGCTGATTTTCCCCGTGCACGCCCGCAATCCCCTCCAGCGCTGGTTCAACCGTGCGGTGGTGGCTCTGGGGGGGTGGGTGACCGCGCCCTGGCGCTATCTGGACATCTGGCTCAACCGCCGCCCCGAAGCGCACACCCTCGCCGATACGCTCTACATCCTGGCGCGGAAGCCGGAGAAGAGCTAAGGCGACCGCTCGGCCTCACAGAAGCGGCATCACCACGTTTGGCCCAAAGACGTTCTGCGGGAGGGGAACACGTACGCCGGTGATCGCACTGCTCGCGGGAAGAACCTCGACGACCACCAAGGGCGTCAAGCGCACGCTGGGGTCGAGCGCTTCCGCCAAAGCCAGCTTTTCCTTGTAGGGTTTTTGCGCCCGCGAAAACACCACCTCAACCGGCTCGTTCGTGGTGTCGGGATCCACCCCCAGCAGCGGGCCCCGGGTGTGTTTCTTCCTGTTTGCCCGCTGGGCGGGGGTCGGCTTGTAGAACATCCCTCTCATCCCGTATTTGGGCGGGAGGATGGTGGCCACGATGGGCTTATCTCCTCGCGCCGCCCGCAGTCGCTGCTGAACCTGGTCGTCCGCAAGGGCTGCTTGGTAGACCTTCGCCACCCACCCCGCGGGCTGCGGCCAGGCGCTGACGACCACCGTCTGCTCCGCGGGCTGGAAGAGAATCGCCGTGCTCGCCCGGGTAGTGGCGCGCAGGGCAAACCCCAGCGAGAAAGCCGCAGTCAGGCAGAAGGCGTAGGCGACCCCCCAACCCAGCGGGCGCGGCCGCAGCCGCCCGAAGCTGGCCTCAAACAGCCGCCGAACCGGGCTGCGCGGCAGGAAAGCCCCCCGCCTCTGGGCGAATCTTCGGTAGGCGTCGCCGAAGCGTTCCTCCATGCGGCGCTCCTCGAAGCGCGCCAGCCCGGCGTAGAGGAACAGCATCGTCACCCAGGCGCCGAGCAGCAGGAAGCGCGGCCACATCGTCAACAGCCCCCAACCGGCAATCCCCAGGCAGAGGTACTGTGGGTGCCGGACGAAGCGATAGAGCAGACCCTGGGCGACGCCTCGCTTCCGGAGCTTGTTTCCGTAGACCTGAAGGGCGGAGAGCAGAAAGCCTCCCAGTCCCAGGCCAAAAAGATAAACCCCGATCCGGCGCTGCCACTCCAGCAGCGCCGAAGCGGTCACCACGGAGTGGTTGAGGAAGAAACCGTCCAGCCAAGCGGTTGCCGCGCTCTGCGAAAGCAGCCCGAGGAAAGGGTCAAAGCGCAGGCTGGCATAGAAGAAGCCCGCGAACGGGCTGATCATGATGAGCAGTTCCGCCGCGCCCACCCCCAGCACCGCCAGGGCCCCGAAGCGACCGATTTGTCCCGTTGAGCTCATCGCCGCCAGCCTCCTTTTCGATCACCGATTCGTACCCCCATCGCACCCAGACCAGCGATTGCCACACCCACACTTCCACATATGCGAGGAAGCTATTCTAGCCGGCCCCCGCGGCCCCGCCGGTCTTGGAAGCGCGGGTCGGCGCCCCGGCGGGACCACTCTGGGGCGATTCCCCCGACAGAAACATACCGTGGCTTCGGGAGCTTCTTCATCTCGTTGAGTACCTTCCGCGCCTTGTCTCTCTGGCCCGCCAACGCATAGGCGTGCCCGAGCCGCGCCCGCGGCCGTCGAAGCACCCAGCGCGGCGATTAGTCCAGGTCGATGTCGCGGATGGGTTTGGTGATGGGCTCGCCTTTGCGTTTCTTCAGCGACTCTTCGAACTTGCGCTCCAGCAGCTTGGCGCGGTCCTTCTCGGCGGCCATCTGCTGGCGGAACACTTCCTCGCGCTTGCGCTCCGCCTCGCTCAACTCCTTGAGTTGCTGGTCGAAGTCGTAGTCGGACTTTGGAGGGGGCTCGTGGTCAATCACCGCCCCCAGCTCCCGGTCCACCCTCAGCTTGGCCCCGCAGTGCGGACAGCCGACCTCAAACGCTGCACTGCCTTTCTTGGCCATTCAAGCTCCTCAGCTCTTCCACATCTTACGGCTGCGGGTGAAAATAGCCAAGTGATATCCCTTCACGAAACCCAAACCGTGTGAGCCGAAACAGTGCATGTCTTCCTAGCAGTTCGCGTCTGATCGGCAGTTCGCTGAATGCTACTTCACATGGAAACTGAGAGTCGAAGATTTCCAGGGTTACTTCGTGCAATCTAGCCGGCAAAGATCCTGCTAGCCCCGAGAGGGAAATTTGTCTGCCTGACATGAGGTCAAGACCGATCGACCGGGCCCTTCTTCCATCGAAGAGACAATAGCGAGCACCTGTGTCAATGATTGCCAGCAAATCTTCAGCTCCAGCAGGACCAATTAATCCTACGGTTATTGCCGGATATACACCCTCCAGACCTGGAACATCTCGGTATTGGAATTCGTGATCAAAAGAGAGGTTGAACCCAGGACTCATATGCCCATAAACGCTTCTTCAGTTGTAAGAGGGACATAGATTATGAATGGACGTTGAACTCCTTTCTCCTGGGCGATTGCGCGTGCCTTCTCGTAGCTGCTGTCGCTAGCGAGAAGTTGGTCTCCTTGTACCACAATCCACTTACCGGCAAAGTCCAGCATTGAAGCGGCATGCCGCTTCAGCCAATCAAGTTCCAGAGCACGGCCTCGGAATCTGACGGGTTTTTGAGCCTTCTCCTTCCCCACCGAACTCGAAGCAAGAATTGTAGCTAGCATCACACTGTAGTTTTTGAACTCAGACAAAAATCTTTCCGAAGCAACAATCAATAAATCACAAACACGCTTCGGTGGCAAAGGGATCTCCTCCTCGAGAATCAGGAAAACAGCGGTCAGGCTGAAATCAAGCTGTGTCGCGCTGCGAAGCCAATCTGCAAGATTAATTTGCTCGATCCGGGCAGCCTCACCAAACTCGCCAACGTTCATTAGCGAATCCAATAGACTCGCGAAACTCTCGATGTAATTGTCCAAGACCCGTTTTAATCTCTCCGCAGAGATTGCTTTGGCTTCCGCACCTTTCAATAGTGACTCGCTCACTTCTTGAAAGATTGTCCTGTAGGATTCGAAGAGGTTCTCGCTACCCAGCAGTTCGATTAGTTTGAGATTTATGTAGAGGCGATAAGGCTCAAAGTCGCGGGAGTATTTGTGAAATGAAGGCCAGAATTTTGTCTTGTTCCTAACCTGGCTTATTGGTCTAAAACAATTTTCAATCACGCTGTTTACAACTTGTTTCAACTCCAATAGCGAAGCCGCTGAATCCTCGCGCTGGCCTTCACGCAAAATACGCGCCAGTTCGTCCAGCGTCCGAGGAGTGATTACGGGCGCGAGCTGAAGTTCTGCGATTGCCACGTTTGCTTTTTGCCTACGCTGGGGCGGGTTTTTCGCCCTTTTTGGTGAAGGCGGGGGCGGGTTGGGGCGCACGCTTCGGGGCAGGTGCCGGCTCGGCGGGCGCGGCCTCCTCGACGGGCGGCTGGGGCGGCTTCTTTTCGGGCAGCGGCTTGTCTTCGATCAGCAGCTTGACTTCGTGGGCGTCCAGCACCTCGCGCTCCAGCAAGGCGGTGGCGATCCGCTCCAGGATGTCCCGGTTCTCCTCCAGGGTTTCACGCGCGCGCTGGTAGGCGTTCATCACCAGCTTCTTCACTTCCTGGTCGATGCGGATGGCGGTGTCCTCGGAGTAGTCGCGGTGCTGGGCAATCTCCCGGCCCAGAAAGATGGCCTCTTCCTTTTTGCCGAAGGTCAGCGGCCCCAGGTCCGACATTCCCCACTCGCACACCATCTTGCGGGCCACCTCAGTGGCCTGCTCGAAATCGTTGCCGGCGCCCGTGGTGACGTGCCCCAGGAACAGCTCTTCAGCTACCCGCCCGCCCATCATCACCGTCAGTTGGTCCCGGAGAAAATCCCGGGTGTAGGTGTGCTTGTCATCCACCGGCAACTGCAGGGTGACCCCCAGGGCCATCCCCCGGGGGATGATGGTGACTTTGTGCAGCGGGTCGGTGTGCGGCATCATCGCCGCCACCAGTGCGTGCCCCGCCTCGTGATAGGCGGTGTTGCGTTTCTCTTCATCGGAGATGATCATCGAGCGGCGCTCCGCCCCCATCAGCACCTTGTCCTTGGCCTGCTCGAAGTCGTCCATCAGCACGGATTTCTGATTCCGGCGCGCCGCCAGCAGCGCGGCTTCGTTGATCATGTTGGCTAGGTCGGCCCCGGAAAAGCCCGGGGTGCCCCGGGCCAGCACCGAGAGATCGACGTCGGCCGCCACCGGCACCTTGCGCACGTGCACTTTCAGGATCTCCTCCCGCCCCCGCACGTCGGGTCGGGGCACCACGATGCGCCGGTCGAAGCGCCCCGGGCGCAACAAGGCCGGGTCGAGCACATCGGGGCGGTTGGTGGCCGCCATGAGAATCACGCCTTCGTTCGCGTCAAACCCGTCCATCTCCACCAGCATGGCGTTCAAGGTCTGTTCGCGTTCATCGTGGCCGCCGCCCAGGCCGGCGCCGCGGTGGCGCCCCACGGCGTCCAACTCGTCGATGAAGATGATGCAGGGGGCGTTCTTCTTGCCCTGCTCGAAGAGG
Organism: Terriglobia bacterium; assembly: GCA_046757645.1. Lineage (GTDB taxonomy): Bacteria > Acidobacteriota > Terriglobia > Acidiferrales > 2-02-FULL-67-57 > JBHHYS01. The sequence goes on along the minus strand of JBHHYS010000003.1, from coordinate 27,291 downwards.
TCGCGCACCCGGCTGGCCCCCACCCCCACGAACATCTCCACGAAGTCGGAGCCGGAAATGGAGAAGAAGGGCACGTTGGCCTCGCCGGCCACCGCCCGCGCCAGCAAGGTCTTGCCCGTGCCCGGGGGACCCACCAACAGCACCCCCTTGGGGATGCGGCCCCCCAGCCGCTGGAAGCGCTGCGGGTCTTTCAAAAAGTCGATGATCTCGTGCAGCTCTTCTTTGGCTTCCTCCACCCCGGCCACGTCCTTGAAAGTAACCTTCTTCTGCTGAGAGCTGATCAGGCGGGCGCGGCTCTTGCCGAAGCTGAGCGCTTTGTTGCCCCCGGCCTGCATCTGCCGCATGATAAAAATCCAGAAGCCCACCAGCAGCAGCACGGGGAGCAGATTCAGCAGCCCCCAGCCAAACCAGGACGACCGGGAGGTGTCCTCCACCTTGATCTCTACCCCCTGTTCCCGCAGGATCTTGTAGAGGTCGGGATAGTCGGGAGGGATGTGGGTCTCGAACTTCTCCCCGTCCTGGTACACCCCCTCCACCCGATTGCTGCGCAGCTCCACCTTCGCCACCTGGCCCGCCTCGACCTTGTCCATGAATTCGCTGAAGGTGGGCTGCTGTTCCCGGGGGCCCATTCCCGTGTTGAGCATCTTCCACAGAAAGACGATGGCCACCAGCAGCACTACCCAAAAAAGCACATTGCGTACGGTTGAGTTCACCCTTGGTCTCCTGGCCCCCGTACGGGACCCTTATTCCTTCACTTCTTCCGGCGCTTCGTCTGGCGTTGACGCTTCCGGGCCGGCCCGCCGCTCCTCCCGCGGGCCCACAGGCCCAGGTAGGGCAGGTTCCCCTGCAGCCCAGCCTGGGACAGCCCGTAGCCCATCACTATATTATTAGATGCCACCCGAAAAGCCCAGTAATCAGGCTCCACGGAAATTTTTCGTTCTTCGGGTTTGTCGATCAACACCGCCGTCTTGATCACCCGGGGTCGGTGGAGGGCGATGCGCCGCAGCAGAAAGTCGGTGGGGATGCCCGAGCCCAACAGGCCCTTCACCAGCAAAATGTTTTTCCCCTCGGCCTCGATCTCCGGGCTGTAAAAGATTTCTTGGCGCTCCTTGCCGGTGTCGGGGTCGATGATGTCCTGAATCTCGGCGCGGATGAAGTGGGTGCGCACCGGCAGCTGAATCGCCCGCACCAAGTCGGCCATAAACAGGAAGCCACTGTCAAGCAGGCCCACCACGTCCAGGGTCTGGCCGCGAAAATCCCGGCTGATCTGCCGCCCCAGTGCCGTCACCCGCCGGGCAATGGCCTCCGGTTTGTGGAGCACCCTGAGCCCCTTCATCCTTCCGCTCTCTCCTCGATCAGCAGTGCCTTGCGGCTGCGGCTCGAGAGTCCAACCGAAGCCGCCACACCGAAGCGCGGCACCCAAACAATCTCTTCCCCGCAGAGCACCACCGGCATCCCGGCTCGCTCCCCGACCGGAATTCGCTCCTGCTGGAAGAGCAGCTTCAGTTTCTTCGGCCCCGGGTACCCGGCGGGTTGATAGCTGTCGCCCGGTTGCCAGTTGCGCACCCGCAGCGGGAAAGGCACGCGCGCCGCGTCCGCAACCTCTCTGCTCTTATTATAGCCCGGCTCCAGCTCCTCCACCCCAACTAATTTGAAGCTGAGCGCACGCCCCCCGGGCAGACGTACGCAGCCCGGCGCCTCCACCTGCACTTGATAGTCGGGCGCGGCGGCCGGGCGGCTTCGCGCCCTCGCTGAGGCGGGACGAAACACCAGTTGCTGGAAGCGGCGCTCCACATCCACTCCGGGCAGCTCCACCCGCTGGCCGCTCTGGCCCTGCGCGGCGAGCCGCAACACGCTTTCCACGTGCGTCTGGGTAATGCGGCGGAGGTCGCCTCGCACCGCGGCCAGCGTCCGCCGCAGCAGCCGCCGCGCCACCGCCCGCTGCGCCTCCTCCGCCGTGCGGCGCGGGAGCGGCCGCCGCCAGGGCGCGGGCTCGAGCAACGCCGCCACCGCCAACTCCACTTCATCGTCCCGAAGCTTCGGGACCAGGGCGCGGAAGCGCTCCTCGGTGTAAGCCGCCCAGAAACTTTCTTCCTGGCGGGCGTGCTCGGCCAGCCGGGCCAGGTGTTCGATGGCGGCGGGATTCAGTTGGGAGAGGAGCTCCAGGCGAATCTGGTTCCGCAGCCGCTTCCGGTCGAGATTGCTCGTGTCTTCCCGCCAGACTTGTTCGTGCTCGGCCAGGTAGTCACGCAGTGCGGCGCGCCGCACCCCCAGCAACGGTCGCACCAGCCTCAGTTGGGAAGCACCTCTCAGTCCGGAAGAGCCCCGCTGTGCGGGGCCGCTCTTCTCTGGTTTCTCTCGTTCAGCCCACTGGCTTCCGCCGGTGGGGCTGCCAGCCTCCTCCACCACAGGGTAGATGCCGGCCAACCCCTTCGTCCCGGCCCCGCGCAGAATGCGCCCCAAGACCGTCTCCGCCTGGTCGTCCATCGTATGGCCGAGGGCTACAACATCGGCCTTGCCATTCCGAATCAGCGACGCGAAGAACTCCTGCCGTGCCTGCCGCCCGGCTTCCTCCATGTTGCTCTTTTGCTTTAGGGCGCGCGCCGCCACGTCCTCGCGCTTGACCAAGAACTCCAGCTCCAACCGCTCCGCCAGGCGGCGCACGAAGGCTTCGTCGGCGTCGGCCTCGGCCCCGCGGAGCTGGTGATTCAAGTGGACGACCAGCAGGCGCAGGCCCAATCGGTCCTTCAACTCCACCAGCAGCCGCACCAGGGCCACCGAGTCAGCCCCGCCCGAGCAGGCCACCGCCACCCGATTCCCCGGCGCCAGTAATTCCCCGCGCCGAATCGCCTCCTCAACCTTCTCCACCAGGCTTCTCAACTTTTCCCTCACACCGGGCGAAGGGCTCCCGAACCCCAAACCACACCGGCAGGGGACAAGCCCCTGCCCTACCTCAGACGGTGGCGCACTTGGACCGGGTAGGGCGGGGCGTTGCGCCCCGCCGAACGCCCTTGCCACTCCGAAAATGGTAGCATAGGGGCGCCCCCGCCGGCGAAAAGCAGGATAGGCTTCATCCGGGCAGGGCTTTGGTTGTGCCAATCGGCTGACGAGACCGCCTGGCGCCGGCCATCCAGCAAGTGGCCGCCAACAACGGTCGGTTTGGCGAAAGGCTGTGACTCCGGGGGGGCGAGCTCTCTTGCCTAGTTAGGTTGCCGCGGTTGGTTGTCAACCAGATGAGGAGGCAGCGATGGCGTGGATCAAAACGGTGAGTGAAGAGGAAGCTGCGGGCGAGGTGAAGGCCATCTATGAGACGAGCCGCAAGCTCTACGGCTTCATCCCCAACATCCGCCGGGCCTTGACCCTGAACCCTCAGGCCCTCCGGGCCTATACGCAACTGAGCGGTGCCGTCTACCACGGCGGCCCCGAATCTTCGGGGCTGAAGCCGGCGGAGCGGGAGATGATCGCCACCGTCGTTTCCGCCCTCAACCGCTGCCACTATTGAACCGAGTCCCACGCAGAGTTTCTGCGTCGGCTCACCCGAAACGACACCCTGGTTGAGCACATCAAAACCGACTGGCGAAAGGCTGACCTGGACAAACGCACCCGCGCCCTGCTGGCCTTCAGCGAGAAGCTCACCCTGACGCCGTGGGAGATGAAGGAAGTGGACGTGGTCGAGCTGCGCAACCACGGCCTCTCGGACGAGCAGATTCTCGCCGTGGTGCTCATCGCCGCCTTCTTCAACACCGCCACCCGCGTGGCCGATGCCCTGGGCGTCAAACTCGACCCGCAATTCACCCGCGGCACCCCCGAATACGAAGCCTTCATGCAGAAGCTGCCCCAGGGTTGAAGCTAAAGAATCCGAGACCCCTTGGGCAAAATGGTTCTCGGGCTCTCCCAAAACCGTTCGCCGTCCCGACTAGTCGGGACCGCTGAATGAGAAGGAAGGGGTACGGGGAAACCTTTCTGCAGAAAGGTTTCTCCGTATTCTTGGCGTCAAGGCTGGGCTGGCTTCTTCATGAACTCTTCGGGCTCGACCCCGAGGGCGTCGGCCAGCCGCGTGTGGGTAGGGCGGGGTTTTAACCCCGCCGACAAAGAAAACCGCAACGCGCGGGCTTTAGCCCCTGAGGTCAGCCCCTCTTCATGAACTCTTCGGGCTCGACTCCGAGGGCGTCGGCCAGCCGGGTGTAATAGTTAAAAAACCCGATGATGTGGGTGGCGCTCAAGATGTCCTCGTCCGACCAGCCCGCGGCGCGCAAGCCGCCGATAGTTTCTTCATTCACCTGGTGCGGATCGCGCGTGACCGCGACGGCGTAATCCAACAGGGCGCGAGTCTTCCCATCGAGCCCCGCCTGGCGGTAGTCCCGCTTGACCCCCGCGGCCAGCTTCTCGTCTTTGGTTACGGCACGGAGATCCTCCCCGTGGGCTTCGGTTCAATAAAAGCAGCCCATCTGTCGGGAGACCACCGTAGCCAGCATCTCCCGCGTCGCCCGCGGCAGGCTGCTTGGCCCGAGCATCAATGTTTTGTAGAGTTCCAGGGAGGCCGCCAGCGCCCGTGGGTTCAGGCTCTGCAGGCGCACGATATTGAACACCCGCCCGGCACGCTTGACCGCGGCGTCGTACTGCTGCTTCAACTCGCCGGTCGCTTCCTCCGGCGCAATCGTGCGAATGTAAGCCATCGCTTCTATCCTCCCGCTGCGTGGCGGCCGACGGCGGACCCTTCCCTCTCACTTTACACCGGGACGCGGCCAAGCGCATAGAGGACTCGGCAGGGGATGAGTCCCTCCCCTACCCCGCGCGCACCGGGTAGGGGCGGGCTTGGCCCCCGCCCGAAGCGGGGTAGCGGCGACCCAGGCGCTGGCCCCGAGCGAAGTCAAGGGGTAGCCTTCCTCGTCGGCCTGCCCGAAAAGGCCGGCGAGAAATGCGGGTTGCGCGCAAAAACATTCCTCGCCGCTACCGGCTCCTCCTGCACGCGAGTGCTTTTGTGTCGGACGTGTCGGGGGGGCGGGCTGAGCTGACCCCGAAGGCCAGAGAAAGAAATACCTACGCCGCTGATGGCGGGTTTTGGTGACTAAACGAACAGCGGGGTTTCGCCGTTGTAGGCGTCCGGCTCGACCGTGGGCGTCTGCGCCAGCATCACTGCGGTCACCAGGATCAAGGTGCCGGCCACCACCGCGCGCGGGTGGCCTTCCACCCAGCGCAGCGCCTTCTCCAAGCGGCGGGGAAGGTCAAACCTCTCCAGGGTAGCGGCAAGCGGCTTCCAGCTCTTCCGTGGTTTCATCGGCGTCCGCGCTTCCTTTCCCGCCCTCACTGCTTTCTCGGATGGCGAGCACCGCTCTGCCCCTAGCTTGCCTGAGTAAAGTTTTTTTCGCAAGTCGAATCCGGGGCGGCTGGATTTCCTCTGCGGGCGCGGGTGCGTTGACACCCCCGCGCGCCCTGCCGTACCATGACTTTCGGCTCACTGCCGGGGTAGCTCAGTGGCAGAGCGAGGGTCTCATAATCCCTAGGTCGCGGGTTCGATTCCCGCCCCCGGCACCAATCCGGCCTTCGATTCACTTACGAGCGGCGGGCGCCCCCGACTCTTCAGGAGTGCGGGACGGGCGATCGAACCGCGGCGACACCGGGCAGCAGAGAACGGGGAAAAGTGTGCGCAGTGAAGCATCGACTTGATAAGCTGTGGGATGATGACGAATCGCAACCTGGAAGCCACCTGGAGATATCACAACTCCACCAAACACTCCTATTGGAGTGTTCGCACCAACCGGCATTCCTTGGACTGGGCGAATCGCCCCCTCACCTTCAAAATCTATCCGACTCTCGACCCCTTGCCCTTGCCGCGCGAGACCTCCCAGACCGGAATGGCCGCGCTCTCGGTCATCTCCCAGCTGAATGTGCTTCCGACGGCAGACGCGGTGCCGGATTTGAAGAGTCTGGCGCACATCCTCTATTTCTCGGCGGGCATCACCAAACGGACGGCCTATCCGGGCGGAGAGATTTTCTTTCGCGCCGCCTCCTGCACCGGGGCACTGTACGAGATCGAGCTGTACCTGGTTTGCGGTGACCTCCCCGATTTGAAGGCTGGCGTCTATCATTTCGCCCCGGCTGACATGGGGCTGCGAAAATTGCGCGCGGGGGACTATCGCGGCGTTCTGGTTCGAGCCACCGGTGGTGAGCCGGCGATCTCCCACGCCCCGGTTACGATCATCTGCACCGCCACCTATTGGCGCAATGCCTGGAAGTACCAGGCGCGCACCTACCGGCATTTCGGCTGGGACAACGGCACCATCCTCGCCAATTTGTTCGCGCTGTGCGTCGCGCGGAGCCTTCCGGCACGGGTAGTGTGCGGCTTCGTGGACGCGGAAGTGAACCGGCTCCTCGACTTGGACACCCAGCGCGAAGTGGCCTTTTCGATGGTTCCGGTGGGGTACCGCAGTGGCTTGCCCCCAGAGCCGCCGGGCGACATTCCGCCGTTGAAACGGGAAACCGTGTCCCTCTCCAGGACCGAAGTGGACTACCCCGCGATGCGCGAGTTCCACGACGCCTCTTCGTTGCGCTCCGCAGAGGAAGTGGCTGCCTGGCGCGGCCCAACCCCGCTGACAGAGTTTCCACCCCCCAGAGGTAAAACCGTCCCCCTTCAGCCTCTCACTGACCAGGCGATCTCACGCGACCCGATCGAGAGGGTCATCCTTCGCCGCGGGTCAACCCGAAAATTCGCGCCGGAGCCGATCAGCTTCGCTCAGTTCTCCACCTTACTTGGCCCCGCCACCCGGGGCATCCCGGCCGATTTCCTCCAGCCGCCCGGTGCGCAGCTCAACGGTATCTACCTGGTTGTCCATGCCGTGGAGGGACTCGCTCCGGGCGCCTATGTGTTCCACCGCGGCCCCGGCGTCCTCGAATGCCTCAAGGAAGGCAACTTTCGCTCGGAGGCGTACTCCCTGGGTCTTGAACAGGAACTCCCCGCCGAGGCCAGCGTGGCGGTATTTTTCTTGGCGGATTTGCGGGCGATTCTCGAGCGCTTCGGCAACCGCGGCTACCGCGCGGTTCAACTCGAATCGGGCATCCTCGGCGGGAAGCTCTATCTGGCCGCCTACGCCCAACGCTTGGGGGCGACCGGGCTGACCTTCTACGACGACGATGTAGTCAAGTTCTTCTCACCCCATGCGGAAGGTAAAAGCGCCATTTTCCTGATGGCGCTTGGCAAGAGCGTGAAGTATAGATAGAGCGCGCCATAGGCCTGCACACCATCCTGGAGAGCAAGGAGGCAGTCATGCCCACTGCCATTGCAGAAAAGTACCGAGACCTTTTTCGCAAGCCCGCCTTCGCCCACCTGGCCACGCTGATGCCGGACGGGCGCCCGCAGGTGACGCCGGTCTGGTGCGACCTCGAGGGCAACACTGTCCTCTTCAATTCCGTCCGCGGCCGGCAGAAAGACCGCAACATCCGCCGCGACCCCCGCGTCACCCTCTGCGTGGTGGACCCCGACGATCCCTATCGGTATTTGGAAATCCGCGGCCGCGTCGTAGAGATAACCGAGAACGGCGCCGACGCGCACATCGACCGCTTGGCGAAGAAGTATCTCAGCCTCGACAACTACCCTTATCGCCAACCCGGCGAGGTGCGCATCATCTACAAGATACAACCCGAACGGACAAGTGCCATGGGCGGAGGTTGACCGGCACAAACTTCATCGAACGGGCAACCGGGTGGAACACGCCGGAGGGAAACCATGACCCAGAAAGAACTGAGAGAGAAGCTGGACGCTCTGGAGAAGAACCCGGACCGCATCGCCGCCGCCGTCGCGGGCCTGAATGAATCCGTCCTGCGCTACCAGCCGGCCCCGAACAAGTGGTCAATCCTGGAAATCCTGGCGCACTTGTCCGATGCGGAAATCATTTGGGGCTATCGCATTCGCCAAGCCATTGCCGACAAGGAACCCACCTTCGCCCCCATTGACCAGGACGCGTGGGCGCGCCACCTGGGCTATGCCGAAGCCTCCGCGGCCGACTGGCTGGCGCTCTACCAGGCGAATCGCCGCGCCAACCTGCGCTTGCTGCGACGACTCACTCCTGACCAGTTGGCCAAGGGAGGCTTCCACCCGGAACTGAACCGCAAGTTCACCCTGGCGGAGGCCATCGAGCGGCTCGCCGGCCATGACCCCAACCACCTGGGACAAATCGAGCGTCTCAAAGAGCAAGCGACCCGCTAGCTCTCCTGCTTCATTTCGATCTCGGGAAAGTTGATCCCGCGCCGGGGCCTACCGCTTCCGGCTCGGCAAGCCCGTGACCCGGATTCCAGCAGCATGCACCTTGTGTTTGACGTTGAGCGTGATCAGCAGCGCCGTCAACTGCTCCACGATGCGCGCGTTCTCCAAACCGCCCCCGTTGACCGCCCGCACCCCGGGAATTTTCTCCGCCAGTTCGCAGGCCACCTGCAGAGCCCGCGGCTCATCGCTACAGACGATTACATCGCAGTCCACTGGCTCCTCACCCCCCAGCACGGCCGCCGACAAGTTTTGAAAAGCAGCGGCGACCAGAACGCCTTTGGGCACCAATTCGGCTGCCTGTTCAGCGGCGCAGCCCTGCCAGACACCCAGCGTGCGGGTGGGACGTCCGCCGACGCTCGCGGCCAGCGGCACGGTCGCATCGATCAAGACTGTGCCCGGCTTGAAGGCCGGCTTCAGTTGCTTCAATAAGCTCGCCTGGCCCGCGAAGGGAACCGTCAGGATTACGATCTCGCTGGCCGCCACTGCGGCGGCGTTCTCCGCCCCGCGCACCGCGTCACCGCTGCCAACCTTCTCAGCGATTTTGGCGGCTGTGGCCTCCGCGCGCCGGGCGTCGCGGGAACCGATGATCACGCTTTCACCCGCGCGCACCCAGCGAAGGGCCAGACCGGATCCGGCAGGGCCGGTGCCACCCACAAGGGCGATGGTGCGACTCATGCGCGCCCTTCCCATTGCCCGGCGGATGCAGGGGGAGGGGAGACCTCCGCATTGAAGCGAAGCTTTGTGTAGGTCGTATTGCGCTCTGCCGGGATGCGTCCCAGCTCCCGAATTCGTTCGTGAAACTCCTCCGGACTCACGTACTGGCCGGCGGTCGCCCCGGCCAACCGCGAGATGTTTTCTTCCATCAGGGTTCCGCCATAATCATTCGCGCCCGCCTGCAGGCAGAGTTGGGACAAGCCCCGACCTAGCTTCACCCAGGAGACCTGAATGTTGTGAATGGCGCCGGCGAGCAACACCCGGGCGAGCGCGTGGATTTTGAGGTGCTCTTCGAGGGTCGGCCCGGGGCGCGCGATGCCTTGCTGGAAAAGCAAGGTGTTCGCGTGGATGAACCCCAGGGGAACGAACTCGGTAAACCCACCCGTTTCCTTCTGAATCTGGCGGAAGAGCAGAAGCTGGTTGACCCAATGGGCCGGGGTTTCCACGTGGCCATACATCAGGGTCGAGGTAGTGCGCAGGCCGCAGCGGTGGGCGGTCGTTATCACCTCTCGCCACTGGCGCACGGAGAGCTTGTTCCGGGAAAGCACAACCCGCACCGGGTCGTCGAGTATCTCCGCCGCGGTGCCCGGAAGGGTTCCCAGCCCTTCTGCCTTCAACATCGCCAGGTAATCGCCCAGCGGCATTCGCGTGAGTTCGACGCCGTAGACCACCTCCATGGGGGAGAAAGCGTGGGTGTGAATAGCTGGAACCGCTTCCTTTACGCCGCGCAAGATGTCCCGGTAGTAGAACGCGGGGAGGATCCGCGGCAGTCCGCCCTGGATGCAGACTTCGCTGGCCCCGCGCTCCCAGGCCTCCACCGCCTTGCGGACCACCTCTTCCAGCGAGAGAAAGTAGGCGTCCGAATCCCGCGGCCCCCGGCTGAAGGCGCAAAACTTGCACCCGATGAAGCAGACATTGGTGAAGTTGATGTTTCGATTGACGATGTAGGTGACCACGTCGCCCACCAGCTCCTTCCGCAGCCGGTCGGCGGCGCTCAACAATCCCAGCAGATCGTTTCCTTCCGCCTGAGCCAGGCGGAGGCATTCCTCATAGGAGAGTGTGCCACCGTCGTGCGTTTCCAAAACCTTCTCCAAGGCGGCGCGCACGTCGGGAGCCAGGCGGCTTTCGAGCTGGCGCCAGTCGAGCGCGGTGAACGTCTCGAGTTCGGAACGGCACAAACCGGGTGACATAAGCGCCTCCTCAACGAAAGAGATCTCGGCCGCGGGGGCGAATCAGATCCCGCGCCCGTCCCCGCCCGCCTCGATAGGGGAAGCCCCGGACAATGCACGCGGGTGTACGCGAAAGCTTGTCGCCCGCCAGGCCCGCCAAGCCGGCCAGCTCGTCCGCCACCGCCTCCAGCGTAACGCGCAGCCGATACCCACAGGGGTCGCGCCGTCCGCGGAAGTCCCGAAAGGCGTTCATCCCGGCCACCCCCACCGCCACCTGGCACAAGCCCTCTCGCCAGGGACGCCCAAAACTGTCGGCGATGATGACGGGGATCGACAGGCGGAGTTTCCTTTTGAGAGCACGATGCAAGACGGCGGCTGAGCGGTCGGGATCCCGCGGGAGCAGGACGGCGCTGGTGCCGCCGTCGACGTTGGACAAATCCACCCCGCTATTGGCGCAAACAAAACCGTGGCGGGTTTCGGTGATCAGGATACCCCGGCGCATCCGCACTATGCGACGGCTGTGCGACAACGCCAGTTCGGCCACCCGGGCATCGAGGCCGTGCCGACGCGCCCACCGCCGGGCCCGCGCAGAGGGTCTGACCCGCGCCAGGGGCACCACCCGCCCCTCCGCTTTGGAGACCACCTTGTGGGTCACGACCAGGATATCTCCTCGGATTAGTCGGCGCCTCTGCCGCTTGAGGGCCGCCAGGATTTTTTCTGCCAGCGCTTCACCGGCTTTGATCTCTCCAATACCCCGCACCGGGATGGCCCGCAGCTCTCCCATCGCTGTCTTACCGGCTGCTGGCCGCCAGCAGCGGATCCCGCACGTTCCAGGCGCGCAACAATCGCTGGGTGCGAGTGCGGCTTTCGGCGGCGAGCAGCAAAGCCACATCCGCCGGCGTGTCAATATCCAGTGCGATGCCGGGCAGCCGCAGGATGGCGCAAGGCTTGCCGGTGGCGCGTGCCGCCCGCAGATGCCGCTCGAAACTGGCGTCCCCAAAACGCAAAGGGAACAGGGCCGGCGGTCTTCGCAACGCCGCGTTGGTTCCGCGCCCGTCGGCCGAGGGCACCAGCAGCGCCCCCTGGGCCGGCGCGGCGGCGAATATGCTTTCAAGCTCGCTGACTTGCAGGAAGGGAATATCTCCGGGAAGAACCACGGTGTCTGACGCCCCGCGGGCTTCGCAGATCCGCGTAGCCATCGCGATGGCTTCGCTTTCGCCTTGGTTGACTCGATCCTCGATGATCTCGAAGGAAAACTGTTCCGCCAGCCGGCGCGCCCTCGGGTCGCTGGTGACCACGGCCACCGGCGGGCGATGGGTCCAACGGGCTAGAGTGTGCAAAACGTCCTCGAGCATCGCCTCGGCGAGGGCCGAGCGCTCGGCCCCGTTCAGAACGGTCGAAAGCCGCTGCTTGGCGGTGGAGAGATTTTTTACTGGAACCAGTATCATCGCCCGGCGACCTTCATCGCGCCATCTGGTTCGGAGCCCGCTCCTGGCGCGTCACTTGCCAGGCGGCGTGGGCCAGCTCGGCTTTATCCGCGCGCGACTCCATAAGGGTTTTCGTAGAATGGACGCGGATTCCCAGCCGTTCCACGGCGGCGGCGGCCGCGGCGTCGCGCCTGTCCACGATCAACACATCGAGGAAGTCGGCATAGGCCTGGGCCACGCCCTCGATGGAGGCGGGCAGCCCCTGCGCCTTCATCAGCGTGGCTGCGGGACCCGAAACCGCGGCGCCGCCCACGATGGGGCTGACCGCACCGATGGGCGCGGGCGTTTTCCTCAGCGCTGCGCAGATGCCCGGCACCGCCAGGATCGGGCCGATGCTTGTGACCGGATTGCTCGGGGCCAGGAGGATGGCGTCGGCGGCGTGAATCGCGGCGACTACGCCGGGGGCCGGCTCGGCCTCATCCGCTCCGGCGAATCGGATTTCCCGAACCGGAATCTGATGGTGCTCACGCACGAAGTATTCCTCAAAGCCGAGTTCGCCCGCCGTTGTCACCACCCGGGTTTCCACCCGCGCGTCCGTCATAGGGAGAATGCGCGCCGCGATTCCCAGGCCGTGGGTGATCTCCTCGGTCGCCTCGGTTAGGGTTTTGCCCGCGGCCAGCAGTTGCGAGCGGATCAAATGCAGGGCCAGGTCGCGGTCGCCCACCTGGAACCAGTTCGGCCCACCGAGTCGCCCCATCGCCTCCCAACAGTGGAACGTGTCTCCCTCCACCCCCCAACCGCGCTCCTGACTCAGCAAGCCGGCCAGCGCGTAGGTGATGGAATCCAAGTCGGGAGAAACAGGCAGACCCCACCAGAGAAAATCGTCGCCCGTGTTGACCACAGCCGTGAGTTCGCGGGGCGGTACGACCTGCTTCAGCCCGTCGGCAAACTTGGCCCCGCCGGTGCCGCCCGTGAGGACGACGATCATTCTGCCCTCCGGGCGTAGCCGTGGGGGTCGGCGGCGGCCAACGCTTTCTCGGCCAGCAGGCCGGGGGTGGCCGTCACCGCGGAAAGGAACTCCGGATAGACCGGAAGCCGTTGTTTCACCCGATAGCCCGCCGCTTCGGTGCGTCGCTTGAGCTCTTCCAGGTGGGGCCAGGGGGCTTCCGGGTTGATGAAATCGGGGGTGAGCGGCGAAATGCCGCCCCAGTCGTTGATGCCCGCCGAGAGCAGCTCCTCATAGTGAGGGGCGCTCAAGTTGGGCGGCGCTTGGATGTTCATATTGCCCAGAAGTAAGCGGGCGACCGCCACCGTCCGCAACATTTCGCCGCGCGAGGGCTCGAGCCAGTTCCGCATCGGGATGGTGGGCTTGGCGCGGAAATTTTGGATGATGACCTCTTGGATGTGCCCGTAGCGGCGATGAAGCTCTTGCAGCATGAGCAGGGTGTCGATGCGATCCGCGGGGGTTTCGCCAATACCGATCAGCAGCCCGGTCGTAAAAGGGATGCCTAGTTTGCCGGCCTCTTCGATGGTTTGCCGACGAAGCGCCGGAACCTTGTCCGGGGCGCGCGCGTGCGCCGCTCCCGGGCGGAGCAGAGCCCCACCGGTCGTTTCCACCATCAGACCCAGACTGGGATTGTAAGCCCGCAGACGCCTCAGCCAGGCGGCACTCATCAGGCCGGGATTGGCGTGCGGCAGGAGATTGGTCTTTCGCAGAACCAGTTCGCACATCGCTTCCAGATAATGCAGTGTGGACTTGTAGCCCCGCTCGTGCAGCCAAGCGCGCATTTCCGGAAAGGCGAGTTCCGGCTTGTCGCCGAGACTGAAGAGAGCCTCCCGGCAGCCCAGCTTCTCGCCCGCGGTGGCTACTTCCAGCACTTCCTCCGGCGTCATGGTCTGCGCCCCGGCCTGGTGCGGATCCCGGCGGAATGTGCAATACCCGCAGTAATCGCGACAGAGGTTCGTCAGCGGGAGGAAGACCTTCCGCGAATAGGTGATAATTCCTGGCTTGAAGCGCTCTCGGAGCGCCACCGCCGCCGCGAGAAGCTCCGGCAGCTCATCGTCGCCGCAACGGATCAGCCGGTAGGCCATCTCCCGCGAGAGGGGCAAGCCGGCCCGCACCTCATCCAGGGTGGGCCGCAAAGAGTTCATCCCCACCGTGCGGGGCGGGTACACGGCCGCGCTCGCGTCCGGGCTATCCACGTTTGCCACTCACCAGGCGGTTGTCCCACCGCCGCGGGCGATGCGCCCGCCCATCAGGAAAAGCTTCACAGCCGATCACGCCGGGTTTCCTCGCCCGTGAAGAAACGCCAAGGGACATCTGCGAGAGACTCCCCCTCCTTCGGGCCGATTCTATAGGTGTCCTGGGTGTACAAGCATACCTTGCCTTCTTTGTCCACGATCTGCGGGTGAAAGGCGAAGATCATATTTTCCCGGAGCTCAGTGTCACTGTCGGCTCCAATCTTCGGATGCTCGATCATGGTTGTGCCGATGGAGTGGCCGGAGAGATGCCCGAGACCAAAACCATGTCGAGTGAAGATCTCCGCAAACGCCTGATGAACGCTGCTGGCCCGTTCCCCCTCCCGCATCCGCCGCCGGGCAGCTTCCAGGGCCTCCGGATAAATCTCCTTCATCGCGGCGGTGCGGGCGCTGACGTTCTCTCGGATAATGGGTCGAGAAAATTCCACCCAGTAGCCCTCCGCCCCGGTAACTTCCAGCGAGTACAGCATCAGGTCATCGGGCTTCACAATTCGCTTGCCCGGAATCTTGAAATGGGCTTCGGCCTCGCCTTCCGTTCCGGAGAGCACGATGTTCATCATTCGAGGACCAGCTCCGCGAAGGAAGAAAAGTTCCACCGTGGGGGCCATAATCTCCGCATCGGTTTTACCGGGCTCGTAGGCCTCCAGGAGAGCCCAGAAGCCGTCCACGATGATGGCCATGCTATCGCGGATGTAGCCGAGTTCCTCTTCGCTTTTGACCGCCCGGGCCATGTCGAACTGATAGTCAAACGGTAGGAGGTCAAAGCCGCCTCGGGCCAGCTGGCGGAAGTCGCGCACGGTCATTATGTAATCCAAGCCGTACACCCCCAGCCGCTTCCAGTTGTTAGCGTCCGCGTAGTTCCGCAGCCATTGCCCAGGCACCTCGGCCCAGACATGCTCTCTCACCCAGGGTTTGCTCTTGTCTCCGATAAAGCGGGCTTCGGTGGGGAAAACCAGCAGGGGATCGGCGTCGAATGGCAGCAAGACGTAGACGTAGCGATGAACAATCTCAAAACCGGAAACGTAGCGCACCGCGCCCTCAAAGCCCGTATACTGATTGCCGCACACGATGAGGGCGTCAACCCCCTCCTGTTCCATCCGAGAACGGATATTCTTATACCGTCGCTCGATTTCCGCACGGCTTACCATCGGATGAGCGCCTCAATCGCTATGACGAAGAAGTCTGCCGCGCCCGGCGTCTTGAGCGGCCCAGCAGAGCCACGCCATTGAGGCGATTACTACTACATCGCGCTAATGATAGAGTCAAGGCAGGATCAGCGTATGGGCGCGCAGCCGTTTTCCGGGCCCGGCCGACCCGCCGGGCAAATCGCCGGCGTTTCGGGGGTGGGACTAGCCGCCGAAGGGCGGCGCTCGCTTGAATTCGAGGAGTGGGCCGCTCATCCCAGCGCGGGCTGTCGGCCACAGTGACCCCCAAAGCCAATATCTTTCCCATCCTTCTCGCCGCGGGAAAATCCCCCCGGCTTGGATTTCCGCAGGCACTGGCACAATTCGACCGGAGGAGCGCGCTGGCGATTGCCGTTGAAAACTGCTCCGGCCTGCCGCGGCCGATCGTCGTCCTCGGTTACCAGGCGGCTCGGATTCGCCGGGCGATGCCGCCGGGTGTCTGTGTTGTGGTCAATCGCCACTGGCGCTCCGGCCAGCTCGCATCGCTGTTGGCCGGACTTCGGCGGGTGCCGCCGGGGGCTGCCTTTATGCTCCATCCGGTGGACTATCCACTGCTGACGCCGCGGGTGATTCGCCGACTGGTGGTTGCTTTCAGAGACAAACTCAAGCGGCACGCGATCGTCGTTCCGACCTTCCGTGGCCGGCAAGGGCACCCGGTGATTTTCTCACCCGAAATGCGCGACGAACTGGCAAACGCCCAAACGGCCAAAGAGGTGGTGGGTGGCGAGAAGAGGCGGGTCAAGTTGGTGTCGGTAGGCACGCCGGCCATCTGGCAGGATTTCAACACCCGCACCTCCTACCGCATCTGCCTGCGTGAATATCGTCGCCATCGGCGTTGATTCTTGCCGGTGAGAGCCGTGGCCCATTCCTCCAGCAGCTGCTGGCGCGCGCCATTGACGGCGGGGCGCTCCGGCTGGTGCGACAAATTCTCCCTAGGCAGCTACGACACTTCGGCGGCGAAAAAACCAACGTTGACAAGAGAATCCGCCTGTTGTACAAGACGTCCCATCCGTGCACAGCCCGCAGATGGGTTTAGCTTTGGGGGGTGAGCCAATGAAGAGGGAATCCTTTCTGGTTGTATTGGCAGTCTTCCTCCTGTTGATCGCTGGTTCTCTTCCGACGAGGGCGCAGACGATCACGGCTGCGCTGGAAGGGCAGGTGTTGGACACTTCCGGCGCCGTCCTTCCCGGGGCTACGGTGACCGCCGTCAATACCAGCACCGGGCTTTCGCGTTCCGCCACCACGTCCGAGGTGGGCGAATACCGGATTGCGCTCTTACCCGTCGGCGACTACACGGTCACGGCGGAGCTGGCTGGGTTCCGGCGCGAGGTCAAGAAAGTGACCCTGGAAATTGGCCGAACAGCGCGATTTGACTTTACCCTGGAGATTGGCGAACTGACCCAGGAGGTGGTTGTCGAAGCGGGCGGAGCCTTGTTGGAGCCGACGCGAACCGCCGTCAGTTCCGTCATTGTGGAGAAGCAAATCGACACCTTGCCGGTGAATGGTCGGCAATTCATTGATTTCACCCTGCTGGCCCCCGGCGTGTCCATCGGAGAAACCACCTCCGGCAGCACGGACGTGATCGTCGAACCCGTCACCAAACTTGCCTTTGGTGGCCAGAATATTCATTTCAACTTCGTGGCCGTCGACGGGGCGGACAATATTTCCACGGCCTCGGGCATTCACAAGACCACCCCGTCGCAGGACGCGGTGCGGGAATTTCAGGTCATCAACAGCAGTTACAGCGCCGAGTTTGGCCGGGCGGTGGGGGGGATCGTCAACATCATCACCAAGAGCGGAACCAATGAGCTCCATGGATCGGTCTACGAGTTTTTTCAAAACGATGCCTTGAATGCCAAAAGCATCCTCTCCCAGCCCGGATTGACCAAACTCCAGCAGAACCAGTTCGGCTTCGCCCTGGGCGGCCCTCTGGTGAAAGACAAGCTCTTCTTTTTCGGCAACTACGAAGGGCAACGTCGCCGCGAGTCCCCCTTTTACAATTCCGCCCTGTTCACCAGCATCGACACGGTCAACCAGGCCAAGATTGCCTTCGGGTTGCAGCCGGAAAATCTCTTCGTCACCCGAACCGCCAATACCGATAACCTTCTCGCCAAGCTGGACTATGCCTTGTCGGATGTCCACTTAGTGTCCGGGCGGTACTTCTTTAATGACGGACGCTTCAACAACCAATCGCCCTTGAACGATGGCTTTGACGCCCCCTCGACCTTCAGGAATAACTTCTTCCGTGACCAGTCTCTGGTGGTCAACCTCACCTCCACGTTTTCCCCCACCTTCCTCAACGAGCTTCGGGGTCAGTTCGCCCGCCGCACCTTTGATTTCCCCGCGGTCGCCGGGGAGCCCCATTTGGAGATCGCCAATCTTTTCACCACCGGCGTCAACCGCGGCAACCCGGACTTCTACCGGGAGAGCCGCTTCGAGTTGGTGGATAAGGTAACCCTGACCCGGGGCAAACATATGATGAGTTTCGGGGGGAATTTCAACTTCGTCCGCACCACCGAATCGTTCCCGCTCTTCTACCCCTTTGAGGCTACCTTTGCCTGCCTGCGGGCCGCCGATTGCCCGTTCAGCTATGAAGCGGGCGCGCCCTTCGTGATCTTCTTCCAGAGAAACGATCCCGCCAGCAATTTCACCGAGCCCACCCTGCTCCCCAGCGGCACCGCCGTGTTCCAGGCCGGTGGAATTCCCGACGCAATCCGCAATCTGGCCAAAGGCACGCTGGACCACACCTATAACGGGCTCTTCGTTCAGGACAAGTGGCGGGCGACGTCCAATCTGACCTTGAACTTCGGCGTGCGCTACGAATGGGAAACCTGGCGGCAGGCGGCGCTCAACAACGATCTGAACAACGTCGATCCCCGCTTTGGCTTTGCCTACAACCTGGGGACCAAGGCCAATCTGGTCATCCGGGGCGGCGCCGGCATCTTCCACGGGATTATCCCCTCGCCTCTCCTGATGTGCCAGATTCCCTCTTGCGGCGGCGTCTTGGGCGCCTTCCCCGGACGAGAAGCCAAGGAAGACGACCTGAACGCAAACACCCGGCTCTTCGCCTTTGCGAGCGCGCCGTTCATCACCAACCTGGTGCTCACCTCCCTGTTGCAGTCTGGAACCTATCCCGACGCCGTAGCGGCGGGGTTCTGCCCCAGCGGCTTCCTCTCCACCTGCGGTTTCCTGGGGGACGCCGTGATCGTCCGGTTCGCCCGCGACCACCAGGCCCCCTACGCCATTCAGATGAGTTTGGGGTTCGAACTGGAGCCGGTGAGGGACTTGCTGGTCAACGTCAGTTACCTGCGCGTAAAAGGGATTCACTTGGGCAGCTTCTTCAACGTCAACCAGCCCGACCCCAGCGGGCAGGTGCTGGTCCACGATTCCCAGGGGAACACCGGCGTGAAGAACACCTACTTCGCAGCCCCTGGCATCCCCGGCACACGCGATCCCCGCTTCGCCGTGTATTTTGAGGCCGATTCCCGCTGGAGGTCGGTTTTCGATGGCCTCTTGCTGACGGTCAACAAGCGCTTCAGTCGCCATTTCGGCTTTGGGGTCAGCTACACCTGGTCAAAAACCTTCGACGACGGCCCCAATCCAAGCTTCGTGCTCATCCCGCAGAACAGCGCCCGCTTTGACCTGGAGCGCGCCCTCTCCTCCGACCATGCCGCCCAGCGCTTCGTGGCCAACGCCACCATCGCCGGTCCCTCAAACGTCCATCCTCTGGTGAACGATTTCCAGTTCGGCACCATCCTCACCCTACAGTCAGCTCACTTTTTCACCAAATTTGCCGGATTTGACGCCAACGGCGACATCTTCGGCGTGAATGACCGCGTGGGCATCGAACCGAGGAACACGTTCGAAGGGGATGGCCTCTACAGCTTGGACCTCCGGGTCTCGCGGACGGTCCGCCTGAGCGAAAAGGTGGACGTCGAACTCCTTGGCGAAGTCTTCAATGTGCTCAATACCCTGAACATCCGCTTTTTCAATACCGTGTACGGAGCCGCCGACTTCTGCCCCGTCGGCGGTCCCGCCGTCTGCGGGTCAGGTCCCTTCTTCCAGGAGGGATCGCCGAACCCGGCTTTCGGGACCCCGCGGGCGATTTCCAATCCGCGCCAGGTTCAGTTTGCGCTGCGCTTCACATTCTGACCGCCCACCGGGGTCGGCGAGCCGGGATCGAGGGGTAGGCACGAGGACGATTCGGCGCTGAAGACGAGTACCCGGCTGTTGTTTGTTGGCTGCGAAACCGCTTTTCCCCTTGGGCCTGGGGTCGAATCCACCCACCGGCCGTTCTCGCCTGCCCCCAGTGGCTCGTTGGCTTCCCCTATGTCTTCTGTTGAACCGTAAGGGGGGATATGGCCGAGCCGGCAATCGTTGCGGGCTTTAGGGACTTCAGCCACTGAATATGCATCAAGAGGCACGATGTTTTTGGCAACCACGGCCGACTTTTTCCTGAACAGTCGCGGCGAGAGGCATTCGTACAACCCGCCTTGATTTTGAGTGAGCTGTATGCCCACGAAACAGCAGGCTTCGAGCCATTCGGGAGCGCCTCGGCTGGCCGCCGTGGACCCTTTCGCCGCAATGAGCGCGCGCCGGTGGCTGATTCTCGGCGGCATGACGCTGATTCTCGCCGGCATGGTCTTTGGCGACGTCTTTGCCGTATTCGTCCTGCACCAAAATGCCGGGGATCGCAACGAGCAGATGCTGGCCGCTACCCAGGCTGTGGCCGCTCGAGACGCTGGCGCCGTGATCACACATTTCGCCACGCTAGGCGCCCTGCAGGAGAATCGTGGCACCAAGGTCGATACGCATGTTCACATCATCGCCTTTGGCTATCTCGCCTTGTTGCTTGCGCTCCTGCAGCCCTATGTCGCGCTGAGCGGGCAGGGCAAGAAGCAGATGGCTCTGCTTTTTCTCACCGGAGCCGTGCTGCTGCCGGTTTCAGTCTTTCTCATTCCCTACGTGGGGTTGGCCTATAGCCCGCTCCCGACGATTGGTTGGGCCAGTATCTTCGCCGATTTCGGTGGATTGTTGGTGATCGTCGCCTGCGCCGGCGAGGGTGTGGGGCTGTGGCGCTATCTGCGCGGGGCGCACGCAACCACGGCGGACGGGGAAGGGTTCACGGAGAGGAGTTGGGCGACTCGCACATTGCTCGCCGGGGGCACACTGCTGGTGCTGGCGGGGTTTCTCCACGGGGCCTACTACGCCGGCGTCAATCTATATGCGCACGAAGAGAAGGAGGTGACGCTGCTGCGCGCCATGGTGGATAATGCGGCCAGCAATGATCTGATGGCGGCCAGGCAGGCAGTGAACGCTTACGGCACGCTGCAAGGTGAGAGGGCGGTACAGATCGCCGCCCACGCGCATATCATCGAATTCGGCTTTCTCGCCCTCCTGCTGGCCTTCATTCAAGGTTACGTCTTTTTGAGCGAACGCTGGAAGCGCCGGTGGGTGATGATCTTCTTGTTGGGCTCAGTGCTGCTGCCGGTCTTCGTGCTGCTGGAGGTGTCGTGGGGAGGGCTGGCCGGCGGAATCGCTGATGGGGGAGGGTTGCTGGTCATCCTGAGTTTGCTCGGAATGCTGGTCGGCGTGCTGCGTTACACGGGAAAGCTCGACGCCCAGAAGGGATAGAGGTGTGAGCGGATCGAGAAAACTACTGATCGTTGCCGGGTTGGCGCTGGCCATCGGGGGAATGGGGTACGGTCTCTACTACGCCCTGGTTGATGAGCACCAGACACTGGAGCAGATGGGCCGCTCGCTCACTACCGGATTTGCCCGCGCGGCAGAAAGAGAGATGACCGAGGCCCACGCGGCCCTCGACACCTACGCGCAAGGGAAGTTCGACTATGTGCGCGAAGTGGATGTCCATTCACACTGGGCCGGGCTGGCCTTGCTCTTAATCGTCTTCGGGTTGATCTTCGATCGGGTCGGCTTTGATGAGCGCCAGCGCTTCCGTCTGGCTGTCCTGTTGGTGGCAGGCTCGGTCATTTTTCCGCTCGGGGTATTTCTGCAAACGGTGAACCGGGGCTTCGTTCCTAAGGTGCTCGCGGTCACCGGCTCCGGCCTGCTGATCATTGCCCTCGGCGCGCTGGCTGTCGGCTTCGCCACAGGGGAGAGGCGCACCCAGTCGTAAGACGTCTCGTAGCAGTGAATCAACCACGGAGTGGAATCACTTGGCCATTGTCCAAGAGCCGCTCCGAGGCGGCGGCCAGTCGGGGGCGTTTTCTTCCTGCATCTTGAGAATGAACGCTCAAACGGGCAGGGGGTTGCACAGATCGACTGAGGTAAATTGCCCATGAAAATCGGGGTTGTTGGATGCGGAGCCATCGGCAGTATTTTTGCGGCTCACCTGGGGCGCCTGGACGACGTTGACGTCTTCGCCATGGATGTCTGGGAGGATCACGTGAAGGCAATTAACCGTACGGGCCTGCGCATTTCCGGCGCCGCCAACTTTACGGTCAAGATTAAGGCCACCACCAATCCAGCGGACGTTCCCCGGTGCGACTACGGCATTGTCGCCACCAAGAGCCTTCACACCAAGGCCGCCATTGAACGGGCGGCTCATCTCTTCGACGAAAAGAGTGCCGTCTGTTCGGTTCAGAACGGGGTGGGCAACGAGGAAATCCTGGCGGAACATGTGCGGTGCGTCATCCGGGGGACCACATTCCCGGCCGGCCATGTGATCGAACCGGGTCACGTGAGCTATGATATCAGCGGGGACACCTGGATCGGGCCCTTTGAGCCGACGAACACCCCGATGAAAATGGTGGAGGAACTGGCGGCGACCCTCACCCGGAGCGGGTTGAACACGATTGCGATGCGGGACGCTCGGGGGGCGCAGTGGACGAAGTTGATCTTCAACGCCGCCACCAACCCGGTCGGGGCTCTGACCCGTCTCAATCACGGAGCCGCTGCCTTTTTCCAACCCACCGGAGAACTTTTCGATGCCCTGATTGACGAGGGAGTCGCGGTGAGCCGGGCCCACGGCATCGAATTGCCCGACGACCCCAAGCAGATGGTCAAGACCGCCGCCCACGCTCCCGGCACGCACAAAGCCAGTATGCTCCAGGACATCCTGGCCGGGCGGCCGACGGAAGTGGACTTTATGAATGGCGCGATTGTGCAATGGGGTGAGAAGGCCGGAGTCCCCACCCCTTTGAACAAGGCTCTGTGGGCGCTTGTGAAGGGGCTTGAGCATTCCTGGACAAATCCCTAACCGGTCGCGAAGGATCGAGAGCTCGGATCGAGTGATGGGTGTTCCGTTTCGCATCGGCGTTCTCCAGTTGAGTATGGAGCCGCTGGACGACACCGTCCGCATGGCGCAGGCCTGCGAGCAGGCGGGGTTTGACACCTTTTGGCTGGCCGAAGCCTACCCCTGGTGGCGCAAGCACTCCATGGAAGCCCGCTCCTCGACGGCCCTGACGGCCATCATTGCCCGCGAAACCAAAAAGATCACCGTTGGCTGGGGGATCATCTCCCCCTACACCCGCCACCCCGTCCAGATTGCCATGGAAGCCCGAGTGATGCAGGAGGCCGCCGGCCCGGGACGCTTTCTTTTGGGCCTGGGGGCGTCCAAGATCTTTATGAAGCACATCGGCGAGTCCGAGGCCGGCAAGGCGGTGGGCCCGGCCACGGTGATGAAGGAAAGCATCGATATCGTTCGCGCCCTGCTCAGTGGCGACGCGGTTCACTACGCGGGCAAGGCCTTCTGCGCTGAGGCTCCTGCCGTGCGGCAAGACGCCCACGTGCCCCGCCATCCGCTGCCCATCTACATCGGTGCCACCGGGCCCGTTCTGCAACGAATGGCTGGATCGCATGCGGACGGTCTTCTGACCGCGAGCATTACCACACCCGGCTTTGTTCGATACGCCCGAAAGAACATGCACGAAGGGGCGCGAAGGGCGGGCCGGGACCCCGCCGGGCTTGACCTGGGGTCAGTCATCGTGGGCAGTATCGGAAGAGAGCCGGCAACGGCGAAGGAGGGCGCCCGGGAGATGGCCGCGATGTACTTGGCCAACAAGGTTCAGAACATCCGCGGCTCCGCCGATGTCTTGCTGGAAAATGCCGGGCTGACCTTTGAAGAAATCAAGCCCATTGCCGACAAGATGGAAAAGGGAGGTCGGAAGTCAGCCGCCCGAGCCGTCAGCGACGAGGTTCTCGACAAAGTCTGCCCGATCGCCGGCACCCCGGACGAATGTGTCCAACGAATTCAAGAGTTCCGCGAGGCAGGGTGCACTCATATTCTTCTGGAAATCTGGGGTGAGAATCGGGCGGAGCAGGCCCGCCTGTTCGGTGAAACCGTTTTGCCCCACTTCCGCTGACAGAATGTAGCGGAAGGCTTCAGCCTTCCGTCTCTTCCGCACCCTGGAACCCTGAAGGGTTCCGCTACGGGTGTTGAAAATAGCTTCCCGGTCGCGGCGGCTGAGACTAGAGTCCATGTCGAAACTGGCACTTTTCGGAAGGGCACGCCTTCAGGCGTGTCGTAAGTTCACCAGAATGAATGTTCCTTTGGCCGCTGAGGGTCTGAAAATTTTTCTGTAACACAGACCCTGCTCCTCTCTGACGAACATAATTTGTCGCCGGAGAGACGTGCTCCGCAACGGGGCCCACTCGTGGCTGTCCTAGTTTCAAGAGAAACCCCAAGCCAATAATATCGTAACACCCAGTAAGAATATTCCTATAGTAGTGGCCTATGACGGCTTGCCGATCAGCGGCGGCCCAAGGCCGTTCACTGCATCGGCTCGCTAGCCGCCGATTGCATGTCTATGCCACGCCTATGGCCTGCATGTACGCGAGAGTCGGAATCTGGACCACAGATTCTACACCTCCACCCATGCCCGACTCGTAAAGGGCTAGGAAGTTTCGGGCTGTCTTCGTGAGAACATCGAGTGTCTCGTCATCGGTACGGTTGATACTGATAGCGTACTGCATCAGAGCGAGACCGGAGTACACCACTTGCTGTTCGGTTATCCGCATAGGGAAGTGTGTCTTGATCGTCCGCTCGAGAGATCCCTTGGCATACAACTCGCCGGTGAAGGTCGTGCCGGAAGTGGGGACTTTGTGAGCAAACTGAATGGCATCGGCAAGGTGGGCGCGCTGGAAGCAATCGGTATCGGCTGTGATGGCTTTGTCTGCGACCTTTGCGACCGAACCGAGTGCCATCGTGGCACTCAGGTTTCCGGGAAAACCCAGGTTGAAGATGGTCTTTGCCTCGTAGCTTGCCCACAAGCGGATGTACTCAGGCCCTGGGATCTGCGGAACACATGGCTCGACGTGAACTCCGACGATCTTGTCGGCTCCGAAAACTATTCGGTATCGCAAGACCTTCGTGCGACCGGTGAGAGCTTCCAGTATTCCCATCTCATCCTCCTGTGAGTGGTGCGGCTAACGCCTCCGAATGAGCCGCGCGCCGCAGCATCATGATCGCACGGGCCGTCGGGCGCGCCGGCTCCATTCGGTTGTTAGCCAGCGCGGCTGGGCGCTGCTAATCAAGCTCCGAAAACTTGTCAACAATTCGCCCGTTGTTGTGTTCGAGACCGTCGATTACATTGACCAAACCCCCGACTTCTGACCAACTCTTGCTTCGAATCGCCGAACCGAGCTCAATTGCGGCCTTCGTGATCGCGGCCCATCTCGGCCCTCCGAATGCGAACCCTCCAGAAGCAGTACGCCACGTGCCTGACCGAAACGCTTCGTAGACGTCCTCAAGAGTTAGACCGGTTCGCTTCGCATACCGCGTCAGCGTGTGGTCGACTGAGATGTCGGTCAGACTGAGCTTGTAGAGTTTCTTGGCTTCCACCTTTCGCTGTTGCCCGAAAAAGCCGCCCGCTGCGTTGATCTTCGCAGCAATGGCCGCGTGATTGGAGGCTTCGAGAACACCGATCTCTCGGTACACGAGGGCAACCACGCGTCGGAAGTAGTCGAGACCTTGATTCTGGACGTTGGTCGGTGTTATTGCCATCAGGTGCTGTTCGCGCTGGCTAACGCTGGAGTTCGGCGGCGGCAGCGCGACGAAGCGAAGGCTTGGCGCTTGCTACCGCTGCCCGGCACAAGAGTATGATAACCGATTAGACCATCCCTTTGAACAAAGCATGTGAACCGAAGCGCAAGCGACAAGACTGAGCGAGGCGCGGTTGCCGTCCGCTGCAGTGAGGGGTTATGTGGCGCCTCCCTGTTTTATGATGTATCCCTGGATGTCTCGCACGAACTCCAGAAAACCCAGCGTCTCCGACGAAAGCAGTTCAGTCAACGCCATTATCTGCACTGGATCGGGTCGGTCAGGATCTTCCTGCAGCATGAACCAGACAGCTTTCGCCACATACCAGTGAGGCAAGGGCTCCTTGCCTTGGCTGTTATTCCAGACGTCGAGCAGCCCCCGTGCGTTGCTTGTAATCTCGTAGACGATGGCATTGGGATCTTCGGAACCTCCAAACTGTTGGAGGTACTGCACGACGAGGAATGATGCGAAGCTATGGTAGATTTCCTTTTGTGATGCGAGATCGAGTTGCAGGGACTCGCTCTGAGAAGCCCGGATCCATGCAAAGAGACTCAGCGATGCCAGAGCGAGAAAGGCGTCTGCGCGATTCTTGCTCGGTAGCTCCTCTATAAGCATGTCGAGTATTCCCGGATTCGAGCCGCACGAGAGCTCCGCCAGCAGTTTGCCCACAGAGGCGCTCGTCAGTTGCTCCGGCCCATCTGGAGCACTCGCGCCGAATAGCTTTTTTAAGAATCCCATTTCTCGACTCCATTACTCTGGTCCCAAGCGCCACATAGCAACAATTATACAGTCTGCCTAAACCTTTAGACAGAGACGGTCCTTCTCTCGATATGATACTCCGCGATATCAGAAAATAATCACTTAACTTGGAGTCCTCGAAGCATTTCCGGGCCGTCGGGACTCGGGTCAGATCCGGTTTATACAGCCTGGTATAAGACACGTCAGGGCACCGTAGAGGCACCTTCGCCCTGCAATGTGAAGCCTGCCCAATAGTAGGGGAGGGCCTCGTCACCGTACTTCTTCAGCAAATCGATCTTGGCTTGCCGTAGCGCCCATCCCTTGGTGATGTTCTCGGGCAACATCAATTCCCACAGCGCCGGGGAACAGTCCCTGGTTTTTCGGAGTTATTGGGATCAGGGCTGAAGCCCTGAGCCCACAATGCGGCGCCTGGGCAATAGGTCGTGGCCAAGCTGCCGCCCTCTCTACGAACCCGGCAGGTTCTTGACCAGCTCCCGGAACTCGGCGTTGGTCACCAAGCCTCGCTTTTCGATCCCCTTCCGCTTCACCGCCGCTAACAGGACCTGGCGTTGATCGGGAGGAACCTCCAGACCCAGTTCCTTGCACTTCAAGTCGATACTGTCGAGTCCGCTCTTTTTCCCCAGGACAACCCTTCGCTGCGCGCCGACCAGTTCGGCGGCGAACGGCTCGATGGCTTCCGGGATGTGAAACTGGCTGGCCACCGCGCCGCTCTCCCGGGTGAACAGGTTCTCGCCCACCAGCGGCTTCCAAGCCTCCAGTTCGTACCCGGCGGCCTCTTGCACCCGTTTCGAAACCTCCCGAATCTTGCTGAGCTCCAGCTCCACCGGAACGTCATAGAGACAACGGAGCGCCAGGGCAATTTCGCCAATATCCGCGTTGCCGGCGCGTTCGCCCATCCCGTTGATGGTTCCGTGAATCCAGGTGGCGCCGGCGCGCACCGCGGCAATGGCGGAGGCGGTGCCCAGGCCAAAGTCGTTGTGCCCGTGGAAGTGAACCGGTGTTTTCTCTCCGACCCAGCCACACACCTGCCCGACCAGAAACTCCACCGCTTCCGGGCTGCACGCTCCGATGGTATCCACCACCACCACCTCGTCGGCGCCCGCCTCCATCACCGCCTGGTAGACCTCTCTCAGGTAATCCAGCTCGGTGCGCGTGCCGTCCACGGCGAAGAACGCCACCCTCAGTTTGTGCTGCTTGGCATAGCGGACGGCCTCGGCTGCACGGCGCCGGGCTTGTTCCCGCGAGAATCCGTAGGCCCGCAGCTTGATTTCGCTGGTGGGGGTTTCGACAACGCATGCCCGCACCCCCAGACGGATCAACTCATCCAGGTCAGCCTGGACGCCGCGGGCAAAGCCCCAGATTTCGGCTTTGAGTTTCGCCGCCAGGATCAGCCGCATCGCCGCGGCGTCCTCGGCCGAGACCCGGGGGAACCCGGCCTCGATGCGCCCCACTCCCAGTTCATCGAGTTTGCGGGCAATCTCTAGCTTCTGTTGGGGGCTGAGCACCACGCCCACAGTCT
>JBHHYS010000002.1:0-53709 GCA_046757645.1 Terriglobia bacterium | reverse complement strand
TCTTCGCCTTCGGCGCCGTCAAATACGGTTTCGACCGCGAGTTTTTTCGCGGATTGCCCGTTAGGGCGCTTGTATATCTCTTTCTTGCGGCGGGCCTCGGTTACGCGTTCCGCTGGGCCTTGGTTGGCAAGGGGCTGTCCCAGCACATGTTGATCGGCTTGCAGCTGTTCCGATCCATTGGATTGGTCTTCGTTCTGGAGCACTGGCGAGGCAACTTGCCCGGGGTCTTCGCCCATCCGGCAGGCTGGGGAGACTTGCTCGTCGGCATCATCGCCCTAGTTGTGCTCATCCGCTACCGAAGCCAGGAAATCCCGAATGGCGCTATCAAACTTGTTTTCACCGTCGGAATCGCCGATTTCGTCAGCGCGTTCTTCTTTGGAGTTACCAGTTCGGCGACGCCCTTCCAACTGTTCGCGTTTGACCAGCCTAATCAGGTGCTGCTTTATCCCACTGGCTTGATACCGCTCTTTCTGGTCCCCTATGCGGTCATCTTCCACATTCTGTCGATCACCGAGATGCAGCGCTCTGCCTAACCACTCGCTGGAGCGGACCGAGCATGCGGCGCGAATGGCATGGAATGCTGTATTCTGGGATTGCGCGAAGAGCTAGAGAGGGTGGGAGTCCTGGCCGCTCAGCTCGCAGCCGTTAGGTGAATACGGAGGTGAAATGAACGTGTCATGGATAAAATTCGCAAAAATGTAATAAAGAGAGATTCTTCACTTCGCTCAGAATGACACTTTTTCCGCTAGGCGCTAATGGGAACAGCAGTGGGGAGCAACTATGATTGATCTTCACACTCATTCCACCGCCTCGGATGGCACCTTGAGTCCGGAAGCCCTGGTGGACCTGGCGGCCGATAAAGGCCTGACGGCGCTGGCGCTCACCGACCACGATACGGTGGCCGGAATTCCTCCGGCGTTGGCCCGAGGAGCCGTCCGCGGCATCCACGTGGTTCCCGGCATGGAGCTGGGGGTGCGGTGGGATGGCGCCGGGCAAATGCACGTCCTGGGTTACTACATCCGCCACGACGATTCCCACCTGGGGGAGCGCCTGGACTGGCTGCGCGCCCGGCGCCGGGAGCGCGCCGCGCGCATCGTCGCCAAACTCAACCGGCTGGGCGTCGAGATTGCTTTTGGTCGGGTGGAAGAGATTACTGGCGGGGAATCAATCGGGCGGCCACACCTGGCCCGAGCATTGCTTGAGGCCGGGCACGTCGCCAGCGTCTCGGAGGCCTTCGACCGCTACCTGAGCCGGGGCCGGCCGGCTTTTGAGGAGAAGGAACAGTTGAACCCCAAAGAGGCGGTCGGGCTGGTGAAATCCTCCGGCGGCGCTGCGGTGCTGGCCCATCCCGGCACGCTGAAGTTGCCGACGGCCCAACTCTCCCGCTGCATCGAAGAGCTGAAGGCTTACGGCCTGGCCGGCCTGGAGACGATATGGAGCGGGCACAACCGGGCTCAGGTGGAGTCCTATTCGGCATTAGCGCGCCGGCTGGGCTTGCTCACCACCGGCGGCTCCGACTTCCACGGCGAAAACAAGCCCGGGATCGAGCTCGGCACCGGGCGGAATAACGTTCAAGTTCCCGATTCAGTCCTCGCCGCTCTCCAGAACCATCGCCGGAGGAACGCCCCCGCCGACGCCAACTAGTCCTGCCGCAGCCGTTCCTCTTGCTTTCCTTTGGTTAGGGCAGTGGCGCAGGCATTTCTGCCTGCTCGGGCCGACCTGCCTGCCGGATGGGCAGACAAAAATGTCTGCCCTACTGTGCTTGGGGGCTGAAGCCCCGCCCCAGGGCGGTGGAGCAGGCGTCCCCGCCTGCTCGAGGCGAGCGGGGCAGGATCACGCCTCCCGGACTGAGAAGCGCCAGCCTGAGGGTGAAAGGACGTCGCTTGACCTCCGGCGCCGCCGGTTCCATTTTGGTGGTTGACTTGACACTGCGCGGCGGCTCTCATACTGTTTCGAGGTTTGGGCGGTTGCTCGGAGCCAACAAGAGAGCCGCGGGGCGAATCTGAGTTAGTATGCGCTGGAGCCAACTCTTCATCCCCACGCTGCGGGCCGACCCGGCGGACGCCGGAGTGGCCAGCCACCGCCTCTTGCTCCGCGCCGGCTACATCCGCCAGCTTTCCGCGGGTGTTTATTCCTATCTCTATCTCGGCCAGCGTTCGGCGCTGAAAATCATGCAAATCATCCGGGAGGAGATGGACCGCATCGGTGCCCAGGAGATGTATCTCCCCGCGCTCCACCCGGGCGAACTCTGGCGGGAAACCGGCCGCTGGGGGCAGATGGCCGCCACCATGTTCCAGTTCAAAGACCACGGCGGGCGCGACCTCTGCCTGGGCATGACCCACGAAGAGGTAATGACCGACATCGCCCGGGGCGAGCTGCGCAGCTACCGCCAGTTGCCCCAGATCTGGTACCAGATTCAGGTGAAGTTCCGCGACGAAGCCCGGCCCAAGTCCGGCCTGATGCGCTTGCGGCAGTTCATCATGAAGGATTCCTATTCGTTCGACCTCGACGACCCGGGCCTGGAGGTGAGCTACAAGAAGCACTACGACGCCTACTGCCGCATTTTCACCCGCTGCGGCTTGCACTACCAGGCGGTGGAGGCCGCCTCGGGCGCCATGGGCGGCTCGCTCTCCCACGAGTTCATGGTGGTCTCCGACGCCGGCGAAGACCGCATCGCCACCTGCGTCAAGGAATGCGGCTACGCGGCCAACCTGGAAAAGGCCCGTGCCGGCGTCAAACCGGTTCAGGATGCCCACGGCGGCGCAGCCCAAAAGCGCGGCGCCCGCTCCCCGGAAGTCTTTCCCACGCCGAACGTGCGCACCATCGAAGAACTGGTCGCCTTCACCGGCGTGGGGCCGGAGTTCCTGATGAAAAGCGTGGCCTACGCCATTCCCCCGCGAGAGACGGCCGAGGGAAAACCTGGCGCCGCAAAACCCCAGCTCGTGCTGGTGCTGGTGCGGGGCGACCACGAAGTCAATCAGGCCAAACTGACGGAGGCGCTGGGCGGCGCCACTTTTCGCCCCGCCCATCCTGACGAAATCCGGGAGGTGTTCGGGGCCGCCCCGGGTTTCATCGGCCCGCTGGGGGTGAAGGGGGCGCGCATCCTCATCGACGATACCTTGCGCGGCCGCCGCCACTTGATTACCGGGGCCAACAAGAATGATCACCACGTGCGCTACGTCACCCCCGACCGGGACTTCACCGGCGAATACCGCGACCTGCGCATCGTGAAACCCGGCGACCCTTGCCCCCGCTGCGGGCGCCCCTTGCAGGTAGCGCCGGTCATCGAGGTCGGGCATATCTTCAAGCTGGGCCGGCGCTACGCGGAGGCCATGGGGGCGCGGGTGCTCGACCGCCAGGGCAAGGAAGTCACCCTGGTGATGGGCTCCTATGGAATTGGCGTGGAGCGCATCCTCACGGCAGCGGTGGAGCAGCACCACGACGAGAATGGAATCAAGCTGCCTCGCCCCGTGGCTCCCTTCGAGGTGGTGCTCACCCCGGTGAACCTGAACGAGGCCCCCATCCGCGGGGCCGCCGAGCAGCTCTACCGCGAGCTGCGCGAGGCGCGCATCGACGTCCTCTACGACGACCGGGATGAGCGGGCCGGGGTCAAGTTCAAGGATGCCGATCTGATCGGCGTCCCCCTGCGCATCACTGTGGGCAAGAAGGCCAAGGAAGGCCTGGTGGAAATCAGTGAGCGCTCGACAGGGCAGCGGGCGGATGTTAGAATTGCGGACACTGGCGGCCTGGTGAAGAGTCGCTACTGTGGTTAAGGGGGCAGAGGGGCGCCGGCAAAGGAGAGAGCTATGAAGGCACGCGGGGGAAGCAGGCTGTCGCTGCTGCTGGCCCTGCTCATCACCGCCGCCCTGATTGTGGGCGCGGTCCGCATCATCCCGGTGTACGTCCGCAGTTACGACTTCAGGGAGGCGGTTCGCAACCAAGCTCGGTTTGCCCGTGTCAATCGCAAACCCCCCGAAGTCATCCGCGATGAACTCTTGAAAAAGGCTCAGTCATTGGAGTTGCCGGTGCGCCGCGAGCAGATCCGGGTTGGCTTGGCGCCCGGCGGAGTGCGCATTGAGGCGCACTACGTGGTTCCGGTGGATTTAATCATCTACAAGATGGACTTATCCTTCGACTACACCGCAAACACCTCCACCATCTACTAGGCGAGGGCTGTGCCGGTTCGCATTCGTATATCCCGCACCTTTTGGACCCGCCCTTTTGGTCGCGCCCTGCTGCTGACAGTTCTGGGTCTGCTGCTGGTGAGCGCCGCGGGCTTCGCCTACGCGTGGCACTACTTCTCCGAGCTGATTGAGGCCCGCCTGAGCGGGGCCATCTTTGAAAATGCATCCCGGATCTACGCCGCCCCGGAGATGCTCGCCGTGGGCGATGAGATTACCCGGGAGGAAATCGTTGCCCAGCTCCGCCGCTTTGGCTACAGCGGCCCCGACGAAGAGCCCTCGCGCTTCGGGCGCTACCGCCTGGTCGCCCCGGGGATTGAAATCCTGCCCGGGCGCGCCTCCCAGGTGGGTCCGAAGGAGGCGGTTCGGGTGGAGCTGACTCAGGGCCGGGTGACGCGCATCCGCTCCTTGCGGGATGCGCGGCTCCGCCCCGCTGCTTGGCTCGATCCCCCCCATATCACCAACCTCTTCGACCGCCGCCGCACCAAGCGCCGACTGGTGCGCTACGAAGATTTGCCCCCGCTATTGATTCAGGCGGTGATTGCCGCCGAAGACCGGCGCTTCTTCAGCCATCCGGGGATTTCCTTTCTCGACGGCCTCCGAGCCGTCTGGGTGGACATCCGCCGCGGGGCCCGCGTGCAGGGCGCCAGCACCCTCACCATGCAGTTGGCCCGCAGCTTCTTCCTCACCCCCAGCCGCACCTTCAAGCGCAAAGCCGCCGAAGCCGTGATTGCCTTGCAGCTCGAGCGCCGCTTCAGCAAGGAGAAGATCCTGGAGCTGTACGCCAACGAAATCTACCTCGGCCAGCGGGGCAGCTTTAGCATTCACGGCCTCGGGGAAGGCGCCCAGGCCTACTTCGACAAAGACGTCAGCCAGTTGACCCTGGGGGAGTCCGCCTTCCTGGCCGGCATCATTCGCGGCCCCAATCGCTACAACCCCTATCGGAACCCTGAGCGGGCCCTCAACCGCCGAAACCACATTTTGAAGGCGATGGTGGAAATCGGCTCACTGAGCCCGGCCCAGGCGGAGGCCGCCCAGCAAGAGCCCTTGGAGCCCGCCCCCGCCAACGTGGAGGCCAGCGAAGCCCCCTACTTTGTCGATTTGGTCAAAGACCGGCTGCTGGCGCAGTATTCCGAAGAGGAGTTGATTTCGCAGAGCTATCGCATCTACACCACCCTGGACCGCCGCTTGCAACAGGCCGCCGCCGAGGCGATTCGCGAAGCCCTGCCCGAGGTGGACGCCCGGATTCAGGAACGCTTCCAGAATCGTCGCGAGACGCTTCCCGAAGTGCAAGTGGCGCTGATCGCCCTCGACCCCCACACCGGCGCGGTCAAGGCGCTGGTGGGCGGCCGCGACTACACCCGCAGCCAGTTGAATCGTATCGTCGCCCACCGCCAGCCCGGCTCTGGCTTCAAGCCCTTTGTCTACGCCGCCGCCTTCGCCACCGCCCTGGAGTCGCCCGACCAGGCCATCACTCCCATCACCACCGTGGTGGACGAACCCACGGTGTTTGAGTTCGAAGGGGAGGAGTACGAACCGTCAAACTATGGCGAGAAGTTCTACGGGATTGTCACCGTGCGCGACGCCCTCATCCACTCCCTGAACGTCGCCACCGTCAAGGTGGCGGAGATGACCGGCTACGACCGCGTGGCTCAGGTGGCGGTGGCCGCCGGGCTCAATCCCCGCCTGCGCGCCACCCCGGCCGTGGCCCTGGGCGCCTACGACTCCACCCCGCTGGAAGTGGCGGGCGCGTACACCGTGTTTGCCAACCAGGGCGAGCACGTTGCCCCCTTCTTGATTTCCAGCGTGCGCACCGCTCAGGGCAAGCAATTGCGCCAGAACCTCAGCCAGGCCCGACCCGTCCTCGACCCCCGCGTCGCTTATCTGGTTCTCGACCTCTTGCAAGACACCATCAACCGCGGCACCGGAGCCGGGGCCCGGGCGCGGGGCTTCACCGCACCCGCGGCCGGCAAGACCGGCACCTCGCGCGACGCCTGGTTCATCGGTTTTACCTCCAATCTTCTCTGCCTGGTCTGGGTGGGCTTCGACGATGCCCGCGACCTCGGCTTGCCGGGCTCGGCCGCGGCCTTGCCCATCTGGACCGCTTTTATGAAGCGGGCCGTCACCTTACCGGCCTACCGCAACGTGGAGAATTTCTCTCCGCCGGAAGGAATCGTCTCCGTGCCCATTGACCCCGAAACCCTCTTCGTGGCCACCGCCGACTGTCCGGAAGCGCGCACGGAGAAATTCATTGTGGGCACCGAGCCCCGCGAGTTCTGTCCCAAGCACCGGCCCTCGGTGTTGCGCCGGGTGACCCGCACCCTCTCGCGCGCCTTGGGTATTCGGCGCGCCAAAACCCCGGGTTCCTCCTCGGCGAAAGAGGAAAGCAATCGGCCCCCGTCCAAAGAGTGATGTGATGATGCGGCTTGCGTCTCTCCTCCGGTTGGGGGTTCTCCTCATGGTGGCGGTCACCGCCGCCGCCCAGGAGGCCCCGTTGCTCACCGTGCTGCCCCGCCAGGAGCAGGTCCGGCAGTTAGAACTCCGCGCCGACTTGCACATGATTCGCAAGCACTACTTGGAGGCCATTGACTTCTACCAGGAGGCGCTGCGCTGGGCGCCGCGCAACTCGGTTCTGCTCAACAAGACCGGGATCGCCTTCCAGCAACTCTCTGAGCTCAAGGATGCCAAGAAGTACTACAAGCGGGCCACCAAAGCCGACAAGAGCTACGCCGCGGCCTGGAACAATCTGGGCACTGTCTATTACGCTCAGAAAAATTACAAGAAGGCCATTCGTTACTACCGACGGGCGTTGAAGAGGAGTCCCGTCCAGGGCGATATCCACCTCAACTTAGGCACGGCTCTGTTCGCCCGCAAGAAGTATGACCAGGCGGTCGAGGAGTTCCGCCTGGCGTTGCTGCTTGACCCGGAAGTCTTCCGCCGCCGCGGCCTCTTCGGCACCCTGATCCAGAGTCGCTCCGTGCAAGACCGCGCCCGCTACTACTTTATGGTGGCGAAAAGCCTGGCCAGTTTGGGCTATGTGGACCGCTGCGTCGCCTACCTGCGGCGGGCCCTGGAGGATGGCTTCCCCAGCATCGAAGCCCAGGGCGACCCCGCGTTTGTGCTCGTGCGCGAAGACAAACGCTTTCAGGCGCTCTTCGCCGAGAAGCCGCCGGGCATCGAACCCTAGCCTGGGGCCCTTCCATCCTGGATGGCCAACGAATGGGCAACCGCCTCCTCAACCGCTTGGGCAAATGTCCCGCGTCGCACCCGCCTGCCGGTATCTCTTCCCTCCGAGGGCAGCCGCCTTGCTCGGCCAAGCTTTCTTCGGGTCGAATCAAATTGGACCGGCGCTGGCCGCCTCGCCCGCCCTGAGGCGCTCATCCTCACGCTTCTGCTATAATGGCCTCCGCAATGAACGCCCGTTTTCGGTTGCTTAGCGTGCTGGGCGGCAGCCTGCTGCTGCTTTTTTGGGCGAGCGGCTCCGCGGCCGCCGAGACCCTCCTGGTGGTTTCATTTGAGAACACCGCCCGCACGGATGATCTCGGCTGGGTCGGGGAAAGCTTTGCGGAAACCCTCACCGAACGCCTGGGCAGCTCCGGCCACCGGCTGGTGAGCCGCGAGGAACGGCTGGCGGCCCGGGAGCGGCTGGGCCTGCCCGCCACCGCGCCGCTCACCCACGCCAGCTTGCTGCGCCTGGGCGAGGAAGCGGAAGCCGACCGGATTGTTTTGGGGCGCTTTGAAGTCGAGGACGGCCAGCTCCGCGGCCAGGCGCGACTCCTCGACCTCCACAGCCTCTCCCTCTCCCCCTTCATCGAAGAGCAAGGCGCATTCTCGCGCCTGCGCCAAGTTCAAGGCCGACTGGCGGGGAAGATTCTGCGTCGCCTGGACCCCAGCTTTCCCTTCAGCCCGCAGGCTTTTGATGACCGCTTTCCCCGCCTGCGGGTGAGCGCCTTCGAGAGCTACGTTCGTGGGCTGCTCGCCCTCAATCGCGAGCAGCAGAGGCGCTACTTCCTGCAAGCGGCGCGCCTCGAACCCCACTACAGCCGCCCGGCCTTCCGCCTGGCTCAGCTCTACTTCGAAGACCAGGACTACGCCACCGCTGCCGCCTGGTTCCGCAAGATTCCTCCCGATGACTTTTTGGCTCTGGACGCTCGCTTCTACTTGGCACTTTGCCAGTTCTTTCGGCGCGACTTCGCCGGTGCCACCGACACGCTCGCCCCGCTGGCCGAGCGCCGGCCCGCCAAGCCGGTGTGGAACAACCTGGGTGTCTTCGCTTCACGCCAGGGAGCCTCCCAGGCCGTCGTGGGTTATTTTGCCCGCGCCCTCGAAGCCGACCCCGCCGACGCGGATGTCTATTTCAACCTCGGCCTGCATCACCTTCGCCGAGCCGAGTGGGACCAGGCGGCCCGGGCGCTGGAGCAGTGTCTGGAATTGAATCCGGGGGACACCGAGGCCCGCTTCCTGTTCGCCCGGGCGCTGGAGCGACTGGGCCGTGTTGAAGACGCCCAGCGCGCGCGGCAACAGGCGGTGGGCGACAGCCCGGCCAGCGACCTCAGCCAGGAGCGGCGCCCGCTTGAGCTTGACCGCCTGGAACTGCACTTCAATGCTCGGCTCGTCCAACTCAATCAAGCCGATAACGTGGAGCCGGCTCCGACCTCCGCCCGCGCCCTCCACGTCGCCATTCACGTCGAGCGCGGGCAGGACTTATTCACCCGCGGGGCACTCGAATCGGCGCAGCGGGAATTTACCCAGGCCATCCTCCTCGACCCCGACGCCTACCTGGCGCACTTCTTCCTGGCGGAAATCTACCAGCGCCAGGGACGTCTCCAGGAGGCCATTTCTGAGCTCAAGGCTTCGCTCTGGAGCCAGGAGTCGGTGCGTGCCCGCCTGCGCCTGGCGGAGATTTACTTGAAGCAAAACCACCTCCCGCAGGCCCGCCAGCAGGTGCAAGCCGCGCTGGCGCTTGAGCCTGACAATGCGGCCGCCCGGGCCTTGGCGGCTCGCCTCCCGGCCCGCACGGCCGAGACCCGGGCGGAGGACACCGACCCGGAATGAGAAAAATGAGACGCCGGGTGCTGTTCCCTGGATTGTTCGTGGCGCTGAGCTTAGTGAGCGCCGAGGCGGCGGCCAGCACGGTGGTCGAGCTCCGCCTGGTCGATATCGTCCACTCCATCTCCGCCGAGTACATTGTCAGCGGCATTGACTACGCTGAGCAATCGAACGCCGACGCTGTCCTCATCTGGATCAACACCCCCGGTGGACTCGAAACTTCGATGCGGGAAATGGTGGACCGCATCACCAACGCCCGCGTGCCCGTCATCGTCTACGTCGCCCCCACCGGCAGCCGCGCCGCCTCCGCCGGCTTTTTCATCCTCATGGCGGCCGACGTGGCCGTGATGGCTCCGGGCACCACCACCGGCGCCGCCTCCCCGGTGGCCTTCGGCGGTGCCAAGATGGACGAGACGCTGAAGAAAAAGATTACCAACGATGCCGCCGCCTACCTGCGCAGCTTCGTCAGCAAGCGCGGGCGCAACCCGGAAGTGGCGGAAAAGGCCGTCACCGAAGCCAAGTCCTTCACCGATCAGGAAGCCTTGAAGGCGGGACTGATCGATGCCGTCTACGAGTCCCGCGGGGAGATTTTTCAACAATTCGATGGCCGCGCCATCAAGCGCTTTGACGGCAGCACCCAAACCATCGCCCTGGCCGATGCCCGCGTCGAGGCCCTCCGGATGACCTCCCGGCAGCGCTTCCTCAGCCGCCTGATTAACCCCAATATCGCCTTTTTATTGTTGGTGTTCGGCATCCTGGGGCTGTACATTGAGTTCAGCCAGCCCGGGTTCATTCTCCCCGGGGTGGCCGGAGGCATCTGCTTGATCCTGGCTCTGTTCGCTATTCACCTCTTGCCGGTGAACTACGCCGGGGTCCTGCTCATCCTCCTGGCGGTGGCCCTGTTCATTCTGGAGGCGGTCTACGTCAGCCATGGAATCCTGGCCGCGGGCGGCGTGGCAGCGATGGTGCTGGGTGCATTGATGCTGGTGGAGTCGCCCCCGATTCCCCAACTGCGGGTGCGCCTGGAGCTTGCCCTTGCCGTGGCTGTGCCCTTCGCCGTCATCACCGTGCTCTTGCTGCGCATGGTGTTGAAGTCGCGCCGCTGGCAGGTGGCCACCGGCAAGGAGGAGCTGGTGGGAGCGGTGGGCGAGGTGCGGCAGGAAATCGGCGATGGGCACAAGGGTCTGGTGCTGGTGGCGGGTGAGTTGTGGCGCGCCACCGCTGGCCAAAAAATTCCCGTGGGCCAGTCCGTACGCGTGGTTCGTCTGGAAGGCTTGGTCCTGCGCGTGGAGCCTGTTGACGGCGGCTTGGCCGCAAGTCCGAGCCCCGGAAAGGAGTGAGCTATGTGGTTAGGGGTGGTTGTTGTCATCTTTCTCCTCTGGGCAGTGAACTGCATCAAAATCTTGAAGGAATGGGAACGAGGCGTCATTCTGCGTTTGGGCCGGATGCGCCCCGAGCCGCTGGGTCCGGGAATCAAGTGGATCTGGTGGCCGATAGATCAATTGATGCGCATCTCCCTGCGCATCATCACTCTGGACGTGCCCCCGCAGGACATCATCACCCGCGATAACGTGACCGTGCGTGTCAACGCCGTCGCCTACTTCCGGGTGATGGAGCCCAACCGCGCCATCAAGCAGATTGAAAACTATCTCTACGCCACCTCCCAGCTCGCCCAGCTCACCCTGCGCGACGTTCTCGGCCAGGTGGAGCTCGACGACCTGCTGGCCCGGCGCGAAAAAGTCAACGCCCGCTTGCAGGAAATTCTCGACGAGCAAACCGACCCCTGGGGCATCAAAGTGACCATGGTGCAGGTCAAGGCGGTGGATCTCCCCGACGAGATGCGCCGGGCCATCGCCAAGCAGGCGGAAGCCGAACGCGAGCGCCGCGCCAAGATCATCCACGCCGAGGGCGAATACCAGGCGGCCGAGCGCCTCGCCGGCGCCGCTGAAACTCTCAACCGGCAGCCGGTCTCCATCCAGTTGCGCTATCTGCAAACCCTGACGGAAATCGGCGTGGAGCGAAACACCACCATTGTGTTCCCCATCCCGGTGGATATGATCCGAGGCTGGTTCAAACCGACGAAGTAGGGGGCGGGACGCCTCGCCGACGGCCATGGGCAGGAAGGGCAGCCACTACGAAATGGTGCTGGAAGGGCGGCACCTGTTGGGGATCTTCTTTGGGCTGGTTCTGCTTTCCGCCCTCTTCTTCACCCTGGGGTTCGTCCTGGGGCGCAATCAAGTGGCGTCCGGGAGGGCAGGCGCGCCCCCGGCGGAAAAATCCCCGGCCGCCGCGGCGCCCACCGAGCCTGCCGCGGACCTCAGCTTCTACGAGCGGGTGAACGGGAAGCCGCCGCCCGAGACCCTCCCGGCGGCAGCAGCCGGAAAGAAGCCGGCGAAGTCGAAGCCGCGGGCCGTGACCCCGGTCCCCGTGCCGCCGCGGCGTCCCCGCGGTTCGGGCGCCGCGCCCCCCACTTCCGCTGCCCCCATCTTCCTGCAAGTGGCCGCCTTCACCCGGGAGCCAGAGGCCAAGCGCCTGGCAACGCAACTGGAACGGCTCGGCCTGCCCACCGTCATCCGCCCGGCCCGCACCGACCGCTTCTATCGTGTGCAGGTCGGACCCTTCGAGAATGCCAAGCTGGCTGCAGCCGCCCAGCGCCGCCTGGAAGCACAAGGCTTTCGACAATTCCTCAAGCGCTGATGCGGCTGCTGCTCGCGCTCCAGCGCTATCCCACCGCGTGCGCGCTGCTTTCCGGCGTTCTCCTGGTTCTCTGTTTTCCCCGTCCGCAACTGACCTTGCTCGCCTGGGTCGCCCTGACCCCGCTGCTGGTGGCGACTTTCCGGCCCGCCCCCCGCACCCGCCTGTTCTTCTACGGCTATCTGGCCGGCGGCGTCTTCTTTGCCGGCACCTGCTCCTGGATCTACAACGTGATACGCATCTACGGCCACCTCTCCGCCCTGGCCGCGGGCTCGATCCTGCTATTGTTCGTCCTCGTCCAGGCCCTCTACTTTGGCCTGTTTTCTCTGATTACGGGGGAGCTGGCGCGCCGCTGGCAACTGCTCGGCCTTTTCTTGTCGCCGTTTGTCTGGGTGGCGCTCGAGTGGGCCCGCTCCTACGTTCCTTTCGGCGGCTTTCCGTGGAACCTGCTCGGCTACGCGGTGGCGCCGCACATCGGTTGGATCCAGCCTGCGGCCTACACGGGAATCTACGGCGTCTCCTTTCTGGTGGCCGGCGTCAACGCGCTGGTGGCGGGGTTCTGGCTGGTTCCGTCGCGGCGCGGCGCGGTGTCGCTGGGCGTGGTCGCCCTGGTTCTCGCCGGCCTGGCCATCTGGGGCCGCCAACTGCCCCCGGTGCCCACCACCGCCACAGCGCTCCTGGTGCAAACCAACCTCCCCCAACAGGAGGAGTTCGACCCACGATGGGTCGAGCATCATCCGGAGGAATTGCGCCCGCTCGAGCAGCTCACCCGCGAGGCGGTTCGCGCCCTCGCTCCAGCGAATCCCGCTCTGGTGGTCTGGCCCGAGGTTCCGGTGTCCTTCTACTTCCATCACGACCCGGTCATCCGCGCCCGCCTGTTACGGCTCGCCCAGGCGACCCGCAGCTACTTCCTGGTGGGCGTGGTGGACTACCGCCGCGACCGGCCGGCAGAGGCAGGCACCGGAGGCGTGCTGCATCCCTACAACAGTGCTGTGCTGCTTTCGCCGGCGGGCGAGCTCGTGGCCCAGTATGATAAAATTCATTTGGTGCCGTTTGGCGAGTACCTGCCGCTGGCTGACTGGCTGGGTTTTCTCGAAAAGTTGGTGCCGGAAGTCAGCGACTTCCGCCCCGGCCGCGAGCGGGTGGTGATGCCCACCCCGCAGGGAGGCTTGGCCATCATCATCTGCTACGAGGCGGTCTATCCGGGGCTGGTGCGGCAGTTCGTCGAGCGGGGGGCTGATGTCTTGGTGAACATTTCGAACGACGGCTGGTTTGGCCGCTCGGCGGCGCCGGCGCAGCACCTGAATATGGCCCGGGTGCGCGCGGTGGAGACGCGGCGCTTCTTGCTGCGCGCCACCAATACTGGCATCACCGCGGTGGTCGATCCCTTTGGGCGGGTGGTGGCTCGCGCCCCGACGCACACCCGCACGGTGCTGGCGGCCGGGTTCGGCCCCCGCCGCCGGGTCAGCTTCTACGTGCGCACCGGGGATTGGCTGGCGGCGTTGTGCGCCCTGGTGGTCGCCGCCGCCCTGGCGCGCAAATTTTGGGTGGATGCTGTGGAGGGAACCGGCAATGAAGACAATCGAGGAACTGGAAAGGGAATTTGAACAGCTCCGCACCCGCGCGGAAGAACTGCGGAGCTATCTTTGACCCGCCACGCCTGCGGGCTCGGCTCGCGGAGCTCGATCAACAACTCAACCGCCCCAACCTCTGGAACCAGCCGACCACCGCCCAGAATCTCCTTCAACAACGCAAACACCTGCAACGCGAGCTGGAGACCGAAGAGTCGCTGGAGCGTCACCTGAGCGACCTGGCCACCTTGATCGAGCTGGCTCACGAGGGTGAGCCGGTCGCCGAGGAACTGGCCGCCGCGCTGGCGAAGCTGCGCAGCGATGTGGACGACCTGGAAACAGAAATCCTGCTGTCCGGCACCCACGACCATCGCAACGCCATCGTCACCATCCACCCCGGCGCCGGGGGCACCGAATCCCAGGACTGGGCGGAAATGCTCTTGCGGATGTACCTGCGCTGGGCCGAGCGCAAAGGGTTTCACACCAGCATCACCGACATCCAGCCGGGCGATGAGGCAGGTCTCAAGTCGGTCACTTTTACCGTGCAAGGCGAAAACGCCTTCGGCTTGCTGCTCTCCGAGATTGGGGTCCATCGGCTGGTGCGCATCTCCCCCTTCGACGCCGCCGCCCGCCGCCATACCTCTTTTGCTTCGGTGTTTCTCACCCCGGAAGTGGACGATCGCATCGAAGTCGTCCTCCGCGACGAAGACCTGCGCATCGACACCTACCGCTCCAGCGGGCATGGCGGCCAGCACGTCAACGTCACCGACTCCGCCGTGCGCATCACCCACCTGCCCACCGGCATCATCGCCCAGTGCCAGAACGAGCGCTCCCAGCACCGAAACCGCGAGATGGCTATGAGAATTCTTCGCTCCCGCGTCTACCAGTACGAAGTCGAAAAACGCCTGGCGGCGGCGCGCAAGCTGGAGGAGGCCAAAGCTGACATCAGCTTCGGCAGCCAGATCCGCTCCTACGTTCTCCACCCCTACCGCTTGATCAAGGACCACCGCACCAAGCTGGAAATCGGCAATGTGGACGCGGTGCTCGATGGTGCCCTCGACCCCTTCATCCGCAGCTACTTGGTGGCCCGCCGCGACGGCCAAGTCCCACCCCCCTATCCCGTCGAGGACGCCGCCGCGGAAACCAAGCCGTAGCCGGGCGGGAGATGCTGGGTAGCTGCCCCACTGGCCGCCTGGGCAGTGTCCCAATCTGACACTCTCTGGCAGTCGCCAAGGGGACCAGCGGTCACCCGGTGGCGGGCCACCGGGCTCGGCGAGAAAAGCCATTGGGACGCCGAGCCCCCAACCTGCCCCGAGCGTAGCCGAGGGGCGGCTTTCGGCGGGGGCACCTCCCGGGGGGAGGCCAGAAGAATTTGCGCTGCGTTTTTAGCCCTATTTCTCAAGTGAGGACGCTACGGCCGCCGGGGCGTCATTGACCTGCCACCGGGCTTTTGTTAGATTCGCCCGTTTGACGCTGCTGGGCGGGTGGGAGAAGCGTCCCGGCGCTGACGGGCAAGGAGGGAGCCACGATGCCAACCCCCAAGCTCTATAAGAACTACATCAACGGCGCCTGGGTGGAGGCGCGCTGTGGCAAAACCTTCGAGAACCTCAATCCCGCCGACAAAAACGATCTGATCGGCCTGTTCCCCGCCTCGGATCAATCCGACCTCGACGATGCAGTGGCCGCCGCCAAAGCCGCCTACAACGCTTGGCGAGTGACCCCGGCGCCCAAACGCGCGGAAATCCTCTTCCGCGCCGCGCAAATGCTGGTGGAGCGCAAGGAAGAGCTCGCCCGGGATATGACCCGGGAGATGGGCAAAGTCCTCAAGGAAACCCGCGGCGACGTTCAGGAAGCCATCGACATGGGCTTCTACATGGCGGGGGAGGGCCGGCGGCAGTTCGGCTTCACCACCCCCTGCGAGCTCCCCAACAAGTTCGGGATGTGCGTCCGCCAGCCCCTGGGGGTGTGCGGCATGATCACCCCCTGGAATTTCCCCATGGCCATCCCCTCGTGGAAAATCTTTCCCGCCTTGGTCTGCGGCAATACCGTGGTCTTCAAGCCCGCCTCGGCAACCCCCTTGTCGGCCTACAACTTCGTCAAGATTGTGAACGAGGCGGGCTTGCCCCGGGGCGTGCTCAACCTGGTCACCGGGTCCGGTAGCGCGGTGGGCACCCCCCTGATGACGCATCCCGAGGTAAGCGTGATTTCCTTCACCGGCTCCACCGAGGTGGGCCGCAGCGTCTCGGTGGCCTGCGCTCCCGACTTCCGCCATTGCCACCTGGAGATGGGGGGAAAGAACATTATCCTGGTGATGGACGACGCCCGTCTCGATCTGGCCGTGGACGGTGCCCTCTGGGGCGGCTTCGGCACCGCCGGCCAACGCTGCACGGCGGCCAGTCGCGTCGCCGTGCACAAGAAGGTGTACAAACAGTTCCTCCAGAAGTTCCTCGACCGGACCAAAAGCCTTCAGGTGGGCAACGGCCTGGACCCCAGCGTGGAAATGGGCCCGCTGATCAACGACAAGCAGCGCCAGTCGGTGCACAACTACGTCGAAATCGGCCAGAGCGAAGGGGCCAAACTGCTCTGCGGCGGTGCCCCCCTCACCGGCGGGGACTACGACGCCGGCGCCTTCTATGCCCCGACCATCTTCGCGGATTGCGACCCCCAGATGCGGGTCGCCCAGGAAGAAATCTTTGGCCCCGTGGTCTCCGTCCTGCCCTTCGACACCTTCGAGCAGGCCATCGAAATTGCCAACGGGGTGGTTTACGGGCTCTCCGCCTCCATCTACAGCCAGGATGTCAACCGTGTCTTTGCCGCCATGCGCGATCTCTACACCGGCATCGTCTACATCAACGCCCCCACCGTTGGGGCCGAGATCCATCTCCCCTTCGGCGGCGCCAAACAGACCGGCAACGGCCACCGGGAAGCCGGCATCGCCGGCCTCGACGTCTTCTCCGAATGGAAGAGCATCTACGTGGACTTCAGCGGCACCTTGCAGCGGGCACAGATTGATACTCACCCCTTGTGATTTCTCGCCTAGGCTG
Source organism: Terriglobia bacterium (assembly GCA_046757645.1). Classification (GTDB taxonomy): domain Bacteria; phylum Acidobacteriota; class Terriglobia; order Acidiferrales; family 2-02-FULL-67-57; genus JBHHYS01. The sequence continues at coordinate 37,170 of JBHHYS010000002.1, read as the reverse complement.
GCGGCGGGCCGCCCCCACCCACCCGGGAGCCCGGCGTGAGGATTCTTTTCGTCGCTTCCGAGTGCGTGCCCTTTTCCAAGACCGGGGGCCTGGCCGACGTGGTGGGTGCGCTGCCCAAGTTCCTGGCGGCCCGCAGCCACCAAGTCACGGTTTTTCTTCCTCGCTACCGCGTGACCCCACCCGGCACCGTCTTCATCCCCCGCCTGAACATCTCGCTCGGCCCCACGGTTCACTCGCCCGCCGTTCAGGATGGCCGGACACTCGACGCGGTGCGCTACTTCTTCCTCGACTATCCCCCCTATTTTGACCGCGACGGCCTCTATGTCGGCCCCGGCGGCAAAGACCACCCCGACAACGCCGAACGCTTTGCCTTGCTCTCCAAAGCAGCCTTGGAATTCACCCACCGCGTCGGTGTGCCCGACCTGATCCACTGCCACGACTGGCAGTCGGGCCTGGTACCGATCTTGCTCAAGTCGCTCTACGCCGCCGACCCGCGGCTCAGCGGCGTCCCTGTGGTCTTCACCATCCACAACCTTGGCTACCAGGGGCTGTTTCCCGCGGAGGTGATCCATCGGCTGGGCCTGCCCCTCGGACTATTCACCGGGGACGCCCTGGAGTTTCACGGCCAGGTGTGCTTGCTGAAGGGCGCCCTGGTCTACGCGGACTTCATCACCACCGTGAGCAAGAAGTACGCCGAGGAGATTCAGACCGAGGAGCACGGCCACGGCCTCCAGGGCGTGATTCGTGGCCGCGCCGCCACCCTGGTGGGTATTCTCAACGGGGTGGACTACACTGAATGGAACCCGGAAACCGACCCGTTCATCGCGGCCCACTACACCCCGGGCCGACTCGAGGGCAAGCAACTCTGCAAGAAGGACCTCCTCGAGCAGTTCCAGTTGCCCGCCCACAACCTGAAGACGCCTTTGATCGGCATCGTCTCCCGCTTCGCCGCCCAGAAGGGCTTCGACCTGATCGCCGAGGTCGCCGAGGCCTTGATGCAGAACGACCTCTTGCTGGTAGCGCTCGGCACCGGAGAGCCGGTCTACGAACAGCTCTTCCAGGAGCTGGCCCGGCGCTTCCCCCAGAAAGTCGGCGTCCGGGTGGCCTACGACAACCCCCTGGCCCACAAGATCGAAGCCGGCAGCGATATGTTTCTGATGCCCTCCCGCTACGAGCCCTGCGGCTTGAATCAAATCTATAGCCTGAAGTATGGCACCGTGCCGGTGGTGCGAGCCACCGGCGGCCTGGATGACACCATTGAACCCTTCGATCCCCGCACCAGAAAGGGCACCGGCTTCAAGTTCACCCCCTACTCCGGGGCGGCCCTGCTGGAGTGCCTCCGGCAGGCCTTGGACGTCCACGCCCGGGACCCCCGGGCGTGGCAGCAGTTGATCCACAATGGGATGGCGCAGGACTACTCCTGGAACACCTCGGCGGCCGAGTACGAGCGCCTCTACCAGCGGGTGGTCAATCGCGCCCGGCTTCGGTAAAATAGCCCTGGCAGGAGAGAGCTTGAATCTTTGGCCGCGGCCTCCTCATCTAAGGGGAGGAGCGTAATCTTTCAGGAGGATTTTGTGGAATGGCGGACAACATTCTGACGATTACCGATAGCAGCTTCGAAAAAGACGTCCTGCAGGCCGACCTGCCGGTGTTGGTGGACTTCTGGGCCGAGTGGTGCGCGCCCTGCCGGATGCTGGCCCCGACCGTGGAGGCCATCGCCCAGGACTATAACGGCAAGCTTCGGGTGGCCAAGCTCAACGTGGACGACAATACCGCCACCCCACCCCGCTACGGCATCCAGGGCATCCCCACCTTGCTGCTGTTCAAAGGCGGGCAGGTGAAAGAGCAGATTGTCGGCAACTATCCCCGGGACCACATCGAGAAGTTGCTCCAGAGACATCTCTCCTGACCGGGCCGCGCGGCTCCTCGGGCTCGGCCGCTTGCGCTCCCGCAAAACCCCGCCTATGATAGCTCTCGCTTGTGGGCATAGGTCTGCCCTCCTCGCTGCCGGCTTTCCCTGCTAGGGCCCGGCAGCCACTCCCGCCGCCCGCATTGGTCACGGGGCGTGGCGTGGACGGGGAGCGTGGCGATGAGCACGGTTGTGGTTGTGGGGGCGCAATGGGGGGACGAGGGGAAAGGGAAAGTCGTCGACTACCTGGCCGCCCGCTTTGACATTGTGGCCCGCTACCAAGGCGGCCACAACGCCGGCCACACCGTGGTGGTCAACGGCCGGAAATTCATCCTCCAGCTCCTCCCCAGTGGCATCCTCCGCCCGGGCAAGTGGGCGGTCATCGGCTCGGGCGTCGTGCTCGACCCCGCCGCCCTGCTCGATGAGCTGGCGACCCTGGAGCGGAACGGGGTCAACACCGCCGGGCGCCTCTTCATCAGCAACCGCAGCCATCTCATCTTTCCCTACCACCGCGAGCTGGAACGCGCCGCCGAAGCCGCCCTGGGCTCGTTGAAAATCGGCACCACCGCCCGCGGCATCGGGCCCACCTACGAGGACAAAATGGCTCGGCGCGGCCTGCGCACCTGCGACCTGCTGGACACGGCGCGCTTCGAGGAAAAGCTGTGCCGCCTGCTTGAGCACAAGTCCGCCCTGGCTCGTGTCCTCCAGCGCCCGGTGGCGCTGGACACCGCTCGCCTGGTGGAGCAATACACTGACTATGCAGAGCGCTTGCGCCCGTACATCACCGATGTCCCCGTCTTGCTGGACGCTGCCCGGCGGGCCGGCAAGTCCACCCTCTGTGAAGGCGCGCAAGGCACGATGCTGGACATCGATCACGGCACCTATCCGTTCGTTACCTCCTCAAACGCTGCCGCCGGCGGGGCTTGCACCGGCCTGGGGATTCCCCCGGGGGCCATCAATGCCGTGCTTGGCGTCACCAAGGCCTACACCACCCGGGTGGGCAGCGGCCCCTTCGCCACCGAAATCACTGGTGCCGCCGCCGAGGCTCTGCGCGATCGCGGCAACGAGTACGGGGCCGTCACCGGTCGCCCCCGCCGCTGCGGCTGGCTCGACCTGATGATGCTCCGCCATAGCGTTCTGGTGAATGGCATGACTTCGCTCGTGGTCACCAAGCTCGATGTCCTCGACCACTTCGCCGAGGTTCCGGTCTGCGTCGGCTACCGCTACCAAGGCCGTCCGCTCACCGAAATTCCTCCGGAAGCCGAAGTCCTGGAGGAGGTCGAGCCGGACTACCAAGCTCGGCCGGGCTGGCAGGCCTCCACCCGCGGCCTGACCCGCTACGAACAATTGCCCGCGCGGGCGCGCGACTACTTGAAGTTCGTCGCCGACCAGGTGGGAGTCGAAATCGGAATGATTTCCACCGGACCGCAACGCCAGGAAACCGTCCTCTTGCCGGATTCCCGGCTGGCTTCATTGTTGAGCTCCTAGCCGCGCAAGGATGCCCGATGCTGCGCTACCTCGAAGCCCGTGAAAAGGTGATCCGCGCCATCGCGGCCCAGCCGACCCGCCCAACCACCGAAACCGTTTCTTTGGCCGCTAGCCTGGCGCGGGTATTGGCGGAAGAGGTGGCGGCTGACCGCGACTACCCTCCCTTCCATCGCTCTACCCGCGATGGCTTCGCGGTGCGCGCGGCCGACATTGCCCAAGTCCCCGCCCGTCTGAAGCGGCTGGGCGAAATCCGGGCTGGGGAAGGCTACCCGGGCACGGTCGGGCCCGGCGAGTGCGTGCAGATTATGACCGGCGCCCCGGTGCCCGCTGGAGCCGACGCTGTGGTGATGATTGAACACACGGAGTTGAACGGGGAGCAGGTGGTCGCCAAGCGCTCGGTGGCGGCTGGGGCCAACGTGGTCCCCCGGGGCAGCGAAGCCCGCCAGGGCACCCGCCTCCTGGCCGCGGGCACGCGCATTGGCTACCCGGAAGTTTCTCTGCTGGGGCAGGTCGGCAAGGCTCAGGTGCGCGTCTACCGGCGCCCCCGGGTGGCGGTGCTCTCCACCGGAGACGAGGTGGTTGCGATTGACGCCCGCCCCGGGCCCCACCAGATCCGCAACAGCAACAGCTACTCGATGGCCGCCCAGGTGACCCTCAGCGGCGGCGAGCCCCTTCTGCTAGGCAACGCCCCCGATGAACTCCCCCAGCTCGAGCGTCGCATCCGCCGCGGCCTGGAAGAAGACCTGCTGGTTCTTACCGGCGGTGTCTCCATGGGGAAGTATGACTTGGTGGAAGCGGTGCTGCGCCGGCTGGGCGCCGAGTTCTACTTCGATGCGGTTGCCATCCGCCCCGGGCGCCCCGCGGTGTTTGCCGCCTGCCGGGGCAAGTTCGTTTTCGGCCTGCCGGGAAATCCGGTCTCCACTATGGTAACCTTTGAACTGTTCGTTGCCCCGGCGATTGCCTTGCTCGGGGGGGCGCTGGTGCCGCGGCTGCAATTCTTGAAGGCGCGCCTGGCCGCACCGGTGAAACAAAACACCCGGCTGACGATGTTCTTGCCCGCGCGGCTGGAAGGAGAGAGTGCCGAGGTGAGTGTACGGGCGCTGCCCTGGCAGGGCTCGGGCGATGTGCTCGCCCTCACCCAGGGCAACTGCTTTCTGGTTGTCCCCGACAATGTAAGCGAGCTCCCGGCCGGCTCTTGGGTGGATGTGCTGCCCCGGCGGGGGTGAGAAGCGCTGATGAAAAGAAAAAGAAAGTTGAGCCATTATGGCCCCGGCGGGCGGGTGGCCATGGTGGACGTCACCGCCAAGCCGCCTACGGTGCGCAGCGCCCGCGCCCAGGCCTTCGTCAAGATGAAGCCGGCAGTGGTGAAACGAATCCGGGGGCTGGAAACCCCCAAAGGCGACCCGCTGGAAATCGCTCGGATTGCCGGCATCGCCGCCGCCAAGCGCACCGCGGAGCTGATTCCCCTCTGCCACCCGCTGCTGCTCACCCATATTGATGTAACCGCGGACTTGTGCCAGAATGGCATTCGCCTCGCCTCCCAGGTTCGCTCGACCGGGCCGACAGGCGTCGAGATGGAGGCGCTCACGGCGGTTGCCGTGGGGGCGTTGACCCTCTACGACATGTGCAAGGCTCTCGACCCGGGCATGGAGCTGCGCAACATCTGCTTGCTGGAGAAAACGGGAGGCAAAAGCGGGACCTATCGCCGCCGCTCCGGGTGAGGCGGCGCGGCGCCGCACGACGAGAATGGTCGGGAAGTCGGCTGTCAAAATCCTGGTGGTGGAGGACAATCCGGCGGTGCTCGAGCTGCTGCGCAACGGAATGGAAAGCTGCGGTGCTGTCGTCACTGCCCGGGACGGCGCAGAGGGCTTGCTCAAGGCGATTGAGGAGCAGCCAGATTTGGTCATCGCCGACTATCAGATGCCCGGCCTGAATGGCCACCAGTTGTACGAAAAATTGCGCGCCCGCCAGGAGACCCAAAAGACTCCTTTCATCTTTCTCGCCAGCAAGGGCGATATCGAAGAGAAGTTGCGGCAGCTCACCGATGGCGTCGAGGATTACATTGCCAAGCCCTTCTACGTGCGTGAAGTGGTTGCCCGCGCCAAGAAAGTGGCCGACCGCTTGCACCTGGAGAAACTCCAGACCGCGGCCCGCCGCCCCGGGGTCATTGAGGGGCGGCTAGAGGAGATGAATGTGATTGACCTTTTCCAATCGTTGGAGATGGGGCAGAAAACCTGCTCGCTCACTCTGACTTGCGGAGAGCAGAACTGCCAGGTGTTCATGAAGAACGGGCAGGTTTATGATGCCGTGCTGGGCACCACCACGGGCGACGCCGCCGTCTACCAGGTTGTGGAGTGGAGCGAAGGCACCTTCGAGATTGATTTCAAGGGTAAATCCCCGAAGCGCCGCACCACCCGCTCCACCCAGGGTCTGCTGATGGAGGCCATGCGCTTGCTCGACGAAGCCCGCCGAGACCAGGTGGAGCGTTGATGGCGTCCCCCTACCGCGCCGCCATCGTTACCGTGAGCGACTCGGTCGCCCAGGGTGTCCGCGAAGACCTCTCCGGCCCCGCCGTCCGCCAGGTGCTGGAAGAGGCCGGCTGGACAGTGATTTCCACCGAAGCCGTTCCCGATGACTTCAGCGTGCTTCGCGAGCGGCTGAGCGCCCTCGCCTCCGACAGCGAAATTGATGCGGTGTTCACCACCGGGGGCACCGGCGTGGGGCCCCGCGACCGCACCCCGGAGGCCACCACCTCGATTATGGAACGCTCACTGCCCGGGGTGGCGGAGGTGATGCGTCGGGAAGGGTTGAAGAAAACCCCGCTGGCGGCGCTTTCCCGGGCAGTGGTTGGGCTGAAGGGAAAATCATTACTCGTCAACCTTCCTGGGGCGCCGGCAGGTGCCCAGGACTCCCTGAAGGCGATTCTGGAGATTCTGCCCCACGCCATCGATGTCTTGCGGGGCGAGGAAGCCCACGCTGCTCCCTCCCCGGAAGCACCCGCGGCCCCGCCGGAGCCGGAAGCGGCAGCCCCGGAAGCGCCACCGGCCCCCGCCGCCGAGCCGGCGGCAGCCCCGGCGGAGGTACCCCCGCGGCCTGAATCGGAGTCCGAATCCGGCGCGGAGCCCGAAACCTCCTCGCCCCCGGGGGAGGAGAATCTTGGCAAAAATGAATCGGTTTGATACTTTGATGCGCTCATAGGATGCCCGAAAACTACGTCCCCATTCTGCTCTTTGCCGGCCTGGCGTTCCTCTTTCCCGTCGTCACCCTTTGGATGGCCAAGCTGGTGCGACCCGAGATGCGCGACACCGGGTTCCGCCTCAAGCCCTATGAGTGTGGCATTCCCCCCGAGGGCGACGCCCGGGGTCGCTTTGCTGTGCGCTTTTACGTGATTGCCATCTTGTTCGTCATCTTTGACGTCGAGGTTATTTTCCTGTTTCCCTGGGCCATTCAATACTTCAGCCTGTACGGAGTGCTCGGGCTCTTTGCCTTGATCGAAATGGTCATCTTTCTCGGTATGCTCCTCGTGGGTTACATCTGGCTCTACAAGAAGGGCGCCCTGGAATGGGTCTAGCGACCCTCTCAGCGGAATCCCACCGGGTCTGCCCGCAAACACACCATCGTGCCTGACGAGCAGAAGAAAAAAGAAGAACAAGAACCTGAGACCGCCGCCCCCGCCACTCCGGGGGCGGAAAAAAAGCCGCCGGCGCCCGCCGCGGCCCCCAAACCGCCAGCCCGGCCTCAGCCGCCCCAGCCCGAACCGCTGGACAACGAGCTGGTGCGCCGGCTGCGGGCCCGCTTTGGCGATGCGGTTGGCGAGGCCACCCTGGACCGCAAACAGGCGATTGTGGGAGTCGCCGGGGATCGCTTGCTGGACGTCTGCCGATACCTGAAGGAAGAAGAAAAGTTTGATTTCCTCACGGACTTGACCGCGGTGGACTGGTTCGAGCGCAGCCCGCGCTTCGACGTCATCTTGAATCTCTACTCCTTCCTGCACAACGAGCGCCTGCGGGTGAAAGTCCCGGTGGGCGCCTCTTGCCCCTCGCTCACGGGCATCTGGGGCACGGCGAACTGGCTGGAGCGAGAATGTTTTGACATGTTTGGCCTCCTCTTCGAGAACCATCCCGGCTTGAAGCGGATCCTCTTGCCGGACGAATGGAAAGGCCATCCCCTGCGCAAGGATTACGACATCCTGCAGCAGGACGCGGACTGGGTAAAAGAAAACCTGGGGATTGAGAGCGGACAGTAGCGATGGCGCCACGCTCGGACCTCACCACCACCATCCTGGGGGCGGACGAGATCATCCTCAACATGGGCCCCCAGCACCCCGCCACCCACGGGGTGCTGCGCGTGAAGCTGAAGCTCGACGGCGAGAAGGTGATCGGCTCGGAGTGCATTATCGGCTACTTGCACCGGGGTGTGGAGAAGATCGGCGAGAACCGCTCCTACCCGCAGTTTGCCCCTTACGTGGACCGCACCGACTACGTCGCCGCCGTCTCCAACGGCCTGGGCTATTGCGAGGCGGTGGAAAAACTCCTGGGCGCGGAAGCCCCGCCCCGGGCGCGTTGGGTGCGCACCATCCTCACCGAGCTGCAGCGCATTGCCAGCCACCTGCTCTGGCTGGGCACGCATGCGCTCGACATCGGAGCAATGACCCCCATCTTCTATACCTTCCGCGAACGCGAAGAGATTCTGAAAATCTTCGAAAACTACTGCGGGGCTCGCCTGACCACCCACGCCTTCCGCATCGGCGGGCTGCAATATGAAACCTACGATGGCTTCGAAGAGGAAGTGAAGGTCTTCTGCCACGACTTGGACGAGAAGATCAACCACTACGAAGAGCTGTTGACCGAAAATCGCATCTGGGTCGAACGCACCCGAAACGTCGGCATACTCACCCCCGAAGACGCCCTGGACCTGGGCGCCACCGGCCCGGTGCTGCGCGGCTCCGGCGTGCGCTGGGACATCCGCAAGGCCTTTCCCTACGCGGCCTACGACCAGTTTGAGTTCGATATCCCCATCGGCGAGCGCGGCGATACCTACGACCGCTACCTGGTGCGGCTTGAGGAGATGCGCCAGTCACGCCGCATCATCCTGCAAGCCATCGACACCATTCCGGAAGGACCGATCCTGGCCCGGGTGGGCAAGGTCATCAAGCCGCCCCCGGGCGAGGTCTACCATTCCATCGAAGCCCCCAAGGGGGAGCTGGGTTACTACATTGTCAGCGACGGCAGTACCCAGCCTTACCGGTTGCGTATTCGCCCACCCTCCTTCGTCAACCTGCAAGCCTTTGACCGGATGGTTCGCGGCCAGCTGGTGGCGGACGTGGTCGCCATTATCGGAACTCTCGATATCGTTCTGGGGGAAGTGGACCGCTAAGACCGACCCATGACCATCCTGCTGGACACCCTCGAGCCCTACCTGGTCCCGCTGATCCGCGTCATCGTGGTTTTTCTCGGCGTCTCTCTGCTGATGGCCTATCTCACCTATGCCGAGCGGAAGATTCTGGCCGACCTGCAGGTGCGCGTGGGGCCCATGCGCGTCGGCCCCCACGGCCTCCTGCAGCCCATTGCCGATGGCCTGAAACTCCTCCTCAAGGAGGACATCATTCCCCAGGGCGCCGACAAGACCATCTTCTGGCTGGCGCCGGTCATCAGCGTGGTCGCCGCTTTCACCGCTTTCTCCCTGATACCTTTCGCGTCCAACTTTATGGTTACCGACGTCAACGTCGGCCTGCTCTTTGTCCTGGGAATTTCCTCGCTGGGCATTTTCGGGATCATCCTGGGCGGCTGGTCCTCCAACAGCCACTACCCGCTGCTGGGGGCGTTGCGCTCCACCGCGCAACTGGTCAGCTACGAAGTGGCACTGGGCTTCTCAGTTGTCAGCGCCTTGCTATTGACCAGCATCGCCGATACCAGCGGCACTCTGGGCCGGCTCAGCATGCGCGGCCTCGTCGAAGCCCAGGCACACCTAGGTGTCTGGTTTGTCTTCTTGCAGCCGGTGGCTTTTTTCATCCTGTTTGTCGCCGCCATCGCCGAAACCAACCGCAACCCCTTCGATCTCCCGGAAGCGGAATCGGAGCTGGTCGCCGGCTTCCACACCGAATACAGCGGCTTCCGCTTCTCCTTGTTTTTCCTGGCTGAGTACGCGGCGATGATCCTGGTGAGCGCCATCGCGGTGACTCTCTTCCTGGGTGGCTGGCTGCGACCTTTCGCTCGAGTGCGGGCTTTTGACTTCTTGGACTACGTTCCCGTGCTCGTCTTCGTGGCGGCTGCGGCGTGGTGCTTCTGGGAAGCCTTTCGCCTCCCCGCCCGGCGCGAGTGGCGCTGGCAGCGCTTGCTCTTGCTTGGACTGGGCGCGGGGGCCGCGGCCCTGGCCTTGAGCTTGGTGCTGATGCCTGCCGTGCTCAACGCCGTCCAAGGCGTGTTCTGGTTTATGAGCAAGGTGTTTGTCTTCCTGTTCGCCTTCATCTGGTTTCGCGGCACCTTCCCCCGCTACCGCTTTGACCAGCTGATGCGACTGGGCTGGCACTTCATGATTCCCGTGGCCATCGTCAATGTGATTTTCTGCGGCCTGGGGATTGTGCTCAGCAAGCAGCTGGGCTGGAACCTTGCCGCCAGCTTGTGGCTGGCGACGGCCGCTACCCTCCTGGTGGCCGCTCTGCTGGCCCGGGGACGAAGGTGAGACGCCGATGAACTTCTATCAAGCCACCTTCTACGTGCTCGCCGTTGTGGCTGTGGTGTCCGCGGTGCTGGTGGTGACCCGCCGCAACCCGGTGCACAGCGCCATCTTCCTGATTGTGACGCTCTTGGCGGTTGCTCTGCTCTACGTGCAATTACACGCCGAGTTCCTGGCCGCGGTGCAGATCATTCTCTACATCGGCGGCATCATGGTGTTGTTTCTCTTCGTGATTATGCTGGTCAAGCTCGATGTGGCGGTGCGACAGGTACAGTTCAACCGTCAGTGGCAGGTGGCCGGCTTGGCCGCCGGGGTGCTGCTGCTGGAGTTATTTGGCGCCATCTATTTTGGGTTGGGGCGGGGCAAGGCGGCGCTTCCCCAGGTGCCCCTTGAAGTCTTGCCCCCCAACCGCGGCCTGGGGAACACCGAGCTGATTGGCCAGACCCTATTTCAGAGCTATATGTTGCCGTTCGAGATCGTCTCGCTGCTCTTGCTGGTGGCGATGGTCGGTGCCGTGCTGATGGCCAAGCGGAGGTAAGAGGAAGCGATGGTTCCCACCTGGCACTACCTGATGCTCAGCGCGGCTCTGCTCACCATCGGCATCATCGGCGTGCTCACCCGGCGCAATGTCATCATCATCCTGATGTCGCTCGAACTCATCCTGAACGCGGTGAACGTCAACCTGGTGGCTTTTTCCCGCCAACTGGCCGACGTAGGAGGCCAAATCTTCGCGATTTTTGTCATCAGCGTGGCTGCCGCGGAGGCGGCGGTGGGCTTGGGAATCTTGATTGCCTTTTTCCGCAACCGCGACACGCTGAACGCCGATGAGATTGACTTGCTGAAGGGCTGAGGCCTCGAGGATGGAGCGCACTTTCATCGACCACGTCTGGCTGGTGCCGTTCCTGCCGGCGGCCAGCGCCCTTCTGATGCTGCTGGTGGGGCGGCGCCTGCCCCGCACCGTGATCAGTTGGATCTGTTGCGGAACCGTCTTCCTCTCCTTTGTGCTTTCTGGGCTGGTCTTCCGGGAACTGCTGCGCTTGCCGGCGGGCGAGCGTCTGGTGGAACCCGAGGCACTCTTCACCTGGATTCCTTCCATGCCCTTCGTGACCGGGGAATTCTCGGTGGCGTGGCGCTATTTAGTGGACCCGCTCTCGGTGGTAATGATCCTGGTGGTGACCGGGGTGGGCTTCCTGATTCACCTCTACTCGGTCGGCTACATGGCCCACGAAGGCGGCTACTACCGCTACTTCGGCTTCCTGAATCTGTTCATGTTCATGATGCTCACCCTGGTACTCGCCAACAACTTCTTGATGATGTTCGTCGGCTGGGAGGGGGTTGGCCTCTGCTCCTACCTGCTGATTGGCTTTTGGTTTCGAAAAAAGAGCGCCGCGGACGCCGGCAAGAAAGCCTTCGTGGTCAACCGGGTGGGCGACGCTGGGTTTTTGCTGGGGATTTTCTTGGTGGCGACCACCTTTGGCACCCTGAGTTTCAAGGGGGTGAACTTGGCCCTGGCCAGCGGAGGCTTCAGCGTGGGCGATTCCGCCATCGTCGCCATCACCCTTCTGCTGTTCGTTGGCGCCGTGGGAAAGTCAGCCCAGATCCCGCTCTACGTCTGGCTCCCTGACGCCATGGAAGGCCCCACCCCGGTGAGCGCCCTGATTCACGCGGCCACCATGGTCACCGCGGGCGTCTATATGGTCGCCCGGGCCAATGGCCTCTACCAGTTGGCGCCGACGACGCTTGTGGTCGTTGCCGTCGTGGGCGCGGCGACCGCCATCTATGCCGCCTCCATGGGGATGGTGCAGAATGACATCAAGCGGGTGCTCGCCTATTCCACCATCAGCCAGTTGGGCTATATGTTCCTCGCCTGTGGGATGGGGGCCTTCGCCGCCGGCATCTTCCACCTCTCCACCCATGCCTACTTCAAGGCGCTCCTCTTCCTGGGCTCCGGGGCCGTGATCCATGCCCTGGCGGGTGAACAGGACATGCGCAAGATGGGCGGCCTGTGGTCAAAACTGCCCATCACCGGCAAGACCTTTGTGGTTGCTGCCCTGGCCATCGCCGGCATCTTTCCCCTGGCGGGGTTCTTCAGCAAGGACGAGATTCTCTGGCGCACCGTGGCCAACGATGTGGGCCATACCCCGCTGCTCGCCTGGACCTTGTGGGGAGTCGGGATGCTCACCGCGTTCCTGACCGCCTTCTATATTTTCCGCTTGGTTTCTTTGACGTTCTTTGGCCCCTCGCGCCTGCCGCGCGAAATCGAGCCCCACGTCCACGAAGCCCCCCGCTCGATGACCGTGCCGCTGGTGATTCTCGCCGGGCTTTCCCTCGTGGGCGGCTGGGTGGGAATCCCCGCTGCCCTGGGGGGAGGGAATTGGTTTGAGGAATTCCTCTCTCCGGTTTTCGCGCCCCGCGCGGACCTGGCCGCGGTGGAATACTCGCATGCCCTGGAACTCGGCTTGATGGCTCTCTCGGTTTCCGTGGGGGCGGTGGGGATTTGGGTGGCCTATCAGTTTTACTTGAGACATCCTGACATCCCCGAGCAACTCGCCCGGCGCTTCGCGGGGCTCTACCGCGTCGTCTACAACAAGTACTACGTGGATGAGGCCTACAGCGCCGTCTTCGTGGACGGCCCGGTGATGGGAAAGGCGCTGGGGGACACGCTGGCGCGCTTCGACCTGAATGTGATTGACGGCGTCGGCGTGGATGGCTCCGCCGGGCTCACCCGCTTCACCTCCCGGGCGTCCATTTGGTGGGATACCTGGATCGTGGACGGGCTGGTGAACTTGGTGGCCCGGGTGGTTTGGTGGTTCAACTTGCCGGTGCGGGCGCTGCAGACCGGCTTCGTCCAGGGATATGCCTTTTGGATGGCCACGGGAGTGGTTTTGCTCCTGCTCTACTACGTGCGCCGCTATTGGCCGCTGGTTCCCGGCCTATGACGAGGTGAAACCGTGGGACTTTCGTCGGAAACCATTCTGAACTGGGTGCTATTCACTCCGCTCCTGGGGGCGGTGGTGCTCCTGTTCGTCCCCGGCGCCCAAAAGAACCTCATTCGCTGGCTGGCCAATCTTTTCCTGTTTGCCGACCTGCTGATCTCCCTGCCCCTGGTCTTCTGGTACGACAGGAGCGTGGCGGGCTTCCAATTCACCATCGCCAAGGAGTGGATCCCCTCCATCGGGGCTCAGTTCCGGCTGGGCATCGACGGCATCAGCTTGTTGCTGATCATGCTCACCGTGGTGCTGGGCTTCATCGCCGTTCTCTCCTCCTGGTCAGCCATTCAGGAACGCGTCAAGGAATACTATGTGATGTTCCTGATGCTCCAGGTCGGCATGCTGGGCGTCTTTATGGCACTCGACTTCTTCCTCTTTTATGTGTTCTGGGAAGTGATGCTGGTGCCCATGTACTTCATCATCGGCATCTGGGGCCACGGGCGGCGCCTGTATTCGGCCATCAAGTTCTTTCTCTACACCTTGCTCGGCTCGGTACTCCTCCTGCTCGGTATCTTGGGCCTGTACTTCTACCACGCCGGGCTGCACGAAAGTGGTGCCCTCTGCCCGGCCATTGGCATTGCCGGCCACACCGCGGCGGAGTTTTACACCTTCAGCGTGCCTGTCTTCCTGGAGCTGGGCCGCCTGCTCCCCTTCGGTTGGCAGTTCTGGATTTTCTGGGCGTTTTTCATTGCCTTTGCCATCAAGGTGCCCATGGTGCCCTTCCACACTTGGTTGCCCGATGCCCACGTGGACGCCCCCACCGCCGGCTCGGTCATCCTGGCCGGGGTGCTGCTGAAGATGGGTACCTACGGGTTCATGCGCTTCTCGCTGCCCATGTTCCCGGCGGCGGCGCTGAAGTACGCTTCCTACATCATGGCGCTTTCCGTGGTGGCCATCATTTACGGGGCGCTGGTGTGCATGATGCAGAAGGATATGAAGCGACTCATCGCCTATTCTTCTGTCTCCCACATGGGCTTCATCACCCTGGGGCTCTTCGCCATGAATCATGCCGGGCTGGCGGGCGGCCTCCTGCAACAAGTGAACCACGGCATCTCCACCGGGGCGCTGTTCTTGATCGTCGGCCTCCTCTCCGAACGGCGGCACACCCGGGAAATCAGCGGGTTCGGCGGCCTCTCCACCCCCATGCCCGTCTTTGCCACCATCTACCTGATCATCAGTCTGGCCTCGCTGGGGTTGCCGCTGCTGAACGGCTTTATCGGGGAGTTCACCATCCTGCTGGGGGCCTGGCAGGTGAGCGCTTGGTGGGCGGCCTTTGCGGTGGTGGGCATCGTGCTCGGTGCGGCCTATCTGCTCTGGCTCTATCAGCGGGTGATGTTCGGCGAGGTGACGAATCCGCTCAACCGCACCCTGCGCGATGTCAACCTGCGCGAACTGGCTACCCTGGTGCCGCTGGTCATCTGGTGCTTCTGGATTGGCATCTATCCCAAGCCCTACTTCGCCATACTGGACAAACCGGTGGAGCTGATTGTGCAGCGAATCGAAAAACAGCCCTCGTCTCCTCTGGCGGTCCGCTTGCCCCCGGCGACCACCCCTGAAACCCACCCGGAGCCGAGCGAACCCTGATGTGGAGTGAGTTCTTCCAACCCGAAGATTTCACGGCCATCGTGCCCCAGCTCGAGCTGGTCTTGTTTGCCTGTGGCATCCTGCTGATGGACTTTTTGCTCGAGCCCCGGCACAAGTTTATGAACGCCATCACCGCCTTGGTGGGGGTCGGCTTCAGCGGAATTCAGTTGTGGCGAATGTGGGGCTACAAAACCCTGGCCTTCAATGGCCTGATTGTGGTGGACTCATTTTTCATCTTCTTCAGCTTCATCTTCCTGCTGGCCACGGCGCTGGTGATTCTGATGTCGATCAAGTACCTGGAGGCGGAAGCCGAGCACGAAGGGGAATACTACGCCCTGATTCTCTTTGCCACTGTGGGAATGATGTTTCTGGCCGGAGGCGTGGACCTGATCACGCTCTTCATCGGCTTGGAGCTGATGGCCATCTGCTTCTACCTGCTGGCCGGCTTCCTGCGCCGCGACCCCCGCTCAAACGAAGCCGCCCTCAAGTACTTCTTGCTCGGGGTGTTTTCCACTGGGATTTTGGTTTACGGCTTTTCCTTGCTCTACGGGGTGAGCCGCTCCACCAGCATCTACCGGGTGGCCGAGGCGGTCCGCCAGCGCGGCCTGGACGACCCGGTCGTTTTCCTGGCCATGGCCGCGGTCGCCGCGGGACTGTTTTTCAAGGTGGCAGCGGTGCCGTTCCATCAGTGGGCCCCCGACGTCTACGAGGGCGCGCCCACCCCCATCACCGCCTACATTTCCGTGGCCTCCATGGCTGCCTCCTTCGCCCTGCTGCTGCGTCTGTTCTTGGTTCCCATCGGCCCGCTGCGCGCCCATTGGGTTGTCCTGCTGTCCGTGGTGGCCATAGCCACTATGACCCTGGGCAACCTGGCGGCCATTAATCAGTCGAACATCAAGCGCCTGCTGGCTTACTCCTCCATCGGCCACGTGGGCTACATCCTGCTCGGTCTGGTGGCGGGCAACGAGACGGGGCGAACCGGAATCGCTGTGTACATCTTTGCCTACGCAGCGATGACCCTGGGGGCCTTCGCGGTGGTGACCGCCATGCGCCGCGCCGACCTGCGGGGAGACAACATTGACGATATGCGTGGCCTGATGCACAAGAACCCCGCCCCGGCCGTGATCATGCTCATCTTCCTTCTCTCTCTTACCGGTATTCCGCCCACCGTGGGCTTTTATGGGAAGTACTACATCTTTCTTTCGCTCATCGAGACCGGACACTACTACCTGGCGGTGTTTGCTGCCTTGTACGTGGTGGTGGCGCTGTATTACTACTTCCGCATCGTAGTGGTTATGTTCATGCAGGAGGCCCGCGAGCCCGGCAAGATGGTGCTGGCGCCCGGCCTGGTGGCCACCCTGGCGATTGCTCTGGTGCTCACCCTCGCCCCCGGCATCTATCCCGAGCCGCTCATCCGCTTCGCTCAGTCCTCCATCCTCCCCTTCCCGTAAGGGTGGTTCGATGCCCCCGCCAGAACCGAAGGGGCGCAGCCCGTGGCGGCAGTTGGGCCTTGTCCTGGGGATGGGGTTCACCTTTGTGGCCGCCGTCGCCCTGGGGCTGTTCGTCGGATTGTGGCTCGATGGGAAGCTAGGAACGAAACCGCTGTTCACCCTGCTTCTATCTGGTTTGGGATTCGCCGCCGGGTTTCGAGAACTGCTGCGGGAGCTCAAAGGGCTGGACGACCGGTGAACGCACTATCCCGGGACGAACGAGAATTTCTCGTTCGGGCCGAGCGCCGCCTGGGCGGTATGATATTGCTCCTGGTGCCGCTGGGCACGACGCTGGTGGCCTGGCAGTGGGGCGGCCGTATGGCGGTCGGCTTTGCCGTGGGCGGTGGACTCGCCTACCTGAACTACCGCTGGATCGTGGCCGTGGTGGATGCCCTGGTGCGAGCAGGCCAAGCTCGCGTCCCCCGGCGCATTTACCTGAAGTTGTTCCTGCCCCTCGTCTTGCTTGGAATCCTGCTCTATGTTATCTTCTCGCGCTCGTCGCTCTCGCCGGTGGGCGTTCTCAGCGGCGTTTTGCTTCTGGCGGTCGCGGTTTTGTTGGAAGCCTTCTACCAGATCTTCCTGGAAGTGCGTAGATAGATGATGGAGCGCCACACCACATGGATCGGCAACCTGATGAACCAGCTGCTGGGCTGGTTGGTGCTGCCGGCGATGGAGGGCGTCGGCCTTCATCCGCCGAACCCCGCCCGGCCCATCCCGGACCACATCGCCACCGAACTCTTTATCGTTTTTCTCTCTGTCGCGTTTTTCGTCTGGTTCCGTCGCAAGCTTTCCGCCGACAATCCCGGCGGCCTGCAACTGTGCTTTGAGCAGTTGTTATGGAACAGCTTTCAGGTAGGAATCTACGACCTACTGGATGAAATCGTCGGCCGGCACGGGCGCAAGTATCTGGCGATGATCGGTACCGTAGGCCTGTTCGTCCTGTTCTGCAATGCCATCAGCCTGATTCCCAGCTTCACCTCACCGACCGCACATCGGACCGTCCCCTTGGGAGCCGCCTTGGCTGTCTTCCTCTACTACCACTCTGCGGGAATTCGTCAGCACGGCGGGGTTGGTTACTCCAAGCATTTCGTCGGTCATGCCTTTGCTATGCCAAAGGTGATGTGGCCGATCGTGGTTCCTCTCTTTGTGGTTATCGAAAGCGTCAGCCACGCTTCCCGGCTTCTTTCCCTCACCGCTCGTCTCTGGGCGAATATGTTCGCCAGCGAACTCTTGTATCTCACTTTCTTGGGGCTGACCGCAGGCTTCTTTTCCTGGGCCTGGCACTGGAATAAAGTTGTCGGCGTGGCGGTGCTCAGTTTTCCGTTGTCCTCCCCCATCGTTGTCCCGGCCCTTTTTGTGGTTTTGCACGCCGCAGTTGCTCTTATCCAGGCATTCGTCTTCACCTTGTTGCCCATCGTCTATGTGGGCGGCGCGGTAGAGACAGAGCATGAATAGTAACGCGCAATTGTGTCCGTCAGCGTGAGCCCCGGCCGTACGAGGGAGGCCGGGGCACCACCCACTGCGGACAATTCATAGCAAAGGAGACTCACAATGAGAAAAGCAGTTGTCCTGGTTGGACTCTGTTCCATCCTGTTTTTGTTTGTGCTGCCGGCACTGGCGCAGGGCCCGATAAGCAAACCCGCCGGTGAATACCTGCCGTCCGATCAGGTGGCGATGTGGATCGCCATCGCCTCGGGCTTCTCGATGGCCATCGCCTCGGCCTTTTGCGGAATTGCCCAAGCCAAAGCCACCGCCGCCGCCTGCGAAGGTCTGGCCCGGAACCCGGGCGCCGCTCCGGCCATCCGATTCGCGTTGATCCTGGCCCTGATCCTCATCGAAACCCTGGCGCTTTACACCCTGGTAATTGTGTTTGCCAAGGTGACCTACTAGGGCGTAACCGGGATCAGCGCCTCCGATTCGCGGGGAAGCCGTCGGTTCGGCTTCCCCGTCCTTTTTGTTAGGGCAGGGGAACGGGCAGGGCGGAGTTGGTGGCGAAGTGCAGCACGGGCGCGGGAAGAATGCCCAGGTAGAGGGTTCCCAGCGCTGTCAAGGTGAGCACGAAGGCCAGCGAGGCGGGCACCGGCGCCACCGGGGTCTTACTCCGCGGCTCGTTCATGTACATCACCTTGACCACCCGCAGATAGTACGCTGCGGAGAGAGCGCTGTTCACCACCCCCAGAATCACCAGGCCGATCAGATTGGAGTCCAGGGCCGCGGTGAAAATATAAAACTTCCCGAAAAAGCCCCCGGTGAGGGGAATCCCGATCAGCGACAGCATAAAAATGGTCAAGCAAGCCGCCAGCCGTGGCTGGCGGCTGTGCAGGCCGGCATAGTCGTCAATGGATTGGTTGGCTTCTCCCGCGGAAATGTGGGAGACGAGAGAGAAGGCTCCCAGCTTCATCAGCGCGTAGGCCACCAGATAGAAGAGCACCGCGGCGATGCCCAACTTGCTGTGGGCAGCGAAGGCGATCAGGATGTAGCCGGCGTGCGCAATCGAAGAATAGGCAAGCATCCGCTTCATATTCGTCTGCACCAGCGCTCCCAGGTTGCCCACGAACATGGTCAGGATGGCGGACACCCAGATGATCCAGAACCAGGTGCTGCTGGCGGGTTCCAGGGCGGTGAAGAAAATCCGCAGGAAGGCGGCGAACGCCGCCACCTTGGGCCCAGCGGCGAGGAAGGCGGTGATCGGTGTGGGCGCTCCCTCATAGACATCGGGGGTCCAAATCTGAAAGGGGGCCGCGGCGACTTTGAAGGCCAGCCCCACGAAGAGAAGCGCCATCCCCATCAGCGCCAGATCTTCTATGGGATTGCCGGCGGCCGCCCGCAGCCTGGAGAGGATTTCTGGCAGAAAGGTGGTCCCGGTGGCTCCGAAGAGCAAGGCGATGCCGTAGAGAAGGAAAGCGGTGGCGAACGAGCCCAGCAAAAAATACTTCATCGCCGATTCATTCGACTTCAATTCTGTGCGGCGGAAACCCACCAGCACGTAGGTGGCGATGGAGGAGGTTTCCAGGCCGAGAAATACCAGGACAAGCTCGTTGGCGGCGACCATCAGACCCATCCCGATGGTGCCGAACAAAAGCAGGGCGTAGTACTCACCCGGGCTGAGGTTCTGGCGTTCCACATAGCGGAGGGAGGCCAGGATGGTCAACGCCGTGATGCTCAGGAGCAGCACGTGCAGGAAAACCGTGAAGTTGTCGACCACCACCAGACCGCTGAAAGCGGATCCGCGGTTCATCGACTGCACCACCACCGCCCCCAGCGCGACGAGCGTGCCGGTCAGGGCCACCGGACCCAGCACCCGCTTCTGCCCCCGGGGCAGGAAAGCCTCTGCCAGCATAATCAGGGTTCCGAACACAGCCAGCACCACTTCCGGCAAGATGCGCAGCAGGTCGCCGGGGGAGACAATCATTGCTTGCCCTCGACAACTTCACGCGACTGCGCCAGCTCCGGGTGGGGTGGTTCCACCTGAAAGCGGATGCGCTCGGCTGTGGGTTCCATCCGCCGGGTGAAGAGCGGGGACGCCACACCCAGGAGAACGATCAGAACAGTCGCGGGAATCAGGATAGCGAGCTCGCGCCGGGAGGCGTCGGGCAGGGTACGATTGACCTCTTTGGTGAACTCGCCGAAGACCACACGCTGGTACATCCAGAGCAGATACACGGCGGCCAACACGACTCCGAAGGCCGCCAACGCAGCTTGGCTGGCGCTGGTCCGAAAAACGCCCACCAGAACCAGGAATTCTCCCACCCAGTTGGCCAGTCCCGGCAGCCCCAGCGAGGAGAGGCAAGCCAGCATGAGAAAGCTGGAGAGCACCGGCACAGACGTCGCCAGACCGCCGAATTCCCGGATCAGGTGGGTGTGGCGACGCTCGTAAAGCATCCCGGAAATCAGGAAGAGAACGCCGGTGGACAATCCGTGAGCCAGCATCAGGAAAATCGCTCCCTCGATGCCAATCACACTCATTGACATGATCCCCAGAACGACGAAGCCCATGTGGCTAACGGACGAATACGCGATGAGCTTCTTCATGTCGGGTTGCACCAGGGACACCAAGGCGCCGTAGAGGATGCCAATCACCGCCAGGGCGGAGATGGCGGGTGCGAATTCTTTGGCGGCGTTAGGAAACAGCGGCAGGCAGAAGCGCAGCAGGCCATAGGCACCCATCTTTAGAAGCACGCCGGCCAAGATCACCGAGCCAGCCGTGGGCGCCTCCACGTGGGCGTCGGGCAGCCAGGTATGAAACGGAAAGAGCGGCACCTTGACGGCAAAGGCCAGGAAGAAGGCCAGGAAGAGCCAGCGCTCCTGCGTGGGCGAGAGGAGCAAACCGCCCTGCAGGCGGGCTTCGATCAGCCACTGGAGGTTGAAGGTCCCGGTGGCTTGGTAGAGCCAGATGATGGCTACCAGCATCAGCAACGAGCCCGTCAGGGTGTAAAGAATGAACTTGAGGGCGGCGTACAGGCGTCGCTCGTGGCCCCAGACCCCGATGATGAAGTACATCGGGATCAGCATCACTTCCCAGAAGACGTAGAAGAGAAAGAGATCGAGGGAAACGAAAACACCCAGCATCCCCGTCTCGAGCACTAGGAAAAGGACGAAGAATTCCTTCACTCGGTGGGTGATGCCCCAGGAGGCCAGCACGGCCAGCGGGGTGAGGACGGCGGTGAGGAGAATCAGGAAAAGGCTCAGGCCGTCAATGCCGACCTGGTAGAGGATGAGTGGGGATTCAATCCACACGTGCTGCTCGAAAAATTGCATTCCCCCGTAGCCGGGGTCAAACCAGAAGAAGAGCGGTAGGGCAAGGACGAGCTCCCCCAGCGCTGCTCCCAGGGCCACATGGCGAAGTTTTTGCCAGGCAGAGGCGGGAAACAGAAGGATGACCACTGCTCCCAGCAGCGGGAAGAAGGTAACAATTATCAGCCAGTGTTCCTTCATCGCATCCCGCTAGCGAAATACGAAGTAAGAAAGAGCCACCAAGGCACCCACCACCACCCAGGCCCCGTAGCTGCGCGTGTTGCCTGACTGTAGCCGCCGCGCCCAGCCACCCAAGCCCTGCGCCCGGGCGGCGGCGCCGTTCACCGCACCGTCGACGACCCCCAGGTCGATGCCCTGCCAGAAGATGTGCTGCGAGAGCCAGTGTAGAGGGCGCACCACCACGGCGGCATAGATTTCGTCCGCGTAGTATTTGTTCACCAGAACTTGATAGGGCGCGCGGAAGGTGTTGGCGAGCTGTTTGGCCAGCTCAGGATTCCGGATGTAGAACGTATAGGCGATCGCCAGGCCAAGCACGGCCAGCAAAACTGTGATCACCGTCAAAACCAGCTCCTCACCGTGGGCATGGGTCACCGCGCCGGTGTGAAGGATAGCCGTGGAGGAGGAAAACACCGGTGCTAAGAAACGATCGATAAGGTTTGGGATTCGCAGGTGTTCGCCGAGAGCAGCGGGGATGCCTACCCAGCCGCCGATGACGGAGAGAACGGCCAGGGCAGCGAGCGGCCGGGTCATCACCCGGGGGGATTCGTGAACGTGGCGGGCGGTTTCCGGCGTGTAGTGGGCCTCGCTGTGAAACACGAGGAAGACCAAGCGGAACATATAGAATGAAGTCAGCATCGCGGTCACTACCGCCAGCGGCAACAGCACGACCTTGCCGGGGAATAGGCCGGGGCTGGTGAAGGTCTGCCAGAGAATTTCATCCTTGCTGAAAAAACCGGAAAAGCCGGGCATCCCGGTAATCGCGAGCGTGGCAAGCAGAAATGTCCGGTAGGTGACGGGGATTTTCTGGCGGAGCGCGCCCATCTTGCGGATGTCCTGCTGGCCGTTCATGGCGTGGATGACGCTGCCCGCGGCCAGGAAGAGCAACGCCTTGAAGAAGGCGTGAGTCATCAGGTGGAAGATGCCGGCGGCGAAGGCGCCTGCGCCCAGGGCGAGAAACATGTAGCCGAGCTGGCTGACAGTGGAGTAGGCCAACACGCGCTTGATGTCGTTCTGCACCAGGGCAATGCTGGCGGCGTAGAAAGCGGTCAGGCAGCCGATAACCGCCACCAGCGTCAGGGAAAGCGGAGCGTGGGCAAAGAGGATGTGAGACCGAGCGACCAGGTAGACCCCGGCCGCGACCATGGTGGCCGCGTGGATGAGGGCGCTCACCGGGGTGGGGCCTTCCATCGCATCCGGAAGCCAAACGTAGAGCGGTAGTTGGGCCGACTTGCCGATGGCCCCCGCGAGCAGCAATAGGGTGATGGCCGTCAGAGCGCTCGCCTGACCCGGTGCCGGGGATTCCACCGACATGCGCCCGGCGAGATCGAAGACGGTGACAAAATTCACGCTGCCGAAGTACTTGAACAGCCACAGCAGCCCCAGGATGAATCCGAAGTCGCCCACCCGGTTCACAATAAAAGCCTTCTTGCCGGCGTCATTCGCAGACTTACGCAGGAAGTAGAACCCAATCAACAGGTACGAACAGAGCGCCACACCCTCCCAGCCAACGAAGAGCAGCACGTAGTTGCCGGCCAGCACCAGCAAGAGCATGAAAAACATAAACAGGTTCAAGTAGGCGAAGAAGCGGTGGTAGCCGCTTTCACGAGCCATGTAGCCGACCGAATAGATGTGGATGAGAAAACCTACCCCGGTGACCACCAAAATCATCAGCAGGGAGAGTTGGTCGAGATAAAAGCTGGCCTCCACGCGGAATGCACCCGCTTCCAGCCAGGTAAAGTAGGGTGGGGGGACAAAGGGGATACTGCTGGGCGGCAGTTGGGCAAACGAGATCGCCACGCCGAGGGCGGCAGCGAACGAGAGACCCGCGGAACCCACCCCGATCCAACTGACGGTTCGCTGCCCCAACCGCCGGCCAGCCACGCCAAGCACAAAGGCGCCCGCCAGGGGCAGGATTGGAACCAGCCAGAGGAAGTCGAGCATCACGACCCTATAACTTCATCAGGTTCATCCGTTCCACGTTCAGTGACGCGCGGGTGCGAAAGACGAGGATAATGATCGCCAAGCCCACCGTGGCTTCAGCCGCCGCCACCACAATCACGAAAAAAACGAAAACCTGACCGCTCAACTCCTGCCAGGCATAGGAGAAGGCGACGAAGGCCAGGTTGACCGCGTTCAGCATCAGCTCGATGGACATAAAGATGGTGATAATGCTCCGCCTGAGAAGAAAACCCACCACGCCGAGCCCGAACAAAATCGCGCTCAGCACCAGGTAGTAGGAGATGGGGACCATGGCAACTCGCTAGAGTTCCTTTTTCGCCAGCACGATCGCGCCGAGGATGGCGATGAGGATCAAGATTGAAGTCAACTCGAATGGCAGAACAAAGTCTTTGAACAGCAGGTGCCCGATCGGCTCCGTCCGGCCAACGAAGCGGTCGGGCTCGACGACGGAATCGGCTGGCCAGGCCCGGTAGAGCAGGTAAGCTGTCTCCACCAACAGCACGGCTGCCAGGGGCAGGCCTACGTACTTGGCGGTGCGGCTCAGGCCGGTGCGCTCCTCCTCGCCGACATTGAGCAGCATAATCACAAAGACAAACAGCACCATAATGGCGCCGGCATAGACGATGACCTGGATGGCGGCGATGAACTCGGCGCCCAGCAAGAGGTAGAGCACGGCCAGCGAGCCCATCACCAGAATCAGCGAGAGGGCACTGTGGATGGGGTGGCGCTGGATGATCAAGTTGAGCGCCCCCAGCACAGCCAGACCGCCGAAAACGAAGAACAGGTAGTACTCAGCGCCCATGTCAACCGCCTCCCCAGGCCGACACCGCCGTGATGATGTGTCTGACCCCGCCAGCCACCACAAAGCTGGTGACGACAATGTTCAGCACCGCCAGCGGCACCAGAAACTTCCACCCGAAGGCCATCAACTGGTTGTAGCGGAAACGGGGCAGGGTACCGCGTGTCCACACGAAGACGAAAACAAAAAGGGCGGCTTTAGCTAAGAGCCAAAATGGACCTTGCGCCAGCTTCAGCAGTGTTGGTTGGGTGAGGAGCAGGCTCGCGCCCAACAGCGCCAGGCCGATGACAGCGACGAGCCAGCGATGCAGGGGGCGAGGTAAACGAAAAACGTCGAAGAGCAAGACGACTCCTAGGGCGGCGGCCAGCACGGCGGGCAGGTATTCGGCGAGGCTGTTTTCCGGGAAGGGCGACAGCCAACCGCCCAGGAAGAGAATGGCAGCCAGAAGCGAGGTGGTGAAGATGTGGGCATACTCGGCCATGAAAAACATGGCGAATTTCATACTGCTGTACTCGGTGTGGAAGCCGGCCACCAACTCGGTTTCCGCCTCGGGCAGGTCAAAGGGCAAGCGATTGGTTTCTGCCACGCCGCTGATGAAGAAGCAGATGAACGCCACGAACTGCGGAAAGATGAACCACCGGGGCACGAGGCCCCACCAGTCGCCCTGCTGCGCGGTGACGATCTCACGCAGCGAAAGTGTCCCGGCCAGGAGGAGCACGCCAATAACCGAGAAGGTCAGCGCCAGTTCGTAGCTCACCATCTGCGCGGAACTGCGCAGGGCGCCGAGCAAGGGATACTTACTGTTTGACGACCAACCAGCCAGGGCAATGGCGTAAACGCCCAGCGAGGTCACCGCCAAGATGAAGAGCAGGCCGATATTGATGTCAGCGATGGAGAGGCCGGTGCGGGTGCCGAGCAGCTCGAATTCTCCGGGGCCGAAGGGAATGACGGCAATGGCGAGCAATGCCAGGGATAGCGCCAGGAAAGGGGCCAGGACGTAAATAAACCGGCTGGTGACGTTGGCCGGGATGACGGCTTCTTTGAAAAATAGCTTCAGGCCGTCGGCGAGGGGCTGCAGCAGGCCGTGCGGCCCCACCCGATGGGGTCCCCAGCGGGACTGGATGTGGGCGATGAGCTTGCGTTCGAACCAAACCGCGTAGGCCACACCCGTGAGCAGCACAAAAAGCACCACGACAATCTTGATCACCGCAGCGACCAGGTCGGGATGGCGAGCGATCCAGTCGGTCATAGCTGTGAGCGAGGCAGCGTGCGCTCCTGAACTGAATTGAGCGCTTGACTGAAGCGACCCAGGGTTCCCGAGGTGAACAGGGAGTCGTCGGAGGAAAAAACCAGTCCCGCCGGTGTCTCCACCGGGGCCCGAGCGTCGCTCGGCGCGGTGGGCGTCGCTTGGCCGCCGACAAGTGAGGCCAAGGAAACCTGGTACCCGGGGAGGTGCTGTCGAATCTCCTCGAGCGCCGCTTCCGGGGTGCGCAGCCCAATGGGCTTTCCCATCGCATAGGAGAGCAGGCGGAGAATCTCAAAGTCAGGGCGCGCTCCCACGGGGTCCAGTGCACGCTTCAAGCGCTGGAGTTCGCCACAAGTATTGGTGAAGGTGCCTTCCTTTTCGTAGGCGCAAGCGGTAGGCAGGACTACATCCGCGAGCTGCGCGGTCTCAGTGAGAAACAGTTCGTGGACGACGAGCAGCTCGAGCCCGCCCAGTGCCCCCCGGGTGTTCTCCAGAGCGAAAGTCTTGGCGGGGTTGGAGCCGACCACGTAGAGGGCGCGCAGTTTGCCTTCTTGCAGCATCTGGCGGGCGTTCAGGCCGGGGGCTGGCGGCAGTGACGCTTTCCATAGTTGTTCCCACTTGGTGCGAGCCGCCGGATCAACCGCCGAGCCGTAGCCGGGCAGACGGTCGGGCAGGAGACCCATATCGGCGGCACCGCGGGAGTTCGTGTAATCCCCGAGCGCAATGTAGCGGGTTTTGCCGGGAAGGCGGTTGCCGAACTCAACCAGCTGGCGAATCGCCCGGGCGTAGATCTCCGCTCCGAAGAGGATGATTACATCGGATTCTTTCTCGAGCGCCGCACGCAGTTGGTGGAGTGCCTCCTGCGTTTCTCCCTCCACCTCGGTGGCCGCGCCCAGCAGGCTTTCTACCGCGGCGGCTTCTTGGCCGGGCGGAACCCGAACGAACCGGGAGGCCTGCCGCCGAAGCTTGATCTCACCAGCGTTGACGATGTAAAGGCGAGCGCCGTGCAAGCGCACCGCGGTACGAATGTTATAGGCGAGCAAGGGATGATTGTGAGTGGGGTCGTTACCCACCAGAAGAATGGCGGAGGGTTGGGTCAGATCGCCGGAGGTGGCGTAGCGTGTGGTGTCGCCGCCGAGGGCGGCCACGAAGGCGGCGTAGTCGGCCGTGCGATGGTGGTCGAGGTTGTTGGTGCCCACCACCGTGCGCGCAAAGCGTTGCAGCAAGTAGTTCTCTTCGTTGGTGGTGCGATTGCTGCCGAGAAACCCGATGCGGTCGGCGCCCGACCGTTCGGCAATTTCCTGCAGGTGGCGGGCCACGAACTCTAGCGCCGTACCCCAACCGACAGGCTCCAAACGGCCGTGGCGGCGGAGCAAGGGCTCCCGCAGCCGCTCGGGGTGGTGAACGAAGTCCCCGGCATAGCGACCCTTGATGCAGAGGAATTCGCCGTTGATACCGGTGGTGTCGCGGTTATTCCCGCGGAGGATCTCGTTATTGCGAATGTTGAGCGTGGTCTTGCAACCGTCGCCACAGTGGGCGCAGGGTGTGCCGACGAATTTCATCTCCCAGGGTCGCGTCTTATAGCGGTACTGATGGCTGGTGAGCGCACCCACCGGGCAGATGTCAATGCACATCCCGCACTCTTCGCATTCCAGCGTCCCGTCTGAGCGGTTGGGGATGATGGTGGAGCGGACGCCCCGCTGCCCGATGCCCAGTGCCTTCACGTCCATGGCTTCGTCACAGACGCGCACGCAGCGGAAGCAGAGGATGCAGCGTGGATAGTCGAAAAAGACGATGGAGGAAAACTGCTGCTCGGGTTGGTGCTCCTTTTCCTCCGCGAAGCGGCTCTCCGCGGCGCCGTAGCGGAAGACCATGTCCTGCAGCTCGCATTCGCCCCCTTTGTCGCACACCGGGCAATCGAGGGGGTGATTGGTGAGCAGGAATTCGAGCATTGCCTTGCGGGCCTCGCGCACTTTCGGGGTATCTGTGCGAACAACCATCCCGGGTTGAGCGACTACGGTGCAGGCGGTCTGCAGCTTGGGCGCCTTCTCAATTTCCACCAGGCACATCCGGCAAGCCCCCTGGAGGGAGAGCCCCGGGTAGTAGCAAAAAGAGGGGACCTCGATGCCAGCCGACTTGCAGGCTTCGATCAGCAAGCGGCCCGCCGGCACTTGGATGGGGCGTCCGTCAACGCTGAGCTGGACCGTTTGTGGCGACTGCTCCATTGGATTTATCGAGCCACCAGGGCCGCACCCCGGGCAAACGGGCATTCCCCCGTGCGCAGGTGCTGTTCAAATTCCTCGCGGAATTTGTCCACGAAGCTGATGGTAGGCATGGCGGCGGCATCGCCGAGCGGGCAGAAAGTTTTCCCCAACATATTCTGGGACAATTCCTTCAGCAGGGTTATGTCCTCGGCGCGGCCGCCGCCGGCGTGGAAGCGATCGAGCATCTTGCGCAGCCAGGCGGTGCCTTCCCGGCAGGGGATGCACCACCCGCAGGACTCGTGGGCGTAGAAGTGCATGATCCGTCGGGCAATCTCGACCATGCAGGTGTCCTCGTCCATCACCATCACCGCCCCCGAGCCCAGCATCGAACCGGCGCGGGCGACCCCGTCGAAGTCCATGGGGGTGTCGAGCTGCTCCGATGTGAGCACCGGGACGGATGAGCCTCCCGGGATAACCGCCTTGCACTTCTTTCCATTGTGCATACCGCCGGCGACTTCTTCGATCATGCGTCGCAGGGGGAAACCCATGGGAAGCTCATAGACGCCCGGGCGGTTCACATGGCCCGAAAGGCAAAACAGGCGGGTGCCCCCGTTCTTGGGAGTGCCCAGGCTGGCGTACCACTCGCCGCCTTTCAAAATGATGCTGGGGACGCTGCACAGCGTTTCCACGTTGTTGATCACTGTGGGGCAGCCATATAGGCCGACAACCGCAGGGAAGGGCGGACGGATGCGCGGGTAGCCCCGCTTGCCTTCAAGCGACTCCATCAGGGCACTTTCCTCCCCGCACTCGTAGGCGCCCGCCCCGGTATGTGTCGAGAGCGCGAAGTCAAAGCCAGAGCCGAGGATGTTCTTTCCCAGATAGCCACGCTCGTAGGCTTCGGCGATGGCCCGGTCGAGGATTTCCATCACCGAGCGATATTCGCCGCGAATGTAGATGAAGCCTCGGTGGGCGTTGACAGCGCGGCCGGCGAGCAGGATGCCTTCGATGAGCTGATGAGGGTCGAGCTCCATCAGCGGCCGATCTTTGCAGGTGCCGGGCTCACTTTCGTCGGCGTTGGCGATGATGTAGTTGGGCTTGCCGGTGTGCTTGGGTACGAAGCCCCACTTCATCCCGGTGGGGAAGCCGGCACCGCCCCGGCCGCGAAGGTTCGAGCGCTTGACCTCTTCGAGGACTTGCTCGGGTGTCATTTGCTTCAGCGCCTTCTCCAACCCCTGGTAGCCCTCGTGCTTCAAGTAGGTGTCAATGCTGGCCGAGTCGGGGAGACCGAAGCGGCGGCTAATTACACGAACTTCGGCGGGATGGGGCTTTTCCCGGATCACCCCGCTGGTGTACGGCGCCGGTGGGGGTTTCTTGCCGGCGCGAAGCTGGTTCATCAGCCCATCCACCTGCCGCACGCTCAGGTTTTCGTAGTAGTCGTAGTTGACCTGGAGAGCCGGCGCCCCGGTGCAGGCCCCGATGCATTCGACCTCCTCGTAGGAGAAGATGCCGTCCGCTGTGGGTGTCTTCGGAGCAGTGCCGCAGCGTCGGCGCACGTGCTCCAGGATGGCCCGCCCGCCCCGCAACGCACAGGCCACATTGGTGCAGACTTGGAGGTGGTACTTACCCGCGGGCTGGCGGCGGAGCATAGAGTAGTAGGCGACGGTTTCCTCGATCTGCACCCGCCGCAGGCTCAACTCCGCGGCCAGATAGGCGATGAGTTCGTCTGAGACCCACCCCAACTCGTCCTGGGCAAAGAGCAGCATGGGGATCAGGGCTGAGCGCTGCGACGGGTAGCGCTGCTTCAGTTGTTGAAACCGGTTTTGGAGCTGGGGAGAAAGCGTCAGCGCCATCACCGGTCCACCTCTCCCAGCACGAAATCCACGCTGGCAATGATGGCGACCGCGTCGGCCAACAGGTGGCCGGGCAGCAGCTTGGAGAGAATTTGCACATTGAGCAGGGAGGGGCCACGCCAGCGCATCCGCCAAGGCCGGGGACTGCCGTCGCTGACCAGATAGCAGCCCAGCTCACCCTTGGGCGACTCGATGGGGACGTACACCTCGCCGGGCGGCGGGGCGAAGCCGTCCACCACCAGTTTGAAGTGGTAGATGAGGGCTTCCATCTCGGTCTTCATCTTTTCACGGTCGGGGAGGACGATGCCGGGCGCTTCGGCGCGCACCGGCCCTTCGGGAAGGCCGTCGAGCGCCTGGCGGGCAATCCGCAGGCTCTGGCGCATTTCCTGCCGGCGGACGGAATAGCGGGCGTAGGCGTCCCCCTCCGCGCACACCGGAACGTCAAAGTCGAAATTCTCATAACTGGAGTAGGGCTCTGCCTTGCGGAGGTCAAACGGGATGCCCGAGGCGCGGAGGTTGGGGCCGGTGATGCCGCCGGCCAGGGCGTCATCGGGGGAGAGGACCCCGATCCCTCGGGTGCGGGCCAGCCAGATCTTGTTTTCACTGAGGAGGTCTTCATATTCGTCGAAGCGGCCGGGCAGGCTCTTCAGGAGGCGGTTCACGCGCTCATAGAATTCGAGCGGAGGTTCGAGGGTCAAGCCCCCGATGCGAAAGTAGCTGGTCATCATCCGCTGACCGCTGACCAGTTCGAAGATGTTCAAGATCTCTTCGCGCTCGCGGAAGCAGTAGAGCATGACGGAGATGGCCCCCAGTTCCAGACCCGTGGTGCCGAGCCAGACCAGGTGGTTATTGATGCGGGTCAACTCGGTGAGCAATACGCGAATCCATTGGGCCCGGGGAGGAATCTCCAGGTCGAGCAGCTTTTCCACCGCCAGGCAATAGACGAGATTGTTGGAGAGGGGAGCGAGGTAGTCGATGCGGTCGGTGAGGGTGATGACCTGGGAATAGTAGAGCTTCTCGGCGTTCTTTTCGATGCCGGTGTGGAGGTAGCCGATATCGGGGGTGGCGCGCACGATGGTCTCGCCGTCGAGTTCAAGAATCACCCGGAGGACGCCATGGGTGGAGGGGTGCTGCGGCCCCATGTTGAGCGTCATTGTCTCGGTGGAGCGGGGAGGCGGGGCGAGCGGCTCTGCCATTAGCGGTACCCTTCCACCGGATAGTCCTTGCGCAGGGGATGGCCCTCCCAATCCTCCGGCATCAGCAGGCGGCGCAGGTTGGGGTGACCGTCGAAGCGAATGCCGAAGAGGTCGTAGACTTCGCGTTCCAGCATATCGGCGGCAGGCCAGAGTCCGAAGAGCGAATCAATCCGGGGATCATCCCCCGAGAGCAAGGCTTTGAGGCGCAGGCGCTTCCCGGTGGTCATGGAGCGCAGGTGATAAACAACTTCGAATCGGGGCTCGATCGGGTAGCGGTCCACAGCGGTGATATCCACCAGAAAGTTGAACCGCAGTTCGGGATCGCTGCGCAGGAACTCGCAGACCTCGCGAATCAATTCGGGCGGGGTCACAACCGTCAGTTGGCCGCGAAACTCGCTGGCCGCCGACACCGCGCGGGGGTGGAAGGATTGCAGCTTTCGCACCGCAGGACGTGCGGCCAATCCCGGGGAGGTAGTCATGAGTTTTTGCCTGGGGCCGGTCTCAGGCACCCCAGTCGAGAGCGCCCTTTTTCCACAAGTAGATGTAGCCGACCAGCAAAATCAGGATGTAGAGGAACATCTCGACGAACCCGAACATTCGCAGCTCCCGGTAGATGACGGCCCAGGGAAAGAGAAACATCGCTTCCACATCGAAAAGGATGAAAATCATCGCCACCAGATAGAACTTGACCGCCATGGGTTGGCGGGCGTCGCCGGTGGGAAGGATACCGCACTCATACGGAGTGAGTTTGCTTCGGGTGGGGCGGTGTTCGCCCACCAGCCAGGAAACCAGCATCATGGCCGCTGCCAGACCGGCCACCAACACGAGGTGGATGAGAATAGGCGCGTAGTTGGATAAGTAGCTCTGGTTCATCCTGTTGGGGCGCGGGACGGCGGCGATGCTATAATGGCGGACGCCCGCGAAAAAACGCTAACCCGCGACTATAGGGTTGCTCCCTGGGGATGTCAAGCCGGGGCGGGCCGGGGCGGCAAGCGCCCGCCGAGCGATGGTCGGGGGCGGGTTCGGGAATGCCGGTCTTCGGGTTCAACACTAACGTTAAAGTGGGCGACACCGTCTTTCACGTGCAGACGGAGGATCGGGGTGTCAACAACCCCATCCTCGACACTACGGTTTACGTCAAGGGGTGGGTGCTGGCGCGGCGCGGTACGAGTTACCGCGATTTCCTGGTATCCCCGGACTTCAGCGAATCCGAGCTGCAAGCCATGTTGGAACGCCAGCACAAGGAGATCATCGAAGAAGTACGCGGCGGCCGGCTGCCGGAGATGGGGCAGCTCGAGACGGAGGTAGTGCCAAGCGGTATCGGCGTGCAGTTACTGAACCCAGCCACGTTTCTGAAGGGGAGGACAGCAACCCTCAAAGTGGTGGTCAGCAAACGCGACGGGGGAACACCGCTGCCGGGCGCTCGCGTGCTCGTCTCGCTACACACCGGGACCCCTCATCCCTACGAGTTTGAGGCAAAAACCGGGGCCGACGGAGAGGCAGAGCTGCAGTTCCATATGCCGCGGCTGGGCCCCGGCGGAGCGCAACTGCTGATCCAGGCAACCTCCGCCGAGGGCGAAGACGAAATCAAGTACACCATACGTCCCAAGCCCAAAAACAAGACCTGATGCAGGTCACCATCAACGGAGAAGTGCGCGAGGTCCCCGACACCCTCAGCTTGCGTGATCTGCTTCGCCACTTGAAGGTGAGCGAAGAGCGGGTGGCGATTGAGCGGAACCGGGAAATAGTCAAGCGGGAGCGCTGGCCGGCAGTGAGAGTCGAGGCCGGAGACCAGCTGGAGATCGTGCACCTGGTGGGTGGTGGCTAGGGCGGTTTCTCTCCCCGCTCGGGGCGACCCCGGCTACAGCGCCAGCAGGTGGCCGAGTTTTCTCTTTTTCACCCGCAGGTAAGTGCGGTGGCCTCGAGTGGAGTTCGGCTGGCAGGGAAGGCGCTCCACCACGCGGATCCCCGCACGCTCAAGGGCCACGACTTTGTCGGGATTGTTGGAGAGCAGACGGACCTGCCTCAGCTTGAGGAAGCGCAGGGCGGCCGCCACCAGGGCATAGTCCCGGCGGTCGGGGGGGAAACCGAGACGCCGGTTGGCCTCCACCGTATCCAGGCCCTGGTCTTGCAATTCATAGGCCATGAGCTTGTTGATTAGGCCGATGCCCCGGCCTTCCTGGGGTTCATAGACGAGCACCCCGGCACCCTGGCGGGCGATTTGTTTCAGAGCGAGTTCGAGTTGGGCGCGGCAATCGCACCGCGACGACCCAAAGACGTCGCCGGTGAGGCACTGGGAGTGGATACGCACCAAGGGGGCGCCGGCGCGGCTCAGGTTGCCCTTGACCAGTGCCACGAGCCACTCCCGGCGATTGTTCTCCAGGCCGAGAATGCGGAAAAAGCCGAAGCGGGTGGGAAGGCGGGCTTCGGCCGCCTTGCGGAGGTGCAGGCGGGCGTTCTTTTTTTTCTTCACCCGGCCATTATAGGCGTGGGCACATAGGTAAGCAACCCGGCGGCGGCTTTACAAGCCAAGCGTCCTGCTGCTACCGTAAGCACAGCGAAGGAGGGGCATGGGGCAGGGGCTTCCTCTCCAAGATATAGTTTTCACTCTGCTGTTCCGGTTGGCCGTGGCCTCCTCGATTGCCGCGCTGATTGCGCGCTCAACCCTCTTCCAGCGCGTGCTGCTCAAAGAGGAGCGGAGCCTGGACGAACGCTTGCTCTTTGTGTTGCTCTACGGGCCCCCCGTAGCCCTCGGAGTCCTCACCCGCATCCTGCTTGGCTACAAGGCGACGGACGTGAGTCTGGAAGGGGCCTTGGTGGCTGGCCTGGTGGGCGGGCGGACGACAGGGATGATGGTGGGAACCCTAGTGGCCCTGCCCGCTTTCTTCAACGAGGAATTGCTGTCGCTGCCCTTTGGGGTGCTCTGCGGCGCGGTGGGCGGCGTGCTGCGCGAGCTGTGTGTGAACAAAGAGCGGGTATGGAACTTCGGACCCTTTGTTTTCCTGAGCGTACCCCGGTGGGTGTACAGGCTGTTCGCCAAAGGGGAGGGGACGTGGCAGATACTCCCTCTACTGATGTCCGCCGGGCTGGAGCTATCGCGCATCGGCTTGGGGCAGATATTCCCCGGAGCGCTCTACTACCTGGGCGCGGAAGAGAGGTGGATGCTGGTCTTGCCGGTGCTGGGAACCACTTTCGGGGTCGCGGTCTCGCTGATGATCTGGAACAACACCCGCATCCAGATCAAATTGCAGGAACGGGAGCAATCGCTGCTCGCGGCGCGCATGGAGGCGCTGACCAGCCGGATCAACCCGCACTTTCTCTTCAATACCCTGAATACGGTTGGCTCGCTGACGCGCCTCAACCCGGACGCGGCGCGCGAGCTGCTGGTCAAGCTATCCAACATTCTGCGCCGCCTGCTTCGCAAGCATGAGAGCTTTGTGCCCTTGCGGCAAGAGTTGGAGTTTATTGACGACTACCTGGACATCGAGATGCAGCGGTTCGGCCCGGAAAAACTGCAGTTTCACAAGCAGATTGACGAGCAGACCCTGGATGCCATTGTCCCCAGCATGCTCCTGCAACCCCTGATCGAAAACTCCATCCGCCACGGGCTGGCCCCCCGCATTGATGGGGGCGAGGTGCGGCTGCGGACGGCGCGGCTGGATGGGCGGCTGGTGATCGAGGTGGAGGACAACGGGGTGGGGATCGCCCAGGAACGCATCGCAGAGATTTACGGCAGCGGCATCGGCATCAGCAACGTCATCGAGCGGCTGAAGGTGCTCTACGGGACGGACTACGTGCTCAGAATCGAGAGTCTGCCCGGGCTTGGTACCACCATCCACATCGAACTCCCCGAAGTGTCTCTCGGGTAGCTGCCTGTCGCCAAAGGATTCGGCGGTTAGGGGGCTTCCGCTTCTTATCCGGCCTGGTCGAGGATTTGCTGGTAGAAGGCCTCGTAGCGGGGAATGATCAGGGTGGAGCAGAAGCGAGCCTGGGCGCTCTCCCGGGCGCGGCGACCCATCTCCCGGGCGCGCTCCGGCTGGGTGAGCAGTTCGAGAGCGCAGCGGGCCATGGTGTCAATGTCGCGCGGGGGCACCAGGCAGCCGTCTTCTCCCGGATGAATCAGCTCGCGCAGGCCGCCCACGTCGCTGGCAATCACCGGCACCTCGCAGGCCATTGCTTCCAGGGCGGCGAGCCCGAAGGACTCCAGCTCGCTGGGCAGCAAAAACAAATCGCACAGCCCGAGTTTTTCCTGCACGGCGTCTTGCTTACCGAGAAAGACCACGTCGTCGCTGATGCCTTTCTGCCGCACCAGGTATTCGGCGTTGGTGCGTTCCGGGCCGTCGCCAATCAGGAGCAGACGCGCCGGTAACTTCTCCCGAACCCGACCGAAAACTTCAATCACGTCGGGAATGCGCTTGACCGGACGGAAGTTGGAGAGGTGGGCGATGAGAAATTCCCCCCGGGGGCTGAACGGCTGGCGGCGGTGGGGGTCCGGGCAGCGTTTGTAGCGGTCGCAGTTGACGAAGTTGGTGATGACTTCGATGGGCTTTTGCACGCTGAACTCCCGCCGGGTGACCTCGCGCAGGTAGTGGGAGACGGCGGTGACGCCGCTCGACTGTTCAATGGCGAAGCGGGTGATGGGAAGGAAGGAGCGGTCTTGGCCCACCAAGGTGATGTCGGTGCCGTGCAGGGTGGTGACGAAGGGCAAGGAGCGCGGGGCCAGCATCGCCTGGGCCAGATAGGCGCTGACCGAGTGCGGGATGGCGTAGTGGACATGGAGCAGGTCGAGCGCATAGTGCTCGGCCACCTCGGCCATCTTGGTGGCCAGCGAAAGGGCGTAGGGTGGGTAGTCGAAGAGCGGGTAGGCCATCACCTCGACTTCGTGGTAGGAAATGCGCTGGAGCACGTCGGGTTGGCTGTTGAACTCCGTCAGGCGGATGGGCTGCGCGTAGCTGATGAAGTGGATTTCATGCCCGCGGGCGGCCAGCTCCATGCCCAGCTCGGTCGCCACCACCCCGCTGCCGCCATAGGTGGGATAGCAAGTGATTCCGATCCTCATGCCGCGCTCACTCTAACAGACGCCGTTTCACCCTCGCAAGGCTCCTCGGCCCCAATAGACTTTAGACGCGCCTGCGTGTTAGAGTGCGCTGCTTTTCCTTTTATTTTTTGCGATGAAGCTGGCGGGAAAGGTTGCGATTGTAACCGGGGCGGGAAGCGGCATCGGGCGTGCCTGCGCCGAATTGTTTGTCCGGAAAGGAGCGGCAGTGGTGCTGGCCGGGCGGCGTCAACAGCCGCTGGAGGCGGTGGTCCGCAGCATTGCTGGCGGCGGGGGCCAGGCCTTCGCCCAGCCCTGCGACGTCACCCGGGAAGCCGAGGTCAAAGCCCTGGTGGGCCGCACGGTGAAAGAATACGATGGGTTGCACGTGGTGGTGAACAACGCCGCCTACTGGATGGCGGGCACGGCCGAGGAGACGGGCGAGGCCGACTGGGACCGGATGATGGACACCAACCTCAAGGGCGTGTTTCTCCTCTCGAAGCACGTGCTCCCGGAACTGCGGCGCGCCGGTGGGGGATCGATCGTGAACATCGGCTCCGTGCTGGGGTTGGTGGGCATGAAGCGGCGCGTAGCCTATGCCACCTCCAAGGGCGGGTTGGTGCTCCTGACCAAAGCCATGGCTCTCGACCACGCGGGGGAGGGGATTCGGGTCAACTGCATTTGCCCCTCGCTGGTGGACACTCCCATGGGCCGGGAATCGCTGGAACGAGCGGGCGACCCCGCCGCTGAGCTGGCCCGGCGAACCGCCCAAATTCCTCTGGGTCGGATGGGAACGCCCGAGGATGTGGCCCGCCTGGCTCTCTTTCTAGCCAGCGAGGATTCCAGTTGGATTACCGGCGCTGCTTTCCCCCTCGACGGGGGCTACACAGCCGGCTGAGAAGCGCATGGCGAGCCAGAAACCTCGCTACACCGAGATTCGGAAGAAATTCCGGCGGGTGGGTGCGGTGCGGATGTTGGGAATGAAGCTGAGCCGTCTGAGCCCAGGACGGGCTACGCTGACGCTGGACGCCCGCCCGCGGCACTCTCACCCCCAGGGGATTCACGGAGGCGTACTGGCGGCGCTGGCCGACACCGCCTTGGCCATGGCCATCTTTACCCGGCTGCCGCGCTTTACCTTGATCTCCACCGTGGAGATGAAGATCAACTACCTGACTTCCCATCAGCGAGGTCGCTTGCGCGCCGATGCCCGGGTGTTGCGCCAGGGAAAGCGATGGGCGGTGGGCGAGGTCGAGATACGGAACACCGCCGGGGCGCTGGTGGCCAAGAGTTTACTGACCTACAGCATCCGCCCGCCCGAGGATAAGACCTGAGGAGCGAACAAGGGTGAACCGGAGCCGGGCGGGTCAACTACTCCCGTTCGCGGCCCGCGTGGGCCATTTCCGGCTCTTGGGAGGGGGTGCTGCTTGTGCCCTCCTCGTCCTTGTAGAGGTACTTGATGCTCGCCTTGTAGAGCAGCAAGTTGGGGGCGCTGGTGCGGGTTAGCTTGATGCAATTCTTGTCATACCACTCGATGGTGCCGCGAAGCACCTCCCCATCGTGCAGAACCACCACCATCGGTGTCCGCGCCTGCATCTGTTTGACGTAGTAGTACGACTCCGCGTGGGTCTGCTCGGGGGGCACAGGCTTGCGGCGTTGCGGGGGTCCCCCGGTTACCGCCTGCTCTCTTACCTCGGCCAAGCTAGGACGAATCAATCGCCGATTCACAACTACTCTCCTCATCGCCACTCTATTCTGATAGTTCAAAACCCTC
>JBHHYS010000001.1:0-104575 GCA_046757645.1 Terriglobia bacterium | reverse complement strand
TCGCCGCCGAGCGCCCCGACGCCTTGCTGCCCACCGTGGGCGGGCAGACGGCGCTCAACCTGGCGGTGGAGCTGGCCGAGAGGGGCGTGCTGGAAAACTACCGGGTGGAATTGATTGGCGCCTCGCTGCGCGCCATCAAAATCGCCGAAGACCGTCTGTGGTTCAAACACGCTGCCGCTAAGTGTGGCCTCGACACCCCGCGCAGCTCGCTGGCGAACAATCTGAAAACCGCCCGCGTTTTTGTGGAGAAGGTGGGCTACCCGGTAGTGGTTCGTCCGTCGTTCACCTTGGCGGGCACCGGTGGCGGGCTGGCTTTCGATGCCGAGGAGTTTGAGGAGATTGTAAGTCGCGGGCTCGACCTCAGCCCGGTCCACGAGGTACTGATCGAGGAGTCGGTCCTGGGGTGGAAGGAATTCGAGCTGGAGGTGATGCGCGACCTGGCCGACAACGTGGTCGTGATCTGCTCGATCGAAAACTTCGACCCCATGGGCGTGCACACCGGCGACTCCATCACCGTGGCCCCCGCCCAAACCCTCACCGACAAGGAATACCAGCAGATGCGCGACTGGGCTCAGCGCATCATCCGCGAAGTGGGGGTGGACACCGGCGGCTCCAACATCCAGTTCGCCGTGGATCCGGAAAGCGGCCGCCTGCTGATCATCGAGATGAATCCGCGGGTGTCGCGCAGCTCGGCCCTGGCGTCGAAAGCCACCGGGTTTCCCATCGCCAAGATTGCCGCCAAGCTGGCGGTGGGCTACCGGCTGGATGAAATTCCCAACGACATCACCCGCCAAACCCCGGCATGCTTCGAGCCCACCCTTGACTACGTGGTGGTGAAGATTCCCAAGTGGCAGTTTGAAAAATTCCCCGGGAGCCAACCCACCCTGGGAACCGAGATGCGCTCGGTGGGCGAGGTGATGGCCATCGGACGCACCTTCCCGGAAGCGCTGCTGAAGGGAATGCGTTCGCTCGAAACCGGCAAGCGCTTTGCCCGGCCCCGCCTCTCTGAGGAGCGTCTGCGAAGCCTTCTCGTCACCCCCAACCCGGAACGGCTGGATGCCCTGCTGGCGGCGCTGCGGCAGCAAGTCAGCCGGGAGGAAATCTTCCGCTTGACCCACATCGACCCCTGGTTTGTGCGCCAGTTGGAGCAGATCGTTGCCCTGGAGCAGCGGCTTGCCGCCCATGCTTTCCCGGCGGTTCCCCCCGAGCTGCTGCGCGAGGCCAAGCGTACCGGCTTCTCGGACGAACACCTGGCCGAGGGGTGGGAGACCACAGCGGAAGCGGTGCGCCAGCGGCGCCGCGAGCAGGGCATCGAAGCCGTCTTCAAGCGGGTGGACACTTGCGCAGCGGAGTTTGAGTCGTTCACCCCGTACCTCTACTCCACCTACGAGGAGGAGGACGAAACCCAGGCGACGCCCAAACCCAAGATTGTGATTCTGGGCAGCGGTCCCAACCGCATCGGGCAAGGCATCGAGTTCGACTACTGCTGCTGCCATGCCGCCTTCGCCTTGAAGGCCGCCGGCTACGAAACGGTGATGGTGAACTGCAATCCCGAAACCGTGTCCACCGACTACGACACCTCCGACCGCCTTTACTTCGAGCCTTTGAGCTTCGAAGACGTGATGGGCATCGTGGCCCGCGAGCGCCCCACCGGGGCCATCGTGCAGTTTGGCGGGCAGACGCCACTCAACCTGGCCCGGGCGCTCAAACAGGCGGGGGTGAACATCATCGGCACCTCCCCGGAGTCAATTGACCTGGCCGAAGACCGGCAGCGCTTCAGCCACCTCCTGGCCGAGCTGCGCATTCCTCCGCCGCGCCACGGCACCGCCTGGAGCGTGGCCGAAGCGGTCGAAGTGGCCGAACGCATCGGTTTTCCCGTGGTCGTGCGCCCCTCCTACGTGCTCGGGGGTCGGGCGATGGTGATTGCCTACGACCGCGCCACCGTTGAGACCTACGCCCGGGAAGCCGGCGAGTTCGTGCAAGGCTTCCCCATCCTCATCGACCAGTTCCTGGAGGATTCCTTCGAGCTGGATGTGGACGCCCTGGCTGACGGTGAGGAGGTCTACATCGGCGGCATCATGGAGCACATCGAAGAGGCCGGTATCCATTCCGGCGACTCCTCCTGCGTGTTGCCCGCCTACCAGTTGGAAGCGCGCCATCTCGAGACCCTGCGCGACTACACCACCCGCTTGGCCCGCGCCCTCAACGTGGTGGGCCTGATGAACGTGCAGTACGCCGTCCCCTCACACCCGGAAGGTGGTCAGGGCGACACGGTTTACGTGCTGGAAGTGAATCCCCGGGCCTCGCGCACCGTGCCCTACGTGAGCAAGGCCACCGGCGTCCCCTTGGCCAAGATTGCCGCCTTGCTGATGACCGGCGCCCGCCTGCGCGACTTCAATCTGCCGGCCCCCGTCCACCGGGACGGGCTCTACGCGGTCAAGTCGCCCGTGTTTCCTTTCAACCGTTTTCCCGGCGTGGACACCATCCTGGGCCCCGAAATGAAATCCACCGGGGAAGTCATGGGTGTGGCCGCCAGCTTCGGCTTGGCCTTTGCCAAAGCGCAACTTTCCGCGGGGCAGCGTCTGCCCGCCGCCGGCTGCGTTTTCCTCAGCGTGAACGATCGCGACAAGAAGGCTCTGCTGCCCATCGCCCGGCAGTTGAGCGCCTGCGGTTTCCGACTGGTGGCCACCCGCGGCACCGCCCAGGCGCTGGCGGCGGCGGGTTTGGCCGTGGACACCGTCTTCAAGGTGAAGGAAGGCCGGCCGAATGTGGTGGATCTCATCAAGACGGGCACGATTCAGTTGGTGGTCAACACCCCGCTCGGCCGTCAGTCGTTCTATGACGAGCGGGCGATTCGCCGCTCCGCCATCCGCCATCAGGTGCCTTGCATCACCACGCTGGAAGCCGCCATGGCGGCGGTGACCGGGATTGAAGCCCTGCAAGGGCACCGGCTCGAAGTCCGCTGCTTGCAGGACCTGCACCCGCGGTTTGCTACCGCGATGCGGGGGGCGCAGCCCATCTCGTCCGCGGTTTCCCCGCGCGCCCCTCTGCGTGTGGCCTTTGCCCAGGAGCAACCCGAATGACGACTGCGCTGAGTGCTCTTCAGGGTGTCCTGCCGCCCCTGACCACCCCGTTCGCCGCCGCCGGC
The DNA here is from genome assembly GCA_046757645.1 of Terriglobia bacterium. Taxonomy (GTDB): domain Bacteria; phylum Acidobacteriota; class Terriglobia; order Acidiferrales; family 2-02-FULL-67-57; genus JBHHYS01. Next base: position 101,427 of record JBHHYS010000001.1, on the reverse strand, counting down.
AGCGTTGACCTGGCGGCGCTGGCGGCGAATGTTGAGAAGTACAACCGAACGGCCCTGGCGGGCTATGTCGTGCTTGGCTCCACGGGCGAAGTGGTTTACTTAAGGGAGGAGGAAAAGTTCAAGGTCTGGGAGACGGTGCGCGCCTCTGCCGCCCGGGAGAAATTTCTGATCGCCGGTACAGGCTGCGAGGCAACTGCCGAAACCATCACCCTGACCCGCCGGGCCGCTGACCTCGGCTACCAGGCCGCCCTGGTGCGCACCCCCTCTTACTTCAAGGCGCAGATGACCGAGGCGGCCTGGGAGCGGCACTTCGGTGAGGTCGCCGACGCCAGTCCCATTCCTGTGCTGCTCTATTCGGTGCCGCAGTTCACCGGCCTGGCGATGGAGGCACCGCTGGTGGCGCGGCTCGCGGCGCATCCCAACATCTTTGGCATCAAAGACAGTTCCGGCAACGTTCAGCGGGTGGCAGAGATGCTGCGCCTCGTCCCTCCTGATTTCCAGGTCTGGGTGGGATCGGCCACTACCCTCTATCCCTCGCTGTGCCTCGGGGCGCGCGGCGGCATCCTGGCTGTCGCCTGCGTGCTTCCCGAACTGTGCACGGAACTCCACCAGGCCTATCGCCGGGGCGACCATGCCCGGGCACGCACGTTGCAGCAACGGCTCCTCGAAGCCACCGTCGCCGTCACCTCTGGCTACGGCATCGCTGGCTTGAAGTTTGCCATGGAGCTGCGCGGCTATGCCGGCGGCCTCCCCCGGGCCCCGCTGCAGCCGCTGGACGCGAAGGCGAAAGCGGAACTGACCCGTGTCCTTCGCGCCGTGAGCGCATCCGGGTAGCAGCCCGCTTGCCGTGTTGCCCGCACCCCGATTATGATGAGCGGCTCCATGGAGTCGCACTGTATCCCTTTCACCGAGATTCCGCACACCACCGCTCTGTTTACCGACTTCCTGTACCGTTTTTCCCGCGTCGCAGCTTTCTACGCTTACGACCCTTTCAACCCGGCGAGCTTCTCGGCTGCCGCGGCAAAGATTTCCCTCGAAGCGAGCCGCCGCAGCGCCCTGGCTGACGTGCTGGGCGAGCAGAACCAGCACTTCGGTGCGGATCGGGAAACGCAGGCGAACATTGCCCGCCTGGGCGAGGGTCGCGCCCTGGCTGTGGTTACCGGGCAGCAAGCCGGCCTGTTCGGCGGGCCCGCCTACAGCGTCTACAAAGCGCTCACCGCCATTCGACTGGCGGAAAAATTGACCGCGGAAGGAATGCCGGCGGTTCCGGTGTTCTGGCTGGCGAGCGAAGACCACGACTTCGCCGAGGTCAACCACTGCTTTCTGCTCGACCCCCAGAATCAACCCCTCGCCCTCTACGACAACTCTGCCCCGGCCGAAAATACCCCCATCGGGGAGCTCGCCTTTGATGCTTCGATCGAGACGCTTCGGGAACAGGTCAAGCGCTTGTGGCCGCGGGACGGGGTCGCGGAGGCCGAGAGCCTTCTGGCTGGCTATACGCCGGGCGTCAGCTATGCGCACGCCTTTGCCCGGTTCTTCCAGCGGCTTTTCGCCGGCCGCGGCCTGGTGGTTCTCGACCCCTTGCATCCCACGCTCCACGCCTTGAGCCGCCCTCTCTTCCGCCGCGCCTTGGAGGAGGCGCACAACCTGCATGCTGCGCTGCGCAATCGGGATCGGGAACTGAAGCGGGCCGGCTATCACGCCCAGGTGCGCTTGCGCGAGAACGGCACCCTGCTCTTCGTAACCATCGACAGCCAGCGCTGGCCGCTGCGTCGGCGGGCGAATGGCTTCGTTCTTCCCGGGCAGAGGGAGCAACCGCTCCCGGCGCTGCTGGCTGAGCTCGAAGCCGCCCCGGAACGCTTCAGCGCCAACGTGCTGCTGCGTCCGGTGGTACAGGACTGGCTGCTGCCCACCGTGGCCTACGTGGCGGGTCCGAACGAACTGTGCTATCTGGCCCAAGCCAGCGTGCTCTATGACAGCTTGCTGGGGCGGATGCCCGTCGTCGTTCCGCGCGCCAGCCTGACGCTGGTGGACGCGAAGGTGCGGCGCCTGCTGGGGAAGTATCGCCTCACCCTGGCCGATCTATTTTGCGGTCCCGCGCAGGTTCGGGCCCGCTTGGCGGAGCGCCACCTGCCCGCCCGCTTGGTGGGACAGCTCCGGGCGGGAGAGAGCAAGATCGAAAAGCTGCTCGCCGAGGTGGCTCGGGAGGTTAAGAAGCTCGATCCGACCCTCGCCGGGGCCACCGAGACCAGCCGACGCAAGATGCTCTACCAGTTCAACAAGATTCGGCGCAAAGCGGCGGGGGCCCAGGCCGAACGCAAAGAGATCATTGATCGCCACCTGGGCATTCTCTTCAATGCTCTTTACCCAGCGCACGGCCTGCAGGAACGGCAGGTCAACTTCTTGAGTTTTGTGGCGCGCTCGGGGCCGGACTTGGTGTCCCGCTTGCTCGAACAGCCCTACTTCCCCGGCCGCGATCACCAGGTGATTTTTTTGTAGGGAGGCGGACAGAGGGGTGGCTATAATGAAACCAGTTTCTTGTGGAGGGGGCGGCGCAAAGCGGTGAAGTCGAAGACAGAGCCCACTCGGGGCAGCGTCGGTCTGAAAGCCACTTCCTGGCAGGTGGTGCCGGTCGAAACCCAGAAGCGCACCCAGCTCAAGGACATCACCCCGGACGTGGCTCGCGTGGTGAAGCAGTCCGGGGTCGACACCGGCCTATGCCAGCTCTATGTGCCGCACACCACCGCGGGCATTTTGATCAACGAAAGTGACGATCCCGACGTGGCCCGGGACATCGGGGACACCCTCGACCGTCTGGTGCCGCGCACCGCCGCCTACAAGCACTACGAAGGCAACGCCGACTCCCACATCAAGGCCTCCCTGGTGGGCGGCTCGAAAATCGTTCCCATTGAAGGGGGGAAGCTCGGCCTGGGGCGCTGGCAGGGAATCTTCTTCTGTGAGTTCGACGGGCCCCGGCGCCGGGAAGTTAAAGTGAGAATCGTCGGCGACTGAAGCCCGGGCCAGGATGAAGCAGTGAAGGCAAGGGGCTCTGAACCCAAAGGTGCCAAGACCACCCGGGCCGACGACCGGCGGGGCGACGCGGTTGACCTGCGCAGCGACACCGTCACCAAACCCACACCGGAGATGCGCCGGGCGATGGCGGAGGCCGAGGTGGGCGACGACGTCTACGGGGAAGACCCCACAGTTAACCGCCTTCAAGAACGCGCTGCCGCGCTGTTCGAGCGGGAGGCGGCGCTTTTTGTGCCCACGGGCTCGATGGGCAACCTGATTTCGATCCGCATCCACTGCGACCCGGGCAGCGAAGTGATCTGTGAGGCGCGCGGCCATATCGTCAATTTCGAAATGGCCTCGATGAGCGCCATTGCTGGGTGCTTGCCCCGCACGCTGGCGACCCCGGACGGCATCCTCACCTGGCAGCAGATCGAGCCGGCCATTCGGCCGAAAGTTTACTACCGCGCCCAGACCGGCCTGATCGCGGTCGAGAACACGCACAACCTTGCCGGCGGCCGCGTGCTCCCCGTGGAGGTGCAGGAGGAAATCTGCGACAGGGCGCATGGGGGCGGCATCCCCGTGCATCTCGACGGTGCCCGCATCTTCAACGCGGCGGTCGCCCTGGGCAAGTCGGTCGCCGAGGTCACTCGCAAAGTTGACTCCATTATGTTTTGTGTCTCGAAGGCTCTGGGGGCGCCGGTGGGTTCGCTGGTGCTGGGCTCGCAGGACTTCATCGAAAAGGCGCGCGTCTATCGCAAGATGTTCGGCGGGGGAATGCGCCAGGCGGGCGTGCTGGCCGCGGCGGCGCTGGTGGCCCTGGAAAAAGGGCCCGCGCAGCTCATCGAGGATCACCGCAAGGCGAAGCGCCTCGCCCAGGGCTTGGCGAAAATTCCCGGCATCCGCCTGAACCCCGAAGAAGTGGAGACGAACATCCTAGTCTTTGACGTCTCCGGAACCGGTCTCGATGCCTACCAAATTGCCGACAAGCTGAAGGAGCGCCGCGTGCTGGTCGGTGCCATCAGCCCCACGATCATGCGGATGGTGACGCACTACGACGTGAGCGAGGAAGGGGTCGAGCGCGCCCTCCGCGCCCTGCAAGAGGTGGTGCGGCCGGCCGTCACCGCCTAGGCGGGCTCGGTCACTTTCTGCTTGCAATCCACCCGGAGCCGGAGGTGGTGCCATGGCGATGACGCGAAAGGAATTTCTTGCCCTCTCGGGCAAAGCGGCCCTGGTCCCGCTCTGCGGGACGCGCTTGGGCGTCTTTGCCTTTCTTGATGAGCCCGCGGGTTTTGCCGCCGACGTGCTCGACTCCCCCACGCTGAAAAAGATTCACGCCTACATTGACGCCCACATTGACGCGCACGTGGGCAAAATCCAGGAGTTTCTCCGCCAGCCCAGCGTTTCCAGTTGGAACCTGGGCATCCAGGACTGCGCCGAAATGCTTTTGGGTTATTTCAAAGCTCTCGGCTGCCAGGAAGCCAATCTGGTGCCCACCGATGGCAACCCGGGCGTCTGGGCCTGGTATGACGCGGGGGCGAAGAAGACCACCTCCCGCTACTTTATGTACGACACCCAGCCGTTCAACAAAGAGGAGTGGTCATCGCCGCCCCTGGCCGCCAATCGGGTGCCGATGGAGCCTTTCCCGAGCGTGATCATCGCCCGCGGCGCCATCAACTCCAAGGGCCCGCTACGCGCCTTCCTCAACGCCCTGGAAGCCATCATTGCGGTCACAGGTAGGCTGCCGGTGAACATCATGTTCACCTGCGACGGGGAGGAAGAACAGGGCAGCCCTCATTTCCACCAGGTCTTGGAGCCGTACCGCGACAAGCTGAAGACCGCCAACGCCCACCTGAACCCGGGGCCCGCGCAGAACCGCGAAGGGCAGGTGAGCATGGTGCTGGGCAACAAGGGCATTGCCTACGTGGAGTTGGAGTCGAGCGGAAAGCGCTGGGGCCGCGGCCCGCAGAAGATGCCCATCCACTCCAGCCGCAAGGCCATCCTGGAAAGCCCGGTGTGGCGGCTGGTGGAGGCGCTCAACTCCATGTACGACCAGCGCAGCAATCGCATCCTGATCGATGGCTACTACGACAAGATTGTCCCGCCCACCGAAGAAGAGGAAATGTTGGTGGCCACTCTGATCGAGCGATTCAAAGACCGTGCCTTCGCCTCCGAGCGTGAGAACGTTCGCGCCTGGATGCGCGACTGGTCGGACGAAGAAGCCATTCGCCATCTGCTCTTCGACACCACGCTCAACATTGACGGCATCTGGGGCGGCTACACCGGCCCCGGCGTGGCCACCATCCTGCCGGAGAAAGCGGCTTGCAAGCTTGATAGCCGCCTGGTGCCCAACCAGGGGGTAAAGGAGCAGGAAGGACTGATTCGCCAGCACCTCGACCGCCACGGCTTTTCCGACATCGAGATGCGCAGCTTGGCGGGTGGTGATGAGTGGTCGCGCACCAGCGTCAAAGAACCGGTGGTGCAGGCGGTGCTCAGCGTTTACCAGAAGTACGGCATCGAGCCCGCCATCTGGCCCCGCTCGGCGGGCTCCAGTCCCCAGGCGCAGTACACCCGACCCCCGCTCAAGCTCCCGGCCGTCTCCGGCGGCCTCGGCCACGGGAGTCGCGCCCACGCCGTGGACGAATACTTCGTCATCGACGGCAACGACAAGGTGGCGGGCCTGGCTGATTGCGAGAAGTCAATGGTGGACATCCTCTACGCCTATGCCCACTGGCCCGAGTAGTCGGTCTCCGGGGCTGAGCTGTACCTTATTTTAGAAACCAGTAATTGAGAATCCAGTAAACCGCCGGGCGCCGGCGGTTCTTTCGTTTTTTGCTCCTCGCTTTTCCTGCTTCGCCTCTTCTGAGTAAGCGTGAAGCTGCAGGGGGCGAGATGAGCTTGCCACAATGTGGGCAGGCCACCGGCCGGTGAAGTTCGGCCTCTTTCCGGCGGCGCCAGTGCCGTCGGCGGCAAGTGTCGCTGTGATACTTCTGCCAGGACTTTCGCGGCCGGAATCCGAGCTGGCAGTCCGGGTCGGCACACCACCAAACTTGGTTGTCCACCACTCGGGGCATAGCCGTGGCATGCGTTCGGATGCATCCCGGACGCATAACTCTCCTTCACCGGGGGGAAGCCTTACCCCGGTGGCAGGGGTCAAGTCTACGGTTTCTGCGGTTTTCGCGGATTTTGCGGACATTTTTTCCGCGAGGCATTTTTTTGCCCCTAAAAAGTGAACGGCAAAACCGCAAAATCCGCAAAATCCGCAAAATCCGCATCCGCAAAGATGTCCGATCTTGTCCTGGCAGGGCAGGCATTCCTGCCTGCCCTCGATCGCCGCCCTGTCGCCGCGCTCACTGGCTGCCCCGGACTGGGTATGATATAAAGTTGTTTTTCCTGCACTCAGGAGAACAGGAGACCGCGTGGAGTTCAAATTCACCGACGAGCAAGAGCAACTCCGGCGTACCCTGCGGGAATTCGCCGAAGCGGAGATTCGCCCGCACGTGATGGAGTGGGACGAAGCGTCACAGTTCCCCGAAGAGCTTGTTCCGCAACTGGCGACGTTGGGCTTGTGGGGGGTGATCTTCCCGGAGGAGTACGGCGGCGCCGGGCTGGGCTACATCGAGTACTGCATCGTTCTTGAGGAGCTGGCCCGCGTAGACCCTTCGGTGGCCCTGATGGTGGCGGCCCACACCTCTCTGTGCACGAATCACATCTTCAAGTTCGGCAGCGAAGAGCAGCGCAAGAAATATGTGATACCGCTGGCGCAGGGCGCCCGCTTGGGCTGCTGGAGCCTGACCGAGCCCGAGGCGGGTTCCGATGCTGGCGGCACCCGCACCACAGCCGTGTGCCAGGGCGGTGCTTGGGTGCTGAACGGCGGCAAGACCTTCACCACCAACGGCCACCACGCTGACGTATGCGTGGCCATGGCGGTCACCGACCCGGCCAAAGGCCACCACGGCATCTCCGCCTTCGTCATCGAGAAGGGCACGCCCGGCTTCCGCCCGGGCAAGAAGGAAAACAAGCTGGGGATGCGGGCCAGCGAAACCTCGGAAGTCATCTTCGAAGATTGTCGGCTGCCACAGGAAAACCTGCTCGGCCGGGAAGGCCAAGGCTTCGTCGACAGCCTGCGCGTCTTGGACGGCGGCCGGATTTCCATTGCCGCCCTGGCGGTGGGAATCGCGCAGGGCGCTTTTGATGTCTCCCTGGCGTACGCCCGCGCACGCAAACAGTTTGGACAGGCCATCGCCAGCTTCCAGGCGATTCAGTGGAAACTCGCCTCAATGAAGACGGAGGCGGAAGCGGCGCGCTGGCTGACCTATGAGGCCGCCTACCACGCCGACCAGGGTGAGCCCGACACCAAACTCTCCTCGATGGCTAAACTCTTTAGCAGTGAAGTGGCGGTGCGCGCCACCAATGAAGCCGTGCAAATCCACGGCGGCTACGGCTTCGTCAAGGATTACCCGGCGGAGAAGTTTTATCGCGATGTCAAGTTGTGTACCATCGGCGAAGGGACCAGCGAGGTTCAGCGGCTGGTAATCGCCCGGCAATTGCTAGGCAAAGTTCGGGAGAAGAGTTGAGGAACTCCGCTGCCCTGGAAGCCGCGTCCGTGGTTGAGGGCGTGCGTCGCGGGACTCCCCGCGCCATCGCTCGAGCCATCAGCGCCATCGAGAACGCCGAGCCCGGCGCCGCCCAAATCGTGCAGGAGTTGTTCCCCTCCACCGGCAACGCCCTCTTGGTCGGTTTGACCGGAGCGCCCGGCACCGGAAAGAGTTCGCTGGCCAATCGCCTGGCCGCTCACTACCGCGCCCAGGGGAAGAGCGTCGGCATCATCGCCGTCGATCCCACCAGTCCCTTCACCGGCGGCGCTTTGCTGGGCGACCGCATCCGCATGCAGCAGCACGCCACCGATGAAGGTATCTACATCCGCAGCATGGCCACCCGCGGCTTTCTGGGCGGCCTGGCGCGCGCCAGCGGAGACGCCGCCCTGGTTCTGGATGCGGCGGGCAAAGACCTGATTCTCATCGAAACCGTGGGTGTGGGCCAGGATGAGGTGGACATCGTGCGCCTGGCGGACGTCACCGTGCTGCTCCTGGTGGCGGGGATGGGCGATGACGTGCAAAACTTCAAGGCGGGGGTGATGGAAATCGCCGACGTCTTCGTCATCAACAAAGCTGACCGGAGCGACACCGATCGCCTGGAGCAGGAACTTAAAGTCGTACTGGGGCTGAGCCAGCGCGCCGATGGCTGGCAACCTCCTATCGTCAAAACCGTGGCCCCGGACGGCATCGGGGTGCCCGAGCTGGCCACGGCGCTGGACCACTATGGCGCCCACATTGAGCAAGCCGGGCTGCGCGAGCAGAAGCGGATCGAGCGCTGGCAGGAGCGCTTGCTGGAGCTGATTCGACAGCAGGCACTGGAACGGGTTCTGAAAGCCGGCGTGGGCAAGGACCAACTGGGGGACTACGCCCGGCAGATTGCCCGGCGGCAGCGCGATCCTTACAGTGTCGTGGAAGAGCTGCTGCGCGCGGCGGGAATCGAGGAATGAAGCTCGACCACATTGGCATCGCCGTGCGCTCCCTGGACGAGGCGCTGAAGTTCTATCGCGACACGCTGGGCTTGCGCCTTGCCGGCATCGACACCCTCCCGGCCGAGAAAGTGCGGGTGGCCATGCTGCCCCTGGGAAACATGCGCTTGGAATTGCTGGAGGCGACCGCGGCGGATTCACCCATCGCCGGCTTCCTGGAGAAGCGCGGCCCAGGCATCCATCACATCGCCATCGAGGTGGCCCAGCTCGATGCCCGCCTGCGGCAGCTCGAGGCCCTTGGCGTCCGCGTGCTCCCCGGCAAGGCTGAATCCGGCGCCAGCCCCGACAAAGTCGGGGCCAGCGGCCACCGCTATGCCTTCCTGCACCCGGCGAGCTGCGGCGGCGTGCTGGTGGAACTCGTGGAAGCCCCGCAGGAAAGGGAAACGAAGCTGCAGGCCACAGGCAGAAGCCCGTGGCCTGAACAGTGAAGTTTGTTTTGTTTTTGGCGGGGCGGGGTTTTAACCCCGCCGAAAACGTCGCAAGAGAAGATGGGCTTTAGCCCCTGAGGTTTCTGCTATTCCCGGAAACGCAAAATGAAGTTCGGCGAACTCGAAATTTTTGTGGTCTCGGACGGGCGCTTTCGTCTGGACGGCGGCGCCATGTTCGGGGTGGTGCCCAAGCCCCTCTGGCAGCGCCGCCTGGCCGCGGACGACCGCAACCGGATCACCCTCGCCCTGAATTGCCTGCTGATTCGCAGCGCGGGCCGGACCATCCTGGTGGAGACGGGCACCGGGGAGAAGTTCGATTCCAAGGGGCAGGACATTTACGGGATTGAGCACAATGTCACGCTGCTGGCTTCGCTTCAGCGCTGCGGGGTGGCGCCGGAGGAGGTAGACATCGTGGTCAACACCCACCTCCACTTTGACCACTGCGGTTGGAACACCCGCTGGGGCAAAAACGGAAAGCCGGTGCCCACTTTTCCGCGTGCCCGCTACTATGTCCAGCGCGGCGAATACGAGCACGCGCAACGCCCCACCGAGCGCGACCGCGCCAGCTACCTCCCGGAAAACTTCGAGCCGCTGGCCGCCACCAACCAGTGGGTGTGGCTCGAGGGCGAAGCGGAGATCGCCCCGGGCGTCGAGCTCATTCGGGTGCCGGGACATACCCGCGATATGCAGTGCGTGCGCCTCCGGGCCGGCGAACGCACGGCATTTTTCTTTGCCGACCTGGTGCCCACTACCGCCCACCTGTCGTATCCGTGGATTATGGGCTATGACCTTTACCCGCTGACGACTCTAGAGAACAAGAAGCGCTGGATTCCCGAGGCGGTGCACAACGACTGGCTCTGTTTCTTTCCCCACGACCCTGAGGTGCCGGCGGCCTACCTGCGCGAGCGCGACGGCACAGTGGTGGCCGAACCGGTCGAGGAGCAGGAACTGATCACCCCCCAATAGGAGGCGAGCAGTGGCGGGACAAATCAAACTGGGAATCATCGGCGGCAGCGGCCTCTACGGAATGGCCGGGTTGAGGCGCACAAAGGAAGTCCGGGTCACGACCCCCTTTGGATCTCCCTCCGACGCCTATCGGGTGGGGACGCTGGAGGGGAGGCGGGTCGCCTTTCTCGCCCGGCACGGTCGCGGCCACCGCATCCTGCCTTCGGAACTCAACTTCCGCGCCAACATCTACGGCTTCAAAAAGCTGGGGGTGGAGCGCATCCTGTCGGTGAGCGCGGTGGGCTCGCTCAAAGAAGAGTTGAAGCCGATGGAGTTCGTCATCCCGGATCAGTTCTTCGACCGCACCCGGGGGCGGATTTCCACCTTCTTCGGCAACGGCATCGTCGCCCACGTCAGCTTTGCCCATCCGGTCTGCCCGGTGGTGGTGAAGGTGTTGGCGGATGCCTGCCGGCGCGTCGGGGTGACGGCGCACAGCGGCGGTACCTACGTCTGCATGGAAGGGCCGATGTTTTCCACCCAAGCCGAGTCGCATACCTATCGCAACTTGGGCTTCGCCGTGATCGGCATGACCAACCTGCAGGAAGCCAAGCTGGCTCGCGAAGCCGAAATCTGCTACGCCACCGTCGCCATGGTTACTGACTACGACTGCTGGCACCCGCAGCACGACGCCGTCACCGGCCACGAAGTGATGGAGAACCTGGCCCGCAATATCGAGAACGTGCAGAAAGTCATCCGGGAGGCGGTGCCCCACGTGCCTGAAGCGCGCACCTGCACGTGCGGCGCGGCGCTCGCCCACGCCATCATCACCGAGGCGAAAAAAATTCCTCTCGCCACCCGGAAGAGACTCGCCCTCTTGATCAGCAAGTACATTTACCTTTCCTCGAAACGATAATAATTGAACGGAGGGGAACAGTGACCGATGAAGAAGTAATTGAAGCAGTGACTCAATGGTTCGAGCGCGAATTTCCTTGCCGTCACTATGAAAACGAGAACGCAGAACTTAAACACCTCGAATTTGAGTTGGGGAAATGGATTGAACAAAAGTATCCCGATTGGAAAGTTCGGAGCGGATCTAAGAAATTTATCACTCTGTTTGGGTGGGAATGTGACACCGATCTGGAGCTTCGAAATCAAAAAAGGTCGAGCGTTATCCCAATAGAAGTAAAGCTAACGAAAGAGGGCACCGAGTACGGCACGCTGCACGCTATGGGACAAGCAATCTATTATTCCAGAAAAGCAGGGCACGCATTGGCCTTGGTAGTCGACCAAGGACGCGCCGCTAGAGAGAGAACGCACGATGAACGGAAGTTGCAGGACGATTTGTGGAACAAGCTCCGCGTCAGACTGTCCGTAAGGAAAGCCTAAGGCTACAAGCTGCTAGCTGAAAGCGGCCTTCATCCCCCGCTTAACCCCGGTTCGCTCTGTCAGTAACCCTGGCGGGCCAAGAAGAAAACGAGTAAGTGGGCTTCCGCTAGAGAGCGGCACGCGAGCCTGCCAGCTCGCCGGCGAAGAGCAGGCGCGTGATCTGCCGGATGCGCTGGCGTTCCTGGCGGGTGTGGCGCACGGCAATCAGGTAGGGCAAAAACAGGAACGGCGACAGGGAAAGACTGACCAGAATGTTCTTCAGGCGGGTGGGCAGGCGGTAGTCGCGGTGGCGGTTGCGCACCACGCTGGGGTAGTAGCGCAACACCACACCGTAGATGTCGGCGGCGATGGCCCAATGATTGGCGTGGCGGCCGCAGGCAAAGGCGCGCCCCTGGCGGATGTCCTCCAGGAACTCGTCCCGGGTGCGCGCCCGGGAGGCGGTGTAGGTGGTGCCGATGCGGCGCAAGGTGTGGGCGTCGCTGCCGGCAATGATCCCGTAGGGTTTCTGTTCGCGGGCGACGAAGTCCAGCAGTTGGGTGATGAGCTGGTTGTGCTCGCGCTGCATGGCGCCGTTGCGCGTCTCGAAGATGTTGAACAGTGAGATGATGTGGCGCACGTAGTCCTGTAAGTGGTGGATGCGGTCGAATTTGTGAAAGAAATGGTTGAGGGCAAACAGAATGTTCTGCTGCTTTAGGTAGCCCACCAGTTCGGCGGCGTGGCCGCGCAGCTTTTGGATGTCGCGGTGCTGTGCCTCGGTGATGTGGAAGACGCCGATGTGGAGGGGGTGGCCGAATTCGGGAACCAAGGCGGTCACTTCTTCGCTGATGATGAAGTCGTCCAAGTCGGGATAGCGGGAGAGCACCTCCAAGCAGCCGTTGATGGAGTCGTGGTCGGTGATGGTGACCAAGTCCATGCCGCGTTTCTTGGCGGTGTGATAGACGTCCAGCGGGGGTGAGTAGCAGTCGCGGGGGCGAATAATCCGCAGGTGTTTGGCCTGCCCGGAGTGGTAGCTGTGGACGTGGAGGTCGGCCTTGAAGAGAGTCTCGCTCATGGGACGCCCCGAGAAGGGGTGCTATACTAGCTCTGCTCGATGGGGGAGACAAGAGCCTTGCCGCATCTTTTCGCCCACCTCCGCGCTGCCCTCACCGCCGCCCTCGTCTTCCTCTATGTGTTCGTGGTGGGAACCCCGTTCGTGCTGCACGCCCGCTGGACGCGGCGCATCGACCCGCTCTACCGCATTGCCCGCTGGGGGGCTGCCATGGGGCTCTGGCTGGCGGGGATACGCCTGGAGCTCCACGGGGAAGAAAACCTGCCTCGCGGGCGCCCCTGCGTCTATATGGCGAATCACCAGAGCAACGTCGATGCCCCGCTCCTATTTGTTCTGCTGCCGCCGCGCATCGCTCTGATGGGCAAGAGGCAGGTGTTCTCCATCCCGGTCTTGGGGGCGGCCCTGCGCTTGGCTGACTTTGTGCGGGTGGACCGCGAAAATCCCGAAGCGGCGCGCGCCTCGGTGGATGAGGCGCTGAGGCATCTGCAGCGCGGAACCTCCTTCCTGGTTTTTCCTGAAGGAACGCGCACTCCGGACGGGCGGCTGCAACGGTTCAAGCACGGGGTTTTCGTCCTGGCTCTCCGTGCCGGGGTGCCCATCGTGCCCATCACCCTGGACGGCGCCGCCACACTTATGGCCAAAGGGAAGTGGGAGATCTATCCGGGCGTGGTGCGCGTGACCATTCACCCGCCCGTGGAGATCCGCCACCGAAGCCTCGAGGAGCGCCAGCGACTGGCTGAAGAAGTGCGGGCCGTCGTGGCCTCCGCCTTGCCCGAGGAATCGCGGGCGACAGCGAGCAGCTCGGCACTCGTGGCCGGCGAGCCGGACGAGCCGCGCTAGCCCGGTGAGGTAGCCCTCCCGACTGCTTCAGGCCGCGGCTAGGTTTGCTTCTTCAAGGCAGCTACTTCGGCGCGCAGCGCCCGCAACTGCTCGTAGAGTTCCGGCAGACGCGCACAGAGGGCCGCCGTCTTGCGCCACAGCCGGTTCTCGATGGCGGGGTAGCCGGAAACAGTTTGCCCGGCGGGGACGTCGTTGGGGATCCCGCTCTGGCCGGTGGCGCGCACCCCATCGCCCAGCACGCAGTGCCCGGCGACCCCCACCTGACCCGCGAGGATGACGTCGTTGCCGACGTGGGTGCTGCCCGCGAGCCCCACCTGACCGCAGAGCAGGCTGTTCTCACCCACCGTGGAGGAGTGGCCCACTTGAACCAAGTTGTCGACCTTGGTGCCGCGCCCGATGCGGGTCTCGCCCACCGTGGCGCGGTCAATGCAGGCATGGGCCTGGATTTCCACCTCGTCTTCGATGATCGTCCGGCCCGTGGGCAGAATCTTGTAATACCTCCCGTCGTCCTGGCGGGCAAAGCCATAGCCGTCGCAGCCGACCACGGCGCCATTTTGCAAGCTGACCCGATCGCCCAGGCGGGAGGACTCGCGCACCACCGCGTGGGAGTGGGCGACGAAGTCGTCGCCGACGCGCACCCCCCGGTAGATGACCACGAAACTATGCAGGCGGCAGCGGTCGCCGATTTCCACATCGTCGTCCACGAAACAGTAGGGGCCGATGGCCGCGTCCTTCCCGATGCGGGCGCGCGGCGAGACGACCGCGGTGGGGTGTATCCCCGACGGGAAGGGCAGGGGGCGATGGAAGAGCTCGATGGCCCGGGCGAAGGTGTAGTAGGGGTTCGAGGTGCGCAAGGTGGGGAGCGGCAGCTCCTCGGTGGCGGGGGCCACAATGGCAGCCGCCGCCCGCGTCTGCCGCAGCCGCCGGCGGTAGCGGGGATTGCTCAGAAAGGTGAGGTCGCCGGGTCCCGCCGACTCGATGGCGGCCACGCCGCGAATCTCCACCTCGCCCGCTCCCCTGTATTCACACTGCAAACGCTCAGCAATTTCGCGTAATTTCATTGCTTTTCACTCCCGGGGGCATTCTAACGGAACTGGGTCAGGAGAGAAAGAAGCGCGCCGCGGGCTAGTCGGTGAACAGGCGGGCTTGGCGGGCGGCCGCGGGCGCCGGGCGCCGCCGATGCGGGCGCTCAGCGCGGCGGGGAATCACGGCGAGCACCTCCAGTGCCGTGAGCGCCGTGCGAGGCACGAAAGCCTTTGAGTGATTGCCGTTCAGGTCAGGCGGAGTGACCAGGTAACCATGAGGACTCAACTGGAGCAGGTTGTTGGCCAGCATCCCCTCCAGGATTTCGTTGTCGCGGAAATGCAGACGCACCCAGAGTCCCTCCAGGCGCGGCCGACGCAGGAAAACCGTGGGATCGGGTCGGGGCGGCGAGTCGCTCCAATCGCGCACGAACCAGGCGGCTTTGACCTTCTTCCAGGAGAGCTGCTGTAGCTGTCCGCCCTCGTCGAGCAATTCCAAGCCCTCGGGGCGATCAAAGCGGCGCGGGTTGACGTAACCCCGCCGGCAGGGGCCGCCAAAGATTTCCACCACCACTTTCTTGTGCGTGGAAGAGAACGTAACCTTCATCGGGCGCTCGAGGGAGCCTGCCGGCAAGCGGCATTTACCCCTAGTGGCGCTTATGCTAGTATGCGCGCGGGCGAGGTGTCAATCGCCGGAGCGGGACCGACGAAAGCGTTGACACAAACGCAGCAGATTCTGCGCTCCACCCGAGCTGTCACATTTATCACCCTCCTCAGCCGCTTCTTCGGCTACCTCCGCGACTTGAGCATTGCCATCCTGCTGGGCACTTCGCTGGCCGCAGACGCCTTCGTCATCGCCTTTCGCCTCCCCAACCTCTTGCGCCGCCTGATGGCCGAAGGGGCTATGACCGGCGCCTTCATCCCCGTCTTCACCTCCTACCGCCTCGAGCGACCCGAGGCCGAGTCGTGGGACTTCGCCCGGCGGATGTTCTGGGCGCTGGCCACGGTGCTCACCGGGGTGACGCTGCTGGGGATCATCTTTGCCCCGGCGCTGGTGCGACTGTTCACCCTCTTCAGCCCCCAACCCGAGCAGTGGTCGCTGGCGGTTCTCCTGACGCGGATCACCTTCCCGTACTGCCTGTTGATCGCGCTCACAGCGCTGGGGGGCGCGGTGCTGAACACTCTGCGGGTTTTCGGCTTGCCCGCCTCCGTGCCCATCGTTTTGAATCTGGCCATCATCGCCGCCGCGGTCGCTGCTTGGATCTTTGGATACACGGAGCCAGCAGTAGCGATGGCGTTTGGGGTGGTGCTGGGCGGGATCTTGCAGCTCGGTGTCCAACTGCCGGCGCTCATCCGGCGCGGGATGGGTTTTGGGTTCAAGCTCGACTTCCGCCACCCTGGCATCCGCCGGGTGGCGCGGCTGATGCTGCCGGCGTTCTTGGGCGTGGGCATCTACCAGGTGAACATTCTGGTGAGCACCGCTTTTGCCAGCCAGGAGGAAGGGTGGATTTCCGCGCTCTACTACGCCGGGCGGCTGATGGAGGTGGCGCTGGGCGTGTACGCCATCAGCGTGGCCACGGTGGTTCTGCCCATAATGTCCCAGCAAGCGGTGCAAAACAAGTTGACGGAGCTGCGGGGCACGCTGACCTTTGCCCTGCGCAACGTGGCCTTCGTGGTGGTGCCGGCGGCGGTGGGCATGATCGTGTTGCGCGAACCCATCGTGCGGATGCTCTTCCAGCACAAGGCCTTCGAGGCGACCTCCACGGAGTTGACCGCCTGGGCGCTGCTGTTTTACGCGCTGGGGCTGCCGGCCATTGCCGCCGTCCGCCTGGTCGTGCAAGGATTTTACGCCACCCAAGATACCGCCACCCCGGTGCAGGTGGCGACGCTGGCGCTGGTCGCCAACGTGATCCTGTGCTTTCTGCTGGTGGGTCCTTTGCGGCAGGGCGGGCTCGCCCTGGCCACTTCGCTGGCGTCGTACTTGAACCTCGGAGTGCTCTACCTCATCTTTCGTCGACGGCTGGGGGCGGTGGATGAAGCCCGCCTGGGGCTCTCCCTCGTGCGCACCTTCGCCGCGACGGCCGGCATGGGCGTGGTCTGCTGGTTTCTGCGGGGAGAGTTCAACCTGGTGGAAGTATCGAGCTTCGCCTTGTTGGTGGTAGGCTGCCTGGCTACGATACTGGCAGGAGTGGGTGTTTATCTGGGAATGGCCTGGTTGTTGCGTGCCGAAGAGCTGAGCGAGCTCCACACCCTCATCACCGGCCGGCGGATGCAAGAAAAACTCGCCGGCGTGCCGGCGGCGCTGCCCTACACGCCCAACAAGGAATAGTGCGCAGCCACATCGCGGTCTTTCTTAACTACGTTCAGGTGGAACGGGGCTTGGCCCGGAACACCGTGGCGGCCTACCGGCACGACTTGGAGCAGTTCGCGAGGTTCTGCGGGCGGCACGGGCTGGCGCTGACGCGGGTGGAGCGTAACCAAGTGGTGGACTTTCTCGGCTGGCTCTATCAGCGGGGGCTCGACAGCCGCTCGGTGGCCCGCCAGTTGGTGACCCTGCGGAATTTTTTCCGCTTTCTCCAGCAGGAGGATATGATTCGCCACGACCCCACCGAGCACATTGAATCCCCTCGGGTGTGGAGGCGGCTGCCCAAGTTCCTGACTCTGGGGGAGGTG
Source organism: Terriglobia bacterium (assembly GCA_046757645.1). Classification (GTDB taxonomy): domain Bacteria; phylum Acidobacteriota; class Terriglobia; order Acidiferrales; family 2-02-FULL-67-57; genus JBHHYS01. The sequence continues at coordinate 84,492 of JBHHYS010000001.1, read as the reverse complement.
GAGCGGCTGCTGGCCGCTCCGGCGAGCACGACCCGAGGGGGGTTGCGCGACAGGGCGATGCTCGAGCTGCTCTACGCCACCGGGGTGCGGGTCTCCGAGTTGGTCAATCTCAAGGTGTCCGACGTGCAGCTCGAGGCCGGCTACCTGCGCTGCCAGGGAAAAGGTAGCAAGGAGCGGGTGATCCCCGTGGGGAAGAAGGCCATAGCGGCGCTGGAGGTCTATCTGCGGGCAGGGCGTCCGCGCCTAGCCAAGCGCCGCCCGGCGCCTCACCTCTTCTTGAGTCAGCGCGGACAGGGGATGACGCGGCAGAATTTCTGGCGCTTGCTGCGGGCCTACGCCCGGGCCGCGGGTATCCGGGCGCGACTCAGCCCGCACGTCCTGCGCCACAGCTTTGCCACCCATCTGCTGGAGCGCGGCGCCGACCTGCGCGCCGTGCAGTTGCTGTTGGGTCATGCGGACATTTCCACCACGCAGATTTATACTCACATAGCCCAGGAACGCTTGAAGCAAATCTACGCCATGCATCACCCACGAGCCTAGCGAGGGCGAGCTATGCCCGATTACATCTTCATGCTGGAAAGCCGGCTGTCGCCGGAACAACTCCGGGTTCTGAATCGGGTGCAACAGGAAGCGCAGGACATCTCCCTGAACCTCTATTTGGTTGGCGGTGCGGTGCGCGACCTGATGACCGGATCGCCCATCCGCGATCTCGACTTCACCGCGGAAGGCAATCCCCTGCGCCTGGCCCGGCGCCTGCAAGACGACGGGGTCCGCCGCCGGGAGGTGAACGAGCTGCAGCGCAGCGTGGAACTCCGGCTCGCCGAGGGCGTCTCTCTCAGCCTGGAGATGGCACGCAATGAGTTCTATCAGCAGCCGGGAAAACCCCCGGAGGTGAAGCCGGCACCCATCCTGGAGGACCTGCGCCGACGCGATTTTTCCGTGAATGCCATGGGGATATCGCTGACCCCCGGCTCGCGGGGGTTGCTGCTGGATCCCACCAACGGTCTGGCGGACGTGGAGAGCCGCCAGTTGCGTGTCATGCACAACTACAGCTTTCTCCACGACCCCCTGCGTCTCCTGCGGCTGGTGCGCTTTGCCACTCGCCTGGGCTTCCGGCCGGAGCCCCGCACCCAGGAGCTATTCCGCACGGCGTTAGAGCGAGGCTACCAGAACATCATCCCGGCGGCGTCGCTGGGCCGGGAGATGGAAGAAATCGCCCGGGAAGACAATGCGGTGGCTGTCTTGAAGGCGCTGGCCGGGCACAAGCTGTTGGCTGTGCTCCACCCCATGCTGGAAAAGCGCCAGCCGGACTACGCAGGTCTGGCCAAGCTGCAAAAATACCGCCTGCAGGCGGAGGAAGCCGGCTACCGGCTAGACCCCTTCTATCTGGTGCTGCACTATTTGCTGCGGCGCCTGAAGAGGCGTGCGCAGAAGCGCCTGCTGCGAAACCTGAGCTTGAACCGCGCCCAGCAGAAGCAGGCCTTGGGTCTGGAGCGAGAGGCGCGCCAAGTGGTGAAATTACTGGGGCGACGCCGCAAGCTCAGGCCCCGGCAGATCTACTCCTTGCTCACGTCGGTTCCGGTCGAGCGGCTGATCTTCACCCTGGCGGAATACAGCCACAAAAGGAAGGTCCAGCCGCAAATCTACAACTATCTCTTCAAGTACCGTCCCTTGCGCAGCAAGCTCCCCGGGCGGGAACTGCAATTGATGGGCGTCCCGCCCGGCCCCAAGTTTGACGAGATTTTGGAAAAGTATTTCGACGCTCAACTGGACGGCAAGCTCCGCAACCGCCCCGAGCAGTTGCGGTTTTTACGCAAGCTGGCCGGCCTCCCCAAGCCCAAGCCGGAACGTAAACGGAAGAAGCCCGGACGGGAGGAAAAGGCTGTGGGGGCCGCGGGGACGGCCAAGCCCGCCCTGTCCCCGAAGGCTAAACCGTCGGCGGCTCCCCAGGCACCACCACGCGTGGCTGCGGAAAAAGTGGTGGAGAAACCCGCGGCGAAGTCAACGCCGCGGGAAAGACCCCGGGCGAAAGCCGGGAAGAAGATGGGGGCCAAGGGCTGGCCAAAGCCGAAGTCTAAACCAAGGCCGAAGAAGAAGCGCCACCGGCGCTAGCCACCCGTGGGCGGCGCGGCCCGCACGGTGAGCGCTGCGGGGGCAGGTTTTGGGAGTTGAATTGACGCCCCCAAGAAAACATCCAGCTTGGTAGAATAGGGGTCAGATGCCCAAGAACGAGTTCGTCCACCTCCATCTGCACAGCGACTACAGTCTGCTCGACGGTGCCTGCGGGATCGAGCGGCTGGCGGAGCTGGCCGCCCGCAAGCAGATGCCTGCGGTGGCGGTCACCGATCACGGCAATCTGTTCGGGGCGGTCAAGTTCCACCAAGCCGCAGAGGCGCACGGCGTAAGGCCCATCTTGGGCTGCGAGGTGTACATCACCCGGGGCAGCCGCCATGAGCGCTCCGGCAACGGCGAACGCACCCACCACTTGGTCTTGCTCTGCGAAACCCAGGAAGGGTATCGCAACCTGGTGCGGTTGGTGACCGCCGGCCACCTGGAGGGCTTCTACTACAAGCCCCGCATTGATAAGGAGCTGCTGGCGCAACACAGCCAGGGATTGATTGCCCTCTCGGCGTGTCTGCAAGGCGAAGTGGCGGCGCGCCTGCTGGCCAATGACTACGAGGCCGCCCGGCGGGCCGCCGGCGACTACCGGGAGATCTTTGGCCGCGACAATTTTTACCTGGAAATTCAGGACCAGGGGTTGGAGCTGGAGCACCGGATTCAACCCGACTTGCTGCGCCTGTCGGCCGAGACCGGCATCCCCTTGGTGGCCACCAACGATTGCCACTACTTGTTTCCGGAAGACGCGCACGCCCACGACGTGCTCCTGTGCATCCAGACGGGCAAGATGGTCAGTGATACGAACCGAATGAAATTCGGCTCCGACCAGTTCTACTTCAAGAGCGCCGACGAGATGCTGCGTGTCTTCGCAGCCGTGCCGGAGGCGGTGAAGCGCACGATGGCGATCGCCGAGCGCTGCCAGGTGAAACTCGACAAAGTTGAGAACCCCTTTCCGCCTTTTGCGGTGCCGGCGGGCGAGACCCTGGAGAGCTTTTTCGAGAGGGTGACGCGCGAAGGTTTCGAGCGCCGCCGCGCCCACCTGGCTCTCCAGGCCGCCCAAGGACGACTGCGGAATCCGCTGGCCGCCTATGAGCAGCGGTTGGAGCAGGAACTGCGCATGATCCGGCAGATGCGCTTCGCCGGCTACTTCCTGATCGTTTGGGACTTCATCCGCTACGCGCGCGAGCAGGGCATTCCCGTGGGCCCGGGGCGCGGTTCGGCGGCCGGCAGTTTGGTGGGCTACGCTTTGGGCATCACCGACATCGACCCCTTGCAGTACGGATTGCTTTTTGAGCGCTTCCTGAACCCAGAGCGCATCTCGCTCCCTGACATTGACATCGACTTTTGCATGCGGCGGCGCGGCGAAGTGATTGACTACGTCACCCAAAAGTACGGCCGGGAGAACGTCGCCCAGATCATCACCTTCGGGACCATGGCCGCCAAAGCCGCCCTCAAAGACGCCGCCCGGGCCCTGGAGCTGCCCTACGCCGAAGCCGACCGGCTGGCCAAGCAGGTGCCGCCGGCGCTCAACATCACTTTGGAGGAGGCGCTGCGGCAATCGCCGCGACTCAAGCAGGACTACGACCGCGACCCGAAGGTGAAGCGGGTGATCGACACCGCGCGGAAGCTAGAGGGTTTGGCCCGCCACGCCTCCACCCACGCCGCCGGCGTGGTCATTTCCCCCCAGCCGCTGCGCCAACTCGTCCCCCTCTACCGGACGAACCGGGAGGAAATTGTCACCCAGTTTGCTATGGACGACTTGGAGCGAATCGGCCTGCTCAAGATGGACTTCTTGGCGCTGGCCACCCTGACGGTGTTGGATGACACCCTGAAGCTGGTGGAGCGGCATCGCGGCCTCCAGCTCACCCTGGGGGACATCCCGCTCGACGACGCGGAAACCTACCAGCTCTTTTCCCGCGGCGCCACCAGCGGCGTGTTCCAATTCGAGTCGCACGGCATGCGGGAGATTCTCCGCCGCTACCAGCCCGCGCGGCTGGAGGACCTGATCGCACTCAACGCTCTCTACCGCCCGGGGCCCATCCAGGGGGGTATGATTGACGACTTCATTGCCCGCAAGCAGGGCCAGAAGAAGGTCACCTACGAGCTGGCGGCGCTGCGGGAGATTCTGGAAGAGACCTACGGGGTGATCGTTTACCAGGAACAGGTGATGCAGATTGCCAACCGCCTGGCGGGCTTCAGCCTGGGCGAAGCCGACTTGCTGCGCCGGGCCATGGGGAAGAAAAAGCCCAAGGAGATGGCGGGGCAGCGAGAGAAATTCATTGCCGGCTGCCGGCAGCGCATGATCGGGGAGAAAAGCGCGGGCAAGCTGTTCGATTTGATGGCCCAGTTTGCCGGTTACGGCTTCAACAAGTCCCATTCCGCCGCCTACGCCTTGCTCGCCTACCATACCGCCTACCTGAAGACCCACTACCCGGTGGAGTTCATGTCCGCTCTGCTCACCGCGGAGACCGGGAACACGGAAAAGGTGGTCAAATACATTGGGGAGTGCCGGGAGATGGGAATCACGATTCTGCCCCCGGACGTGAATTCGAGCGAGTGGAGTTTCACTCCGGCGGGCGACGCCATCCGCTTCGGCTTGGGTGCGGTGCGCAACGTGGGCTTCAATACCGTCCAGGCCATCCGGGCGGCCCGCAGCCGTGTGGGCTGTTTCACCTCACTCTTCCAGTTCTGCGAGGAGATCGATGCGCGGGTGCTGAACCGGCGCGTGCTGGAGAGTTTGGTGAAGGCGGGCGCGCTCGATTCCCTGGGGGCCCACCGGGCGGCGCTGCTGGAGGTCGTGGACCGCGCCCTGGAGCGCGGGGCTCGACTGCAACGACAGAAGGAGACCGGGCAGCACGCCTTGTTTGGCGGGGCCGCCGCGGAGCCGGCACCTCCACCCCCGCTCCCGGACGTGGATGAATGGCCGGAGCACGAGCGACTGGCCTATGAGAAGGAGACCCTGGGTTTCTTCACCACTGGCCACCCCCTGGCGCGCTTCGAGGGTCGGCTGCGCGAATTGGCGGTGATGTCCATCGCCGACTTGGAGACCAAGAAGAACCACGACAGCGCCCGTCTGGCGGGTATCCTGGTGCGGGTGCGCCCGATGCGAAGCAAGAAGGGCGAGCGCTGGGCGATTGCCGTCCTGGAGGATCTCAGCGGGGTGATTGACTTGCTCGTCTTCCCGGAAGCCTTCCGGCGGCTGGAGAGTTGTCTCTATCCCGATGCCACTTTGGTGGTCAAGGGCCGGATCCGCGTGGAGGAGAGCGGCGTGCGCTTGGCCGTGCAGCAAGCGACGCCGCTGGAGAAAGCGCTGCCAGCCCCTCAACCTGACTCGGGACAGGCTCCCGCGAGCCGGGTGGTGATCCACCTGGACGTCAGCCGGATCACGGTGGATACCATTGACCAACTGGAGGCGCTCTTCCGGCGGAAGCCGGGCCGCTGCCGGGTGGAGTTTCGGTTGCCGCCCGAATTCGGCCTGCACAGAGGGGGCAAGGACGTGCGCGTGCAGGTGGACGACGAATTACTGGCAGAGCTCCGTGGGCTCTGCGGGGAGGCGGCGGTCTCCCTGGTGCCATAAGCGATGGCGGAGCAAGCAACCAGCGAGCAACAATTGGCCAGCCTGGAGCGGCAGCTCGCCGAGCTGGAGCGCGAAAGCCCGGGGGATGACCGCGTCCAGCAGCAAATCAACGACTTGAAGGGACAGGTGGGGGCGCTCCGGCAGGAGTTGGCTGCCGGACAGCCGCGCGCCTGGCAGCGGGTGGAACTGGCTCGGCATCCTCGGCGGCCCTATACGCTGGACTACATCTCTCTACTGTTTGAAAATTTCAGCCAGCTCCACGGCGACCGGACTTTCGGCGACGACCCGGCCATCATCTGCGGAATGGCCCGGTTTCACGGGGAGCCGGTACTGGTGGTCGGCCACCAGAAAGGCCGCGACACCAAGGAGCGCTTGGCGCGAAACTTCGGCCAGCCGAAGCCGGAGGGATACCGCAAGGCGCTGCGAGCCATGCGCTTGGCCGCCAAGTTTCGGCGGCCCATCTTCACCCTGGTCGACACCCAGGGGGCCTATCCTGGCGTGGATGCGGAGGCGCGCGGCCAGGCGGCAGCCATCGCCCACAACCTGCGGGAGATCGCCCGCCTGCCGGTGCCCATTGTAGTAACCGTCACCGGCGAAGGCGGCAGCGGCGGGGCGCTGGCGATTGCCATTGGCGATAAGATCAACATGCTGGAAAACGCTTTCTATTCGGTGATCTCGCCGGAAGGCTGCGCCTCGATTATGTGGCGCGATGCCGGGCAGAAAGAGCGGGCCGCCGAGGCGCTCAGGATCACCGCCGAGGATTTGCTCGCCTTGGGGTTGATTGATGACATCATCCCGGAACCCGCGGGCGGCGCCCATCGGAATCACAAAGAGATGGCGAAGATCCTCGACACCGCCCTCGAACGCTCCTTGGCCGAGCTCCGCGCCTACTCGAGCAAAGAATTGTTGGCCCGCCGCTACGAGAAATTCCGCCGCATGGGCCAGTTCTTCCGGATGGCCTGACCGCAGGGAAAGAGTGAGAAGGCGATGAAGTACTGCCCCAACTGCGGGGCCGAGGTGGCCGAAACCCACAGCTTCTGCGCCCGCTGCGGGCAGAAACTTTCCGCCGCGGTGACGACAGCTCCGGCGGCGCCAGTGCGCGATTACCGCCGACACGTGAAGTTGCTGGCGGCGCTGCTCCTGCTATGGGGTGGATTGGGACTGCTGAAAGCGCTGGCGATGATCTGGGTTGCCGGCCCCCTGGCGCGCTTCCTGGGCCACAGGGTGGGGCACGTGCTGCCCGGCGGGCTGCTACCCGGTATGTTGACTTCCTTGGCGTGGGTGGCTTTTGGCCTATCGGTGGCCGCGGTGGCCGCCGGGGCCGGGCTGCTCGACTACCGGGGGTGGGCGCGGCCCCTGGCAATCGTGGTTTGTGTGCTGGCTCTGCTGAGCTTTCCGCTGGGCACGCTGGTGGGGATCTACGGGCTGTGGGTGCTGATCTCGGCCGAGGGCGAACGGCATTACCGAAAAATGGCCGCCCCCCGCCGCTAGCGGCGGAATCTAATTTTCCTCGGAGCGCGATGATTTCAGTCATCATTCCTACCTACAACGAAGAATCCACCCTCGAAGTGCTTCTGCAACAGCTGTGCAGAGAGCCGGGCGCCGGGGAAGTGGTGGTGGCCGATGGGTCGAGCACCGACGGGACGGTGAAGCTGGCCGAGCGCTACGCCCGGGTGGTGGTGAGCGAGCGCAACCGCGGCGTGCAATTGAACCGAGCCGTGCACCAGGCGCGCGGCGAGGTCTTGCTCTTTCTCCACGCAGACGTGCAGCTGCCCGCGGGGGCCCTGGCGGCGGTAGAGCACGCCCTGACCGACCCGCAGGTGGTGGGCGGCAGTTTCAGTTTGGAGTTTAGCAGTGACGGGCTCCCCGGCCGGGTCTTTACGCGGGTGAACCGCTGGCGGCGCTGGTTCGGAATCTTCTACGGCGACGCGGGAATTTTTGTGCGCCGGGCCGTGTTTGAACACTTGGGCGGCTTCCGGGAGTGGCCGCTGCTCGAGGATTACGAGTTTGCCCGGCGGCTGGTCAAGGCGGGGAGAACGGTCTGCTTACCCGAGCGCTTGGGGGTATCCTCCCGGCGGTGGCAAGCCGGGGAGGGGCGACATAGCCGCTTGTGGCGCACGCTGGCGGCGTGGTTTTTCATCCAGGCGTTCTTCTTTTTGGGGTTCCCTCCAGAGTGGCTGGTGCGCTGGTATCCCCCGGTACGGAAAACTCGGAGCCAGCCGCATCGCGACGCACGCTAGGTGCCTCACCGCGGGGACACCATGTGAGTAGAATATTTCAACGGCGGGACAGGCTTGCAAAACCGGCCAGCTTCGCACATGATAACAGATTACCAGCCCGGGGGATTGGCTACCTGGTGCCGTTCCAACTAGCCTGAATGAAAGCCACACGAGGCCTCGAGAGTATTAGCGTTGCGAAGAAATGAGACTTTTGGCGATCACGCATAACAAGTTAGGACCGCACTAGGGGAGGGTTCCCGCGCATGATGCGTCGGCCGAGCAGGATTGCGCCTGCCAAGGGCAGGCTCGGGGTGCTGACGCCCGGGCTGGGCGCGGTGGCCACTACGTTTTTCGCCGGGGTGGAGTTGGTCCGGCGCTGCCACGCCCCCGCCATCGGCTCGCTCACCCAGATGGGCACGATTCGCCTGGGCAAGCGGCCCGAAAACCGGGTTCCCCGGATCAAAGACTTCGTTCCCCTGGCCGAGTTAAGCGACTTGACCTTCGGGGGGTGGGACATCTTCCCGGACAACGCCTACCAGGCGGCGTGCAAGGCCGGTGTGCTGAACCACGAGCACTTGAGCCAGTTGAAGCCCTTCCTCAGCTCCATCAAGCCCATGAAGGGGGTATTCGACACCCGCTACGTGCGCAAGCTCGACGGCCCCTACGTCAAGAAAGGCGGGAGCAAGTGGGACTTGGCGCAGCAGCTCCGGGAGGACATCCAGCAGTTCAAGGCCCGCAACCGTGCGCAGCGCTTGATCATGATCTGGTGCGGCTCCACGGAGGTCTATCAGAAACCCGACACGGTCCACCGCGACCTGGACAGTTTCGAAAAAGCCCTAAAGCAGAACCACGAGACGATTGCGCCTTCGATGCTCTATGCCTACGCGGCGCTCCAGGAGGGCGTGCCCTTCGCCAACGGCGCCCCCAACCTCACCCTGGACATCCCCGCTTTGCAGGAGCTGGCCCAGAAAAAGAAAGTTCCCATCGCCGGCAAGGATTTCAAGACCGGGCAGACCTTGATGAAGACCATCATCGCCCCCGGGCTGAAGTCGCGCTTGATCGGGCTGGGCGGCTGGTTCTCCACCAATATCCTGGGCAACCGCGACGGTGAGGTGCTCGACGACCCTTACTCCTTCAAGACCAAAGAGGAATCGAAGCTGGGCGTGCTGGAATACATCCTCCAGCCCCAGCTCTATCCCCAGCTCTACGGCGGCTTCTACCACAAGGTGCGCATCAACTACTATCCCCCTCGCGGCGACAACAAGGAAGGCTGGGACAACATTGATATTTTCGGCTGGCTCGGCTATCCCATGCAGCTCAAGATTGATTTCCTTTGCCGCGACTCCATCCTGGCCGCGCCCCTGGTGCTCGACCTCGCCCTCTTCCTCGACCTCGCCCAGCGCGCTGGGCTGCGCGGCATCCAGGAGTGGCTCAGCTTCTACTTCAAGTCGCCCATGTGCGCCCCCGAGCTTTACCCCGAACACGACCTCTTCATCCAAATGATGAAACTCAAGAACACCCTGCGCTGGCTCCGCGGCGAGCCCCTCATCACCCACCTGGGCACCGAGTACTACGACTAGCCAAAGATGTTACAATCGGAGACTATCCTGCAACTCTGTGGCTCAGATGTTCCTTCTAGGCTCCTCGGCGGCAATTAATCGAGGAGCAAGTTCCAAAGGAGGAGGACCCCATGGAATTGAAGAATTCACTTGGAGTCTACACAGAATTCTTCCGTGCAAAACTAGCACGAAAGCTCATCTCCTGGCTGGAAAACGGAGACGTTTGGGTGCTGGTCGATGGTCGTGTTTTCTATCTTGGCAGAGCATCAACACGTGAAGAACTAGCACGAATCGTTCGCTTCTACTTGTAGTTATGTAGCTGAATCGCAAAGCAGAGAATCGCATACGGTGCAGCGTAAGAATCAGCTAACGTTCTCAGAAGCAATAGAACGCGTACTGCTCGATAATGGATATATCGCACCACTCTCGTTGGTCTACAGGGAAATAGGAAAATACCGGCCTCTGACTGGCAAGACTCCATTCAAAACCATCCAGGAACGAGTGCAGAGAGACTCTCGATTTAGGCGTATCGGCTTGGGTGTCTATGCACTCACCAAATATCTGGACCGCTTGCCGAAAGCACCAAGGCCGCGGAAACTGGAGCAACAACGGAATTATAAACACACGCGCGTACAGGGGATGCTTGTTGAAATTGGCAACCACGAGGGATTCCTGACGTACGCGCCAGATAGATCTAAGGTCTTCGACGGGAAGACTCTTGGCCGACTTGTAACGCTTCAGAAAATCCCGCTCTTTACGTTTGCCCACATTGTCCAAGCCAGCAGGTATATTGATGTAACTTGGTTTAATACCCGACAATTCCCTGTGACTGCTTTCGAAATTGAAGACTCCACGAACTTCAGGAGCGCGCTTACTAAGTTCTCAGAACTCGTCGATTTCCAAACAAAGTTCTTCGTCGTGGCCCCAGCAGAACGCCGACCTCAATTTGATCGGGAGGCAAGCCGTGGTGCTTTCAGGCAAGTCGCAGGGAGGTGTAAGTTTGTGGATTACGAAGCAGTTGAAGAATACTATCAGAGTCGGTTGAACTACACTCGTGCTCTGGAATTGTTTGTATAGCTTACCTCACGTTTCCTCACCTGCTTATCCGCGCGCGGTTCGCCCCCACTCTTCTTTTGCCTCCTCTGCTTCCTTTGCCTCCTTTGCTTCTAGTTGACGGGAGAAACCATGACGGCTTCGGGCGACGCGACCCAGTCGCGCAATGCCTGGCGGGCCGCGGCGGGAACGATCTCCCAGTTGTGATCCACGGTAGTGTCAAGCGGTTGATGCTCGAGCAGGTAGTCAATGATCAGCTCCCGGACTTGCTTCCTGGCACGGTGCACCACTTTGGCGTGCCGTAGCCCCGAAGCTTCGGGGTAGCCGCCGCCGCCCGACCAGCGATAACTGTTCAGCGCCAGGCGCAACCGGCGGGCGGGGTCGAGTGGGGCGGCGTCAAAGCGCAACTCCACGATGCGTTCCCCCGGCGGTCGGCTGAGGTCGATCTGGTAGCTGACCCCTTCGGCCATGTCGTGGTTGTAGCCCGGCAGGTCAGCAAACGGCGAGCCCCGACCTTGTCGGGGCCAGGGATAACTCTTGAAGCTGCGGGCTGAGTACTCCAGCGCCTCTTTGAGTTGGGCGCCGGTGATTTCCACGGTGAAGAGCTGGTTCTCATAGAAGTAAAGTCCATAGACGTCGCGGATCGTCACCGGGCCCGCCACCCAGCGCGTCCGGGTGGAGAACAGCGAGGCCAGCGACGCCTCCGCGCGCCCGTAGTGAAGTTGCGCGCGCTGGATCAACTCCACCAGCGGATGGTCTTCGATGCGCCCGGTGCGGGCGTCGAGCTCTCGATCGAGCTGCCCCACCACCGTGTTCAAGTAGCGCTCGGTGCGCTCGTGGGCCTCGCGGGTCAGCGCAAGGATTTCCGGGTCGGCGGGGATGGTTTCATCCATCGGCACCAAGCGGCTCTGGCGCTCAATCAGCCGCCAGGGCGCCCCGGCCTTTTCCCGCGCCAGCACGAACTCCGCCTGGGCGACCGACTGCGCCCAGTTCTTCGCTTGCACCAGCAACACGCCATTCACTTCCTTCCCCGCCAGCTCCTGGTGGGAGTGACCGAAGAAGATGGCGTCAATCCCGGGAACCTGCTCGGCGATGTCCCAGACGCGGTTCTCTTCCGGGTAGAGTTGCCGGCGCGGTTCGCCGGTCTCGGGGTCGCGCCCCAGACCGGAGTGCACCAGCAGGATGACCAGGTCGGCTTTGCGGCGCAGTTTGGGCACGAATCGTTTTGCCGTTTCCACCAAGTCGCGGAACTTGTAACCGATGCGGTGGTCGGGCGGCTCCCAGCGCGGCACCGCCGGGGTCACCATTCCCAGAATCGCCACCCGCACGCCGCCCACGCGGCGGATAACGTACGGCGTGAAGTCTCGCCGGGTGTCGTGGTAGGTGGAGACGATGTTCGCCCCCAGGATGGGAAACGCCGCCTCCTCCTTCAGCCGCCACAGCGTGGTGAGCCCGAAGTTGAACTCGTGGTTGCCGACCGCCATGGCGTCGTAGCCCACGGCGTTCATCGCCGCCACCACCGGGTTGAGCTCCACAGTATTTTTCTCCGCGTAGAGATAGGCGAGCGGCGTGCCCTGGAAGGTGTCGCCGCAATCCACCAGCAAAGTGTGGGGCTGGCGCACCCGCACACGCTTCACGTAGCTGGCTACCTTGGCCAGGCCGCGCTCAGCCGCTTGCCCCCGCAGGTAGTCGTACGGCCAGAGATTGCCGTGCACGTCGGTGGTGGCCAGCACCGTAATCCGGAGCGTCTGCCCTGTCCCGCTTGGCGGGATTCGCGGGGTCTCAGCGGCGTGCGGCTCTGCCTGCGCGGGAGCGAGCGGCGCGGCCAGCAGCACTGCCAACAGGGCGGTGAGAAGACGCAAAACCGCCCGGCGGCCACCGGAGGCCGCCGTGACGCTCTTCTCGGCTAGTCGGGGGGAAAACATGAGGCGAGCGCCGCGGCCACTTGGTTCAGTTCATCCACATCCTTGGGGGTGAAGTCGGGGCCGGCGGCGCCGGGAGACTTGCCTTTGCGCGAAACCTGAATCACTCCGGCGGCCTTCCCCGCGACCACGATAGGGACGCTGAGGATTTTCTGGATGGGCTCGCTCCCCTCCACGCTGAGCGGCACCCCTTCGAACACCCTCAGATGCATGGCAGTGCTAAAGTTGTTGACGATCTCCGGCCGACGCTCACGCAGGGTGCGCACCGCCAGGGAGGTCACACTTGTCAGAGGGATTGTGCCCACCTGAGCTAGTTTCTCCGGGACGATGAACTCGAGTTGCTTGCCCCCGCCCCCCACCCGGAAAACAGCCACTTCGTCCGGCCTGACGCCAAACCTCTTGGCGATGGCGCCCGCTACTTGCGCGGCCAGAGGGGTGTCCAGTTCGCTCTTGTCCTTGACCATCTCCGCCACCACCCGGGCAACCCCGGGCGGGCCTTGCCCGCTCATATCGGTTCACTCCCGTCCCGTTTCTCTTCCTCGTGGTGCTGCCCGCAGGCGGGCGGCGGGCAGGCGAGTCAGTGCGAACGGCACTAGCGGCGCTGCAGCAACAGCGCCTTCTTGACCTCCCCAATGGCCCGGGTGACCTCAATGCCGCGCGGACAGGCGTCTGTGCAGTTGAATATGGTACGGCAGCGCCACACCCCGTCACGCTCGCCCAGCAGAGCCAGGCGGTCCGCCATCCCGTCATCGCGGCTGTCGAAGAGAAAGCGGTGGGCGTTCACGATGGCTGCCGGGCCCAGGTAGTCGGGGTTGGGCCAAAAGGCCGGGCAGGAGGTGGTACACGCGCCGCAGAGGATACACTTTGTGGTGTCGTCGAATCGCTCCCGTTCCTCCGGGGTTTGCCTGCGCTCTTTCGCCGGGGGTGCGCTGTTGGCGACCAAATAGGGTTGGACGGAGCGGTACTTCCCGAAAAACCCCTCCATGTCCACCACCAAGTCCTTGATCACCGGAAAGCCGCGCATGGGCTCGACCGTGATCCGCTGCCCCAGCTCTTTCATCAGAACTTTGCAGGCCAGACGGTTCTTGCCGTTGATCAGCATGGCGTCGGAGCCGCAAATGCCGTGGGCGCAGGAGCGACGGAAGGCCAGGGTGCCGTCCTGGTACCATTTCACCGCGTGTAAGGCGTCAGCAGCCGGTCGGTGGGCTCGCTCTCGACCTCATACTCCGACCAGTACGGTTCCCGGTCCCGTTCCCGATCGAACCGCCGCACCCTGAGGTTGATCTTCATTCGTTCAACGCCAAATCGGGGCGTTCTCTTCCTACCACAAATCCGCTAAATATGCTAATAGCACTCTCGGAATCAGAGCTCATTCGTTAGCTCTGGTCTGGTAGAATTTTAGAGCCTAAGCTCCTGATTAGAGTAGGAGATCTCAATGCTTATGGTGGTCTTCGGAGCGGGTGCATCTTACGATTCAGTCCCGTCTCGTCCGCCAAAGGACTTCCCACCGACCAAGCTGCCCGATCGTCCGCCACTCGCGAATGAATTGTTTGATGACAGACCGCGTTTTGCGGAGTTTATGTCCTAGTTTCCAAAGTGCCAGCCTATCATCCCGTATCTACAAGGCCGGCAGGACGTTTTGGTGGAGCGGGTACTAGAAAAGCTACAGGCCGAGGCCGAGCAGTATCCCGAGCGACACAGGCAACTAGCCGCCATACGTTATTACCTTCACTGCATGCTTTGGGATGTGGTCACCCTCTGGAACGGCGCGGCGAGGGGCGTCACGAACTACAAGACCCTGTTGGACCAGCTTGAGCGCTGGCGCAAGCCACAAGAGCGGATTTGCCTGGTCACCTTCAACTACGACACGATGCTAGAAGATGCGCTCCCCGCGGTTGGCTTCCACATTCGGAAACTTCCCGACTACGTCTCAAGCGAAACCTATAAGGTGATAAAGCTACATGGGTCCGTCAATTGGGCTCGCGAAGTCGATACACCCCTCGAGAATCTGAAACACAAGGATAGGATGCAAGTCGCCCACGAACTGATAGATAGAGCCGCTGACCTCAACGTCAGTCACAGGTACCGCATTGTGAATGATCGTCCAATCAGCATATTGAACCAGTCAGTTCTCTTCCCCGCACTAGCTATCCCACTCGAAAGGAAACCTGATTTCGAGTGCCCACCTGAACAGTTAGAGACCTTGCACGCCTGCATCACGCAAGTAACGAAGCTACTGGTCATTGGTTGGCGTGCGACGGAACATCGCTTTCTGAACCTCCTTGCGGAGAACTTGCCACGACAGCTGGCCGTAATGGTTGTGGGCAGTGCGCGAGACAAAACAGGGGAACCGATCAGGAATCTGCAACAAGCGGGAATCAAGGCGGACTTTCTTCCGGCCCACGGTGGATTCACTGACGTAATCGTACGCCGTGAGGCGGATGACTTTCTACGCAGCTGAGAATACCCTCGTGGCGGTACGGCGCGCCTCAGTACTTTCGCTCCTTGGGTTCGAACCGGGTGATGGTTACCGGCTTGTACTTCAACTCGATGCCGCCGCGGCGGGTGCGGTAGGCCAGCGAATGCTTCAGCCAGCTCCGGTCGTCCCGCTGGGGGAAATCCTCGCGGTAGTGCGCTCCCCGACTTTCCTGCCGGGCTAGAGCCCCCGCCGCCGTGACCTCGGCCACGTCCAGCAGAAAGCCCAGCTCCAGTGCCTCGACCAGGTCGGTATTGAATACGCGGCTGCGGTCGTGGATCTGCACCCTCTGGTAGCGTTCCTGCAACTCGCCCAGGGCGTCGCGCATACGGGTGAGGCTGTCCGCCGCGCGGAAAACCGAGGCTGTGTCCATCATTTCGCGTTGCAGCTCGTCGCGCACTGCTGCGGCCGACTCAGGGCTCCCGGTGCCCTTTCCCCCCCGCAGGCGCTCCACCCGGGCACGGGCTCTTTCCTGCGGGCTTGCCGGCAAGGCCGGGAAGTCGGTCTCGCGCACGTAGCGGGCGATGTCCCGCCCGGCGCGGCGCCCGAAAACCAGGATATCCACCAGGGAATTCGTGCCCAGGCGGTTGGCGCCGTGCACCGAGACACAGGCGCACTCGCCCGCAGCGTAGAAGCCGGGCAACACCTTGTTCTGTTCATCCACCACCACCCGGCCCCAAACATCGGTGGGGATGCCGCCCATAGCGTAGTGCGCGGTGGGCTGCACCGGGATGGGCTCTTCGATGGGGTCGATGCCCAGATAGGTGCGCACGAAGTCGGTGATGTCCGGGAGCTTCGACTCGATCACCTTCCGGCCCAGATGGCGCAGGTCGAGGTGAACGTACCCTTTGCCCTCCACGCCGTGGCCGGCGCGCAATTCCCGGTAGATGGCGCGGCAGGTGATGTCACGGGGCGCCAAGTCCAGCAGGCTGGGAGCGTATTTCTCCATGAAGCGTTCCCCGCGCCCATTGAACAGCTTTCCCCCTTCGCCCCGCGCACCCTCGGTGATCAGAATCCCCATCTTGTAGATTCCGGTGGGATGAAACTGGAAAAACTCCATATCTTCCAAGGGGACCCCCGCCCGCAGCGCCACGGCCATGCCGTCGCCGGTGAGCGCGTGTGCGTTTGAAGTGATCTGGTAGATGCGACCGCAGCCGCCGGTGGCGAACAGCACCGCCTTGGCGTGGAAGAGGTGCAATTGCCCGTCGGCAATTGAGAGCGCCACCACGCCGGCCGTGCGCCCACCCTCGACCAGCAGATCCAGCACCAGATATTCGTCAAAGAACTTCACCTGATGCTTGATGCACTGCTGGTAGAGCGTCTGCAGGATCATGTGCCCGGTGCGGTCGGCGGCGTAACAGGAACGGTGGGACGGTGCCTTGCCGAACTCGCGGGTGTGACCTCCGAAGCGCCGCTGGGCGATCTTGCCATCGGGCAGGCGACTGAAGGGCAAGCCCCAGTGCTCCAACTCGTAGACGGTTTCCACCGCTTCCCGGGCGAGGATTTCGCAGGCGTCCTGATCGGCCAAGTAGTCCGAGCCCTTGACGGTGTCGAACATGTGCCATTCCCAGTGGTCCTCATCGACATTGCCCAGTGCCGCCCCGATGCCGCCCTGGGCAGTGCCCGTGTGGGAGCGCACCGGATAAAGCTTGCTGAGCACGGCCACGTCGCGCCCGGCCAGGTTCACCGCCGCCATCAGGCCGGCACCACCTGCGCCCACAATCACCGCCTCATGCCGGTGCTCGATGACGTCCACCGCTCAGCTCCCCGCCGTGGGCTGGAAAGTTAGAATCACCAGAGACCCGACGACCAGAAACAAGAAGACCAACACGTAGAGGCCCACCAGGCTCAGCACCCGCAGCCCCGGGCGGCGCACGTAATCGTCCACCATCACCCGCATCCCGTTGAAGCCGTGCACCAGGGCCAGCATCAGCAACAACCAATCAAAGAGCCGCCAGAGCGGGTTGGCCCAGCGCTGTGCCACGAAGGAAAAGTTGATCTCATCCACATTGTGGATGAGGTGCATGATTACCAGGTGCCCCAGAGCCAGCAGGAGCAAGAGGATTCCCGATACCCGCATGAACAGCCAGGCGTAGAGTTCGAGTCCGCCCGCGGGCCGAGCGCGTCCACCGGCTGGGCTGAGTTCCGTCACCTTCATCCCCTCAAAACAGGGGTTTGAGCATCCAGATAGCGCTGGGGACGAACAACAGGACAAACAGCACCATCACCCCGTAGACCAACTGCTGATGGCGCCGGGAGGTGTGGAGCTGGGGATAAAAATCCATCACCGTGATGCGGATGCCGTTGAGCGCATGGTAGAGGACGGCGCCCGCCAAGCCTACCTCGCCCACCCGAAACACCGGGTGGGTGTAAATCTTCACCACGCCGTCGTACACCTCGGCCCCGAAGAGCAGCAGCGCGGTGTCAAGAATGTGGATGAGCAGGAAGAGCAGGACGGCGACGCCGCTCCAGCGGTGCAGCAGCCACGCCCACTGACCAGCTCCGCCGCGATACATAATGGAGGGAACCCTCCGCGGCTGCTCACGAGCCGCTCGCTCAGGCCCTGCAGGCTGCGCGCCGGAGTGCTTGGGGCGCGCCGCGTCCGAGTTTCCATCCTAGCAGGCCACCCCGCTCTTGGCAACGCTTGGGCCGCCGGGGCCGGGCTCGTGTCACCCCGAGCCCGCTTGCATTTGGGCTTGATTTCTTCTCCGGAATCGGGTTGTATCCCTTACATCTCTCGGGGATGGCACCACTCGGAAACAGAACCATGGGGAGGCCAGCAAGTGTTTCACGAACCCTCCCTGCTGGGGAGATAATCCTGCCGGCTGGAGACGACCCCAAAGGCTTCGCAGCCCGCAGAGATGCGGCAAAGGAGAAGTCGGCGATGACAATGGCAAGCTTCTTCCGGCAAACCCCCAGGCTCCTCGGCGGGCTGGCGCTGCTGGCCGGTACCGTGGCCCTGCCCGCGGTGGCCCACGCACAAGCCACCCAGCCGGAGAACTGCCACGCCTACAAAGTGGATGAGGAGAAGAACCGGATTCTCTTCAACAAACCCGACATCTATGTGATTATGCCCCCTAAGGTGGAGCGGGAGCGCTTGCGCGCCCAGGGGACGCCGGGACAAATCTTCCACATGAAAAACTGCGATGTGCCGGATTTCACTGCGCAGATTGATGTTCATAAGCGGCCCGGCGACTCGGACAGCAAGCCCGCCGAGAAAGTTCCTTGCGCCGTCCGCGTGGTCATCCTGAGCGAGAAGGACAATTGGGTCCAGGTGAAGGGCCACACCAGCTTGTGGAAAGGAACGGGCTGGATCCAGCTCAAAGACAATATCGTGGTCGTCAAGTATTAGCACCGTTTCGCGCTCGGCTTTGTGTTTCCCATTGGTGGACTTTCATTCCCACTTGCGCGCAATAGTTTCAAGCCTGCCTGCTGCAGGCAGGACGCCGTTCAGACTGAGTTGGTTGGAACGGCAGAAGCGGGCTGTTTCTCTCATCCCGCGGCCAGCGCTGCGAGCCCGATTCCTCCGCTCCCCGCGGCCGGCAACCTGAGACTCCATGCGTAGGTTCCAACCGTCTGGTTTTCCTTTTCGGGAGGTCGCTGCATGACCAAGAAGAATCGTGCCTGCTTAGGTTTACTTTTGCTTCTTCCCCTCTGGCTCTTCGCCCGGAGCCACGTGGCGCCCCGGACTGCGAAGCTCCACCAGGAAGCCATCGTGGTCGACACCCACATTGACACGCCCCAGCGCCTCCTCGATGAGGGATTCGACCTCGCCCCCCGCGACCCCTATGGCCACATTGACCTCCCCCGGATGAAGGAAGGCGGGCTCGACGCCGCCTTCTTCTCCATTTGGGTCGACCCGCGCAAGTACGAGGGCAGCAGCGCCATCCAGCGGGCGCTGGAGTTGATCTCGACCGTCTATGAGCAGGTCGAGCGCCACCCCGCGCAGCTTGTCCTGGCCCGCAGCGCCGAAGACATCCGCCGCGCCCACCGGGAGGGCAAGGTCGCGCTGCTGATGGGGCTCGAAGGGGGCCACGCCATCAATGAGGATTTGCGTGTCCTGCACACTTATGCTGAGCTTGGCGTGCGCTACATGACCTTGACTCACATCTTCAACAACAACTGGGCCGATAGCTCCGGTGACACGAAGGCTTGGGCCAGTAGCTCCGGCCATCAAACCGTGCACAACGGTCTGACCAAGTTCGGTCGCCAGGTGGTGCGGGAGATGAACCGCCTGGGTATCCTGGTCGACATCTCCCACGTCTCCGACAAAACCTTTTTTGACACGCTGGAGGTCACCCAGGCACCCGTCATCGCCTCGCACTCCTCCTGCCGGGCGCTGGTGCATATCCCTCGCAACATGAGCGACGACATGCTACGGGCGCTGGCCAAAAACGGCGGCGTCGTTCAGATCCCCTTTGGCTGCTTTTTCGTCGAGCCCAGCTTCTACCCCTGGTACGCACCCATCCGTGAGGAATGGGACGCACGGGCTAAAGAAATCGACCGAACTTACTCCCACGACCCTCGGCAGGCAGCCATCGAAAAATACAAGCTAGCCGCCGAATACCTCAAGCAGTCCAAGCGCGGCACCCTCGAGAACATCCTCGACCACATTGACCACGCCGTTCAGGTGGCCGGCATTGACCACGTGGGACTGGGCTCGGACTTCGACGGCGTCGCCTGCCTGCCGGAAGGACTGGAGGACGCGAGCTTCCTGCCGCGCCTCACCCAGGCCTTGCTCGACCGCGGCTACCGCGAAACCGACATCAAGAAGATTCTCGGCGACAACACTCTGCGGGTGATGGAAGAGGTCGAGCACGTCGCCGCTCTTGCCTCTTCGTCCGCTCTCCGCTAATCTAACCCGCGCTGCTAGGAGGGAAAAATCCATGAATCAACTCGCTGCTCTCTGTGTGATTCTGGTTGGGGCCCTCGCCGTCGGGGCTGAGCCACAAGCGAAAAAGGAACGCCCACCGGGTCTCTACGCCACCCTGGAGACCTCCATGGGCAAGATTGTCATCCAGCTTTTCGAAAAGGAAGCCCCGAAGACGGTGGAGAACTTCGTCGGCCTGGCCACGGGCAAAAAGCCCTGGCGACATCCGCGCACCGGCCAGCGCATGACCGGAACCCCCTACTATAACGGAGTCATTTTCCACCGGGTCATTCCCAACTTTATGATTCAAACCGGCGACCCGCTCGGCCAGGGCACCGGCGGGCCGGGCTATACCATCCCGGACGAGTTTGACCCGGCGCTGAAGTTCGACCGACCCGGCCGCTTGGGCATGGCCAACGCCGGGCCCAACACGGGCGGAGCGCAGTTCTTCATCACCCACAAACCCACCCCGTGGCTCACCGGCAAGCACACCATTTTCGGCCAGGTAGTCGAGGGTCAGGACATCGTCGTCGCCATCGGCAACGTGCCTCGCGATGCCGGCGACAAACCCCGCACACCCGTGACCATCAACAAGGTCATCATCAAGCGCGTGGGCCCCGCGCCGGCAGAAGGCGGGGCGCAATAAGACTCTGGCCGTGGCCGAATGGGTCAAAGTCGCCGACGTGGCCCAGATTCCTCCCAGCGCCGCCAAGCGCGTGGAAGTTCGCGGCCTCACCATCGCTCTCTTCAATCTGGACGGGCAGTTCTACGCCCTGGAAGACACCTGCCCGCGCGATGAGGGCTCCTTGAGCCAGGGGGATTTGTTTGGCGACCTGGTGCAGTGTCCGGTGGAAGCCTGCAAGTACGAGCTCGCCACCGGCAACTGCATCACCTTCGACGCCCAGGTGCAGGCCTTCGAGGTGAGCGTCGAAGGCTCCGAAGTGAAAATCAAACTGGAGTAGGAGAAGAAAACAGCCCCGGGGCGCGCTCTGCCTCACACCTTGATGGCTTCTACCAATTCCCGCACTGCCGCTGCGGATTTCTCCAGGGCGGCTTGCTCCTCGGGCGTCAACTTGATCTCGATGACCTGTTCGACCCCGCACCCCCCGAGCTTCACCGGCACACCCACGAACAGCCCCCGAATCCCATACTCGCCTTCCAGATAGGTCGCGCAGGGCAGAATCTTTTTCTTGTCTTTCAGGATGGCTTCCACCATCTCCACGATGGCCGCCGACGGGGCGTAGAAGGCGCTGCCCATCTTCAGCAGGTTGACAATCTCCCCGCCGCCCTTCCGGGTGCGTTGCACGATGGCGTCAATCTTCTCCGGGGGGAGGAGTTCGGGCAACGGGATGCCCGCCACCGTCGAATAGCGTGCCAGCGGCACCATCTCGTCCCCGTGGCCCCCCAGCACGAAGGCGGTGACGTTCTCCACCGAGACCTCCAGTTCCTGCGCGATAAAGGTGCACATGCGCGCCGAGTCCAGCACCCCCGCCATGCCCATCACCCGGTTCTTCGAAAACCCACTCACCCGGAAGGCGGTCTGCGCCATGGCGTCCAGCGGATTCGAGACCACAATTAGGATGGCGTTGGGCGAATACTTCACCACCTTCTCCGTGGTCTGCTTGACAATCTCGTAGTTCTTCATCAGCAATTCGTCCCGGCTCATCCCCGGCTTGCGCGGCAGCCCCGCGGTGATCACCACGATGTCGGAGTTGGCCGTGTCCTTGTAATCATTCGTGCCGACGATGCGCGAGTCATAGCCCTCGATGGGGGCCGACTCGGCCAGGTCCAACCCTTTGCCCTGGGGCAGGCCTTCGATGATGTCGGTCAGCACCACGTCGCACAGCTCTTTGTCGGCCAGCCGGTGCGCCGTCGTCCCCCCCACCATTCCCGCTCCCACCACCGTCACCTTCTTCCGCATGGTTCACCTCATTGCTGAGCTTGTCATTCTGAGGAGCCGAAGGGCGACGAAGAATCTCGGCCCTCGTACCTTGCTTCGCTGAGATTCTTCGCTTCGCTCAGAATGACACCAAAAAGTGAGTGCGTGTGTTCAACCCCCTGTCTCCCTTGCCCCGAGCGAAGCCGAGGGATGCCACGGGGCCCAGCGGCGGGAGCCGCTGGGTTGAACTGTGTATCTATTTATCCCACCGAAACCAACTCTCCATCTTGTCATGAGCGGCTTCGTATTTAGACTTGAATTCCTCCGACCATTGCCCTGGAATTGATTGCACGGAGTTGTCTCTAAGTATCATTATGTCTACGGGCAAACCTACAGTTCCATCCAATTTGCCAACTTCGCCTATGCAGAAATACGCGAGAAACGCGGCTTCCTTCTCCGTCATCGTCGGCCTGTAGTAGCGGCAGGCGTAGTAACAACCGCCGTGTAACCATTGGCCGATTGCATCCCACTCATTTTGCCTGACAGCGGCAAAGTTTTGTTGGACATGCATAGTGTAGATGAAACAATCCCGTTCTCCGCCGTAGACACCGTGCCCGGCAAAAAGAAGAGAAGAAGGGAACCTCTCTTTTGGGTCGACACCTGCATTTCCAAATTTTTGTTCGTACATCTGTCTCAGGGTTCTTTCGAATTCATAGACAGTGTCGCTAAACCTTTTTGCCTTGCCAAACCCAAGTCCTCGACTCTTGGCGTCGTCTAAGAGTTGCCCCATAAGGCAAAGATCACCCGTGATACCTTCTGCACACCCATCTCCCAACGAGCGCAGTTTTGACACCCTGCCGCGGTCGTAGTTCATCCCGTCTTGTACGCGAATACCCCTAGTATCGGCTGCCAACACAACACAACCATCGGCTTTGAACGCCATCACCAAACTCACTGATATACGCCTCTCTCTGTGACGTTCAACCCCGTGGCTCCTGCCACGGGGCCGAGCGGCAGGAGCTGCTAGGTTAGACTTCCTTCAAAGACGCTGACGTGCTAACTAACCCAGCGGATTATGTTGTATCCACCCACGCCAGCGAAGCTGCCCCAGAAGTAGCCACCAAACATGGCTCCAGCCAGTCGATCCCCCACCCTTCCAAAGACAATGCCCACCGCGGTCCTCGGTGACTTGACGAGATACAATTGCTGAGCGTGTGAAGAGGCTGCGAAGAATCCAATCAACAGACATACTTGGTAGAACCAATGTGAGCTGACGAAAGCAACGGTCACGGAAGCCACACCCACACCAACGCCAACTCCTGCGACAAATCCGAGGACTACAGCTCCCAAGGTCTGGCCTGGCAGTGCGCTCCCGATTGGCTCCCCACGTTGTTCGGCCTCTTGCCAGCGATCACGCCATCTGCTTTCTGTCAAAAGACCCAACGGGATCGGAAGAAGCATGTTAATCAGTAGCAAGGCGACGTATGCGGCGACTGCCCACACTACGAACTTAAGCATTGCTCTGAGTGAACCTTACATGTTGTTGATGATGGCGGTGGCGTACTCGCTGGTCTTGAGCTTGGTGGCGCCCTCCATCAGGCGCTCCAGGTCGTACGTCACCGTCTTCTGGGCGATGGTCTTGGCGATGGCCTGCTCAATGAGCCGAGCCACGTCCGTCCAACCCAGGAACTCGAACATCATTACCCCGGCCAGCATCACCGCGCTGGGATTGATCACGTCCCGGTCGGCATACTTTGGGGCGGTCCCGTGCGTGGCCTCAAACAGCCCGTAGCCGTCGCCGATGTTCGCCCCCGGCGCCACTCCCAGGCCGCCGATCTGGGCCGCGCAGGCATCCGAGAGGTAGTCGCCGTTCAGGTTGGGCGTGCAGACCATTTCGTATTCGTTCGCCCGGGTCAGCACCTGCTGGAACATGGAGTCGGCGATGCGGTCGTTCACCAGAATCTTCTTCTTCCACTGGCCGTTCCCATGCGAGCCCCCGATTGAGTCCAAGCACTCTTTGACCTCTGCGTAGATCTTCTGCTTGAACGCCTCCGGAGCGCTCTCCACCCCCGGCTCGATCATGGCTGCGTTGGCTTCGATGGAGAGAGCCGGGTTCTTGTCCTTGTTGCCCAGAATCCAGCTCTCGCGCTCGGTCACAATCTGGTCGCGGAATTCCGATTTCGCCAGCTCGTAGCCCCAGTCGCGGAAGGCCCCTTCGGTGAACTTCATGATGTTTCCCTTGTGCACCAGGGTCACGGTCTTCTGCCCGTGCTCCAAGGCATACTGGAGCGCCTTCCGCACCAGCTTCTGGGTGCCCGTGCGGCTGATGGGCTTGATGCCGATGCCGCTGTCGGGCCGAATTGTCTTCCCGAACTGCCCCACCAGCGCGATGACCTTCTTGGCTTCCTCGGTGCCCGCCACCCACTCGATCCCGGCGTAGACGTCCTCGGTGTTCTCCCGGAAAACGATCAGGTTCATCCGTTCGGGATGCTTGACCGGGGAGGGCACGCCCGGAATCCATTTCACCGGGCGCACGCAGGCGTAGAGATCGAGCAGCTGCCGCAAGGTAACATTCAGGCTGCGGATGCCCCCGCCCACCGGCGTGGTCAGCGGGCCCTTGATGGCGATACGGAAGTCGCGGATGGCTTCCACCGTATCGTCCGGCAGCCAGGTGCCGAAGCGGTTGAAAGCCTTCTCCCCGGCCAAAACCTCCAGCCAGACGATCCGCCGCTTGCCGGTCCCCGCACAGGACTTTTCGACCCCGGCATCAAAGACGCGCTTCGCCGCCCGCCAAATGTCGCGTCCGGTGCCGTCGCCTTCAATGAAAGGGATGATGGGATGATCGGGAACTAGGAAGCGCCCGTCGCGATACTCGATGGGCTTGCCGTCGGTGGGGACGGCCACTCCGTTGTAGCTCTGGCGCATCTTGACTCTCCACTTCTGGGGGCCGCGGATCTCATCTTATGCCGGTAAGGTATACCAGGCAAGCGAATCCACGCTGCGGGATCCTGGCTTCGTCAGTTCAATGGCGGCCTAAAGCCGCCGCTACTTCAGGAAGCTGCGCAGGACGCTTTGCAGAATGCCGCCGTTGCGGTAGTAGTCCACCTCGACGGGTGAGTCCAGCCGGGCCACGGCTTTGAAGCTGCGCTTCTTTCTGTCGGGGCTGACCGCGGTCACGCTTACCTCCTGCCGGGGCCGGATGGCGTCGCTGAGGCCTGAGAGGGTGAACACTTCGTTGCCGGCGAGGCCGAGCCCGGCGGCGTTTTCGCGGTCTTTGAACTGGAGCGGGAGCACCCCCATCCCCACCAGGTTGCTGCGGTGGATGCGCTCGTAGCTCTCCGCCAGCACCGCCTTCACCCCAAGCAGCAGCGTGCCCTTGGCCGCCCAATCGCGCGAAGAGCCGGCGCCATACTCCTTGCCGGCAATCACCAGCAGCGGCACCCCTTCCGCCTTGTACTTCATAGCGGCGGCGTAGATGGGCAGGCGCGCCCCATCGGGGAAGTGAACTGTGACGCCCCCTTCGGTGGCGGGCACAAGCAGGTTCTTGAGCCGGATGTTGCCGAAGGTGCCGCGCACCATCACTTGGTCATTGCCGCGGCGCGAGCCGAAAGAGTTGAAATCCATCGGTTGGACGCCGCGTTCAATCAGGTAGCGACCCGCCGGGCTGTCGGCCGGAATCGCCCCGGCGGGGGAAATGTGGTCGGTGGTGATGGAATCGCCCACCAGCACCAGCACACGCGCGCCCCGGATGTCGCCGATTTTTGGGAGCTCGATGGTGAGCTCAGTGAAGAAGGGCGGCTCCTGGATGTAGGTGGACTCCGGGTTCCACTCGTAGAGTGCACCCCCGGCCACCGGGATCGCGTTCCAAGCGCGGTTGCCGTCCCAGACGTTGCCGTACGTCTGCCGGAACATCTCAGGCCGAATGGCTCGGTTCATCGTCTCGGCGACATCTTCCTGCGAGGGCCAGATGTCACGAAGGTAGACCGGCTGGCCCTGGCGATCGCGCCCCAGCGGCTCCCGTGTGAGGTCAATGTCAACCCGGCCGGCGAGTGCGTAGGCCACTACCAGCGGCGGGGAGGCCAGGTAGTTGGCTCGTGCCAGCGGATGAATCCGCCCCTCGAAGTTGCGGTTGCCGGACAGCACCGCGGCAGCCACCAGTTGATTCTCGCTCACCGCTTTGGCCACCTCGGGCGCCAGCGGGCCGCTGTTGCCGATGCAGGTGGTGCAGCCGTA
The DNA here is from genome assembly GCA_046757645.1 of Terriglobia bacterium. GTDB lineage: Bacteria > Acidobacteriota > Terriglobia > Acidiferrales > 2-02-FULL-67-57 > JBHHYS01. The sequence continues at coordinate 58,586 of JBHHYS010000001.1, read as the reverse complement.
GCCCACCAGGTGGAAGCCCAACTCGGCCAAGTAAGGCAGAAGCTCAGCCTCCTTCAGGTACTCTGTCACCACCTTGGACCCGGGCGCCAGGCTGGTCTTCACGTAGGCGGGAACTTTCAGCCCGCGCTCGGCCGCCTTTTTCGCCAGCAGCCCGGCTCCCAGCATCACCGAAGGGTTGGAGGTGTTGGTGCAGGAGGTAATGGCGGCGACCACTACCGAGCCGTGTCCGAGGCGGGTTGGGGTGCCGTTGAAGTTGACGCTGGCCGACCGCGACACCACCGCCGCCGGCAGGCCAAAACCCCGCTCCTCGACCGGGGCGGTAAGAGCCCTGCGGAAGGAGCTCTTCAACTCCGCTACCGGCACGCGGTCCTGTGGGCGCTTGGGCCCGGCGAGGCTCGGCTCCACCGTACCCAAGTCCAGCTCCAGCCGGTCGCTGAACTCGGGCTCGGGGGTTCGGTCGGTGCGGAACAGGCCCTGCTCTTTGCAGTAACGCTCGACCCGCTCGATCTCCTCTCCGCTGCGCCCGGTGGAGCGCAGATAGCGAAGCGTCTCCTCGTCCACCGGGAAGAAGCCCATGGTCGCGCCATACTCGGGTGCCATGTTGGCCACCGTGGCCCGGTCCGGCAGCGTCATCTGGGAAAGACCGCTGCCGCAAAACTCGACGAATTTGCCCACTACGCCTTTTTTCCTGAGCATCTGGGTGACGGTCAAGACGAGATCGGTGGCGCTGACTCCTTCCCGCAGCCGGCCATATAGCTTGAAGCCCACCACGCGCGGCGTCAGCAAGTAGAACGGCTGGCCGAGCATAACCGCCTCGGCCTCGATCCCCCCGACGCCCCAGCCCAGCACTCCGAGCCCGTTGATCATTGTGGTATGGGAGTCGGTGCCTACCAGCGTATCCGGAAAGACCAGCCAGTCGTCGCCCTCCCGGCGACTCGCGACCACCGTGGCCAGAAACTCCAGGTTGACCTGGTGGACGATGCCGGTGGCCGGGGGCACCACCCGGAAGTTGTCGAAGGCCTGCTGCCCCCAGCGAAGAAATTCGTACCGCTCGCGGTTCCGCTGGAACTCGATCTCCGCATTCCGCTCGAGCGCCACCGGCGTGCCGAAAACGTCCACCTGAACCGAGTGGTCGATCACCAGGTCAACCGGAACCGCCGGATTGATTTTGGCGGGGTCGCCGCGCCACCGCTTCATCGCCGCACGCATGGCGGCGAGGTCGACCACCGCCGGAACGCCGGTGAAGTCCTGCAGGATTACCCGCGCGGGCTTGAACGGCACTTCGCGCTCGGGGGGCGCGGCCGGCTTCCAGGCGGCCAGGGCGGCGACGTCCTCTTCGCTGATCAGCTCACCGTCGCAGTGGTGCAGCACCGCCTCCAGCAGCACCTTAAGCGAAAAGGGCAGGCGGGACATCAAACCCAGGCCGGCCTTCTCCAGGCGGTCGAGGCGGTAGATAGCGGCGCGGCCGCTGCCGGTGTCGAACAGAGTGCGGGCGCCGAACGGATCTTTGGTCCTCACCGGCGTGACCCTCTTTGCCATCGTGTTTCCTTCTGGGAAAAACTATCCCTGCGGGCCCGTTTCTCTCAAAGCGCTTTCTTCTTCACAATAACACCCGCTGGCAGGCAAGACAACCTGACCCGGTCTCAGTCAAACACCCGCAGGAAAATGGCGTGAAGAGCGCGGCGGGTTTCGGCCAGCTGCTGGGCCAGGCTCGCCGGGCTCATGCGCTCCCCCAGCCAAGTCCCCGTCAGCTCGGCGACAACCTCCGACCGAGGTCCCGCCGGCAGTCGCGGTGCGCTTTGGCCGCTGGCCAAGCGGATGGCGTGGTCCACAGCGCGCAGCAGCCGGGCAGCCGCCCGGAGTTGCTCTCCTTCGGTTGCGCTGACTTTTGTCCGCAGCCATGTCGAGGCACCGGCGCCGCCGAGCAGGGCTTCCACTTGTTCCCGCCAGGGCCAGCCCGCCTGGGAAGCAGCTCCGGCGCGCAGTGCGCAGGCAGAGAGAATGAAATCGAGATCGTAGGAACCGCCGCGGCCGGTCTTGAAGTTGTCGGCGTCGCCAGCGGGGGACGCGCCTTCCTCCTCCAATCGCTGGCGCATCTCCCGCAGCCCGGCCCGGATCGTCTCCCAGGTGGAGAACCGCTGACGCAAGACCGCACGCAAACGCTCGCACCACTGCTCGCCCCACTCCATGTGGCCGGCCACCGGACGGGCCTTCAAATAGGTGGCCGCCTCCCAAACGCCAGCCGAGCTGTGGAAATAGTCGAGAACGCTCTCCGTAGTTTGTACCAGCTCTCCCTCGCTGCCCCGGGGCCGCAGCCGCACATCCACGGGAAAGAGCGTGCCCTCGCGGGTATAGCCGGAGATGACGTGAAGAAATTTTTCCGCCACCGGGCGTGCGCGTGACTGCGCGCTCGGATGGGCGGCGACAAAAATCAAGTCAGCGTCCGAACCCAAATCCATCTCCGCCGTTCCCAGGCGTCCCAGGGCGATGACCGCGTACTCACAGGCCTCCGCCGTGCCATTGGCGCCACCGCCGTGCTGCTCGGCGATGGCCAGTCCGGCCTGTAGGACATCTTCCGCCAACGCGGTGTAGGCCCGCAATCCGTCTTCCACCGGGGCGTGTACGCACAACTCCCGCGCGCCCCAGCGGAATACCGCGTCGGAGAAATAGCGGCGTAAGCCGGCCATCTGCTCGGTGAGCGGGCCCTGGTGCTCCACGAGCGCCCGAAGCATCGCCGACCTTCGCGAGGGCCGCCTGGTGGTCAGGAGGAACCCCAGTGGGGCGCCACCCGCCTCAGCCGGCTCTCCGCCGATGTCGCTTAACTCCGCCAGTCGTTCCGGCTGGCGGACTAGCAACGCCCCCATGGGTTCGCTCAGCCGCAGGATTTCGACTACGCGGGGCAGGGCTGCCGCGGTCTGGCTGACCTGTTCGAAGGCGGCTGATGAAGCCAGGGCCGAGGCGAGAAAACGCTGGAATGCTTTGCGCGTCCGCTCGGGGACCGCCAAGCTCCGGAGCGCGGCATAGAGCGGCGAGCCCTGCGCCCGGAGCCGATTCAGAATCTCCGCATAGGAGAGCTCGCCGGGTAGGCTGATTGCCTCCGGCGCCTGCAGCGAGAACTCTTCCTCCTCGCTCACCCGACGAGCGTGCGGCAGGATGCGTTCATAGATGGCGCGCACTTGGCGCAAGTGCTCTTCGAGCAGAAGCCGAAACTCATCCGCCGCAGAGCGCCTCTGAGTGTCACTCAGCCCGCAACGACGCGCCAGCAGAGCCAGCGCCGCAGGATTCTCCGGCAGCGAATGGATTTGCTGTCCCTGCTCCAACTGCAGCCGGTGCTCAACCAGGCGTAGAAACTGATAGGCGGCCGCCAGGCGAAAATGGTCGTGCGCCGGCAGATACCTCTTGTCGTAGAGCTTTTGCAGGCCCACCAGGGTGCCCGGGGCCCGGACCCAGGGATCATCCTGGCCGTGGAGGCGCTGCACACACTGCACAAGGAACTCGATGTCCCGGATGCCGCCGGGGGCCAGCTTCACGTTCAGTCGGCCGCCCTGCTCGGCGTCGAGCTTCCGCGCGAACCCCTCCCGCGCCTGCACCACGCTCTCTACCGCCGCGAAATGCAGCGGGCCTCGAAAGAGAAACGGCTCCACCGTCGAGAGGAAGCTGCGCACCAAGGCGGGGTCGCCAGCCGAGTGCCGGGCCTTGAGCAGCGCCTGCAACTCCCACTCGCGCGCCCGCCGTTGGTAGTAGTCGATCGCGGCAGGCAGGCTGATGGCCAGATCCCCCTCGCGCCCTCCCGGCCGCAAGCGCAGGTCCACGCGAAAGACCGCGCCCTCGCGAGTCACGCCGGCGATGAGCTGCAGCAGGCGCTGCGCCAGGCGAACGAAGAACTCGCTGTTGGCGATGTGCCGGTCGGGTTCGGCGGCACTGGTTTCCCCCTCCCCCGCGTAGAGAAACAGCAGGTCGATGTCGGAACTGTAGTTCAACTCATTGCCGCCCAGCTTGCCGAGGGAAACAACGGCGAAGCGCGCCGGCACTCGCCGGCCCCGCGCATCGCTCGTCTGCGGGGGACCGTAGCGGGACCGCAACTCAGCCCCGGCCGCCGCCAGCGCCTTCTCCAGAAGCACGTCGGCCAGGGTGGAGAGTTCGCGCGTGGTCTCTACGAGCGTGCAAAGCCCGAGAATATCTTTCAGGGCAATGCGCAGGTACTGGCGGCGCTTGAAGCGGGCCAGCACCCGGGCGGGTTCGAGGTCGAGCGCGATGGTTTCAAAGCGGGCATATTCCTCGAGCAACTCTTCTTTCGACCCCAAGCGCTCCAGGTGTTTATCGCGGGCCAGCCAGACGATCAAGTCCGGCTGTTGAATCAAGGTTTCGCTGAGAAAGCGGCTGTGGCTGAAAAGAGCCAGCAAATAGTGGAGAAGGGCCGGCTGGCGGACGAGGGCATCCAGAACCCGGCGGCCGGCCTCGCGGGTGAACCGCTCCAGGTGGTTCAAGGCCGCGTCCGGGTCGGGCACCTGCGCGAGCATCGAGGGCAGCAAAGAAAGGACGCGGTCAGGGAGGCGCCCCTTCAGCAAGGCGAGATTCGCGCGGGCCCGCACGGGCTCGGTAAAGGAAATGCGGGCGAAAGCGCCGGGAAGATTCATGGGCCTACCGGGGAGTCTACTGCAGAAGCGCGCCCCGGGGCGAGGCGCGCCTGGGCTAGGCGTCGTAGTAGAGAGCGAACTCGTAAGGGTGCGGCCGCATCCTCATCGCCTGCACCTCGTTCTTCATCTTGTAGCTGACCCAGAGGTCAATGACTTCCTTGGTGAACACGTCGCCCTCCAGCAGAAACTCGTGGTCCTGCTCCAGTGCCCCCAGCGCCTCTTCGAGCGAACCGGGCAGCGCCGGCACGTTCGTCAACTCCTCCGGGCTCATGTCATAGATATCCCGGTCGAGGGGCTCGCCCGGGTCGATCTTGTTCTCGATGCCGTCCAAGCCGGCCATCAGCATGGCGGGAAACGCCAGGTAGGGGTTGCAGGTGGGGTCGGGGGGGCGAAACTCGATGCGCTTGGTCTTCGGGTTGGGCGAGTACATCGGGATGCGCACCGCCGCGCTCCGGTTGCGACGGGAGTAGGCCAGGTTCACCGGAGCCTCAAAGCCCGGCACCAGGCGCTTGTAGGAGTTGGTGGTGGGAGCCACAAAAGCGGCCAGCGCCGGGGCGTGCTTCAGCAACCCCCCGACGTACCACAATGCCGTTTGGCTCAGCCCGGCGTAGAGTTCCCCGGAAAACAAGGGTTTGTTCTTCAGCCACAGGCTCTGATGGGTGTGCATCCCGGAACCGTTGTCCTGGAAGAGCGGCTTGGGCATGAAGGTCACCGTTTTGCCATACTGATGCGCCACGTTCCGCACCACATACTTGAACAGCATCAGGTTGTCGCCGGCACGCACCAGGGGCGCAAAGCGAAAGTCAATTTCGGTTTGGCCCCCCGTGGCCACTTCATGGTGGTGGCATTCGACCTGCAACCCGCAGCGCTCCATCGCCAGGGCCATTTCGGTGCGGAGGTCCTGGTAGTGGTCGGTGGGGGGGACGGGAAAGTAGCCTTCCTTGTAGCGGGGTCGGTAGCCCAGGTTGCGCTCCGCCCGGCCGGAATTCCAGCGCCCTTCTTCTGCATCGATGAAGTAGAAGCCGCATTGCTCCCGCTGGTCGAAGCGGATGTTGTCAAAAATAAAAAATTCCGCCTCCGCCCCGAAATAGGCGACATCGGCCACGCTGGTGTGAACCAGATAGGCCTCCGCTTTCTTCGCCACATAGCGGGGGTCGCGCGGGTACTGCAGCTTGGTGATGGGGTCCATGACGTTGCCGATCATGCACAAGGTGGGCACATCGCGGAAAGGATCCATGAAGGCGGTGTCCGGGTCCGGCACCAACAACATATCGCTTTCATGAATGGCTGCCCAACCACGAATGCTGGAGCCGTCAATCCCAAAACCGTCTTCGAAGGATTTCTCCTCCAGCGCGTGAGTGGGAAAAGAGAGGTGATGCCAGAGACCGGGAAGATCGGTGAAGCGAATGTCCACCACTTGCGCCTTGTGGCGCTCGGCAAACTCCAACACTTCTTTGGGCTTCATGGAGCCTCCCAGGCAGAGAGGAGAAGGATGCGCGAGCGGTTGTGTCGGCTCGCTGTCGCCCCCATGTGGTAGTGTCACTCTAGGACAAACCCCGCGGCGCGTCAAGGCGGAGATTTTTGCTCCCGAGCGGGAAAAAGGGATTGACAGCGGTGGACTTCTTCCGCATAGTGGGCGCGGTTTTTTTTCTGCGCGAGTCTGTCGGATAAGAATCGAGTGGCGGAAAGCGCGCTCGCGCATCGCTTAGGGGTCAGAGCCGGGGTGGACGGGAGAGAATGTTCGTTGCGAAGAAGATCTTTCTGACCAAGGGGGTCGGAAAGCATCGCGAACGGCTCTCCAGTTTCGAGCTGGCCCTGCGCTCCGCCGGAATTGCCTCCTTCAACCTTGTCCGGGTGTCCAGCATCTTCCCCCCTCACTGCAAGCTGATTTCCCGCACCGAGGGGTTGAAGCGGCTCCGGCCCGGCCAGGTCACCTTTGTGGTGCTCACCGAAAACTCCACCCGCGAACCCCATCGGTTGATCGCCGCTTCGATCGGGCTGGCGCTGCCGGCCGATAAATCAATGTATGGTTATCTTTCCGAACACCACTCCTTCGGCGAAACGGAAGACCGCGCCGGCGAGTACGCCGAGGAGCTGGCGGCGGAAATGTTGGCGACCACCCTGGACGTGGAATTCGATCCGGACTTGAACTGGGACGAGAAGAAGGAGATCTACCGCATCTCCAACAAAATCGTGCGCACCATGAATACCACCCAATCAGCCGTGGGCGACAAGCGCGGCCTGTGGACCACCGTGCTGGCGGCGGCCATCCTGCTCGGGGAAGACTAGGGTCGTTCCAACTTGTTCCGTCTGATTATTTCCTACAGCTGATACTCTCGGGGTTTCTTGTAGTTCAGATTCCGCCGAATAAGCGGGAAGGGCACTGACCCTTCGCCCGCCTTTGCTGTTCCCCCTAGCGCGACCGGGCTGGCACCCCGGCGCCGCCCGCGGTCTTCTTTTCCACCTCCGCCGTTGTGCGCCGGGGCAGGTAGCCGATGCGTTGCAGCACCGCTCCGGCCACCAGGGGCAGAGCCACGGTGGCATCCTCCATGACTTCGGCAAAGCGGCCGCCTTCCTGCGGCGGGACGAACTTGCCCCAGGAAACAGCCTCCGAGTAGGTGCTGCCCGAGAGCCCGCCCCAGTGCACTGGCTCGGGACAGAGGCGCACTCCGTAGTGGTAGCGCTTCAACTCGAAGTTGTCGTATCCGCGCCGCAGGCGCAACTCCACGTACACCCCAAACTGCTGAGCCCAGTTGCGGGGGACGCCCCCGCCGACGGTGAAAATCCCCAGCCGCTTCGCTGTCACCAGGGTGGTGGTGAAATGCTCCAGGTCCTCCAAGGCGTCGAACTTCAGTGGGGGTCGGCGCTTCTGTCTGCGGGCGAGGTTGTGAAGAGCGAGGTCGATGCCCATCTCGGAGTCGGTGAAGGCGGGGATGTAGACGGGCACTTTTTTTTCGTAGGCGGATTTCAGAATGCCGCGCTCCGGAGTGGTGCGGCGCAGGAAGTCGCCGACGCGCTGGCTGAATTTCCAGCTGGTTACCGCCTCGCTCGCCTCCCACTCCTCGAACACCGTCTGGATCACGGCTTCGACCTTGTCCAGGTTCACCTCCGGCTCCAGCGAGTCATACACCCGATTGTAGCCCGCCCAGAAGAGTTCGTTGTCGTCCATGCCCGGGGTGTACCGGAAGTGCGCCCGGCCGGTGGCTTCCACCAGACCGTGCGCCATCAGCGCGCCCGTCGAAACCACCGCCTTCACCAGCCCGCTGTCAATCAAGTCGCAAATAATCAGGCCCATCTTGCCCACCGTCAGCGCCCCCGAAAGGGTGAGGACAACCAGGCAGTCGTTGTCGCGCGCCATCACCTCCAGCACGTCGGCGGCGTCGCCGATCTGCCGGGCGGTGAAGGCTGTCCGTCCCATGGCCCGCACCAAGTCATCAATGGAGTGGATTTGGCTCAGGTCGATGGGGTAGATGGGGGTCAGCTTGTCCTCCACGGGGTCGTGCAGTCGCCGCACGCGGTCTTCTGACGGTTTGTTCATTTTGCTGTTCCTCGCTGGCTGGATTCTGATCTCGCCCGGTAGAGTATAACCTGCGCGCAAAATCCTTTCAGCGAAAAATTTCTTCGAGGTCCTCGAATCTCAGCACTTGTGTGCCGTGCCGTGGGATGCTAAAAGAAGGGCACCGATGCTGAAAAGCTATCCGCCGTCGCCGCCTTTTCGGTTTGCGGGGATCGAAGACGAGTACGCCCGCTACGAACGCGCACGGGCGGTGGTGGTGCCGGTGCCGCTCGAACGCACCACCACCTACGCTCGCGGTACCCGCAAGGGTCCGGGTGCCATCATCGAGGCGTCCCGGAACATGGAAACGTTTGACGACGAGCTCGGCGGGGAAACCTACCCGCGCATCGGCATCGCCACGCTGGAAGAGATGGAGACTGAAGAGGGCTCGCTGGATAGCGTGCTGGCCCATATCCGCACCACGGTTATGGCTCTCCTGGAGGAAGGCAAATTCCCCGTCCTGCTGGGCGGCGAGCACAGTTTGACGCCGGCGGCGGTGTCGGCAGCAGCGCGCAAGTTCTCCGACCTCACCGTGCTGCAGATCGATGCCCATGCCGACCTGCGGGAGAGCTACCAGGGCAACCCCTCCAGCCACGCCTGCGCCCTGCGGCGTGTGCTCGAGACCTGCCCGGCCGTGCAAGTGGGCATCCGCAGTCTGTCGAAGGAGGAAGCCGCCGAGATTCCCAAGCTCAACACCCGAATCTTCTGGGCGAAAGACATTGTTAAGCGCCCGGCAACGCAATGGGCCGAGGAGGTGGCGGCGGCTCTTTCGCCGCACGTCTATTTAACCCTCGACCTCGACGGGCTGGACCCCTCCATCATGCCCGCCACCGGCACTCCGGAACCCGGCGGCCTGAGCTGGGAGCAGGTTACCCACCTGCTGCGCATCGTGGCGCGCCGGCGCACCCTGGTGGGCATGGACGTGGTGGAACTGCTGCCCACGCCCGGATTGCACGCCGCCGACTTCCTGGCCGCCAAATTGATCTACCGCGTGCTCGGCTACGTCTTCTGTCAATCGAAGTAGTGCCGACGGAGTTCGGCTTTACAAGCGCCGCCGCCCGGTGTCATACTTTCGGACAATGATTTCCCGACCGGCTGCAAGAATTCTGACCGTGACGCTCGCGACACTTTTTCTGAGCGTGGCGCCCGCCGCCGCGGAAGAGTTTTACCTGAAAGACAGCACTAAGCTGGTGGGCAAAATCGTGGGCTACGAGAACGGCGCCTTCCGGGTGGAAACCAGCTTCGGCTTTGCGATTATTTACCAGGACCGCATCGCCCGCATCCTCTTTGTCACGTCGCCCGCGGAGAAGCCGGCGACCCGCGGGCCCTCAAGAGGAGTACCCGAAAAAGTCCCGCCGGCTTCGGCTCAAAAACCCGCGAAGCGCGCTGCCAAGAAGCCGGGGAAACTCGCTACCGAGAAGGCTCAACCCGAACCTGCCAAGAAAGAAACGGCGGCGAAAGCAACGCCTGAGAAAGCGCCGCCGGCTTCGGGCAAGAAATCTGCCAAGCTGGTTACCGAGAGACCCAAGCCGAAACCCGCCAGAAGAGAAACGCTAGCCCGGCGGAAAGAAGCCCGCCGCCCGGCCCTGCCAGCCGCACTGGCACGGCCGGAAAAGATTATCGAGCACCTCACCGGCACCCAGTACGTCAACGAAAGCTATCGTTTCCAGATGTTCAAGCCGCCCACCTGGCGCTCTTATCCTCAGCTCATCAAACCCGAAAGTCCTCTGGTGGCCGTGCTGGGGACACCCGACGAAACCACGCTGCTGCTGATTGGACGGGAAACCTACAAGGGGAAGCTGGCCGACTACATCCGCCAATCGGAACGAAACCTGCAGCGACTCTACGAAAATTACCGCCGCGACCAGGACCGGCCGACCAGGGTGGCCGGCCTGCCGGCCGTGGAACGCAGTTTTACCGGCTCGGCGGAAGGACGATTCTGGAGCGGGCTGGCGGTTTACTTCGCCCGCGGCGGGCAGCAATACACTCTGCTGGGGCTGACCGCGGCCGGCGAGACCCGTAGTTTCCAGCAGGCTATTCTTCGCAAGGTTTTCCGCACCCTCGAATTCCTGCCGGGTCAACCCCCGCCTTAGTGCCGTTCGAACCCAATCGCACCAAACCCCGTCCCTCCGCCGTCGGGAGCGAAGCCTGCGCCGCCGGGAGGCGGGCAGCAGGCAGGCAGGTTGGTGGGACGGGAACTTGCTCGCGCTACGTCAGCCGGCGCACCGCCACCAGCGTCTCCGGATAAAAGGTTACCCGGCAGCCGAGAATCTGGCTCTCGGGAAACAGCCGCCGCAATTGACGCGCGCTGAGCAGCCGCAGTCTCGGATAGGGTGTCTTGCCCAGGGCCCGCGCCAACCCGCGCTGCCAGTGGTGGGGAAGAAACTGCACCAGGGGGAGATGGTAGTGGGCTTCGATGGGATACCAGAAATTGGGTGTGGTGACGAACCAGTTGCGGCCCACGCGGCGCACCTCGGCGGCAAACTGCCGCTGGGCTTCCCAGGTAGGGAGGTGCTCGAGCACCGCGTTCGAATACACGATGTCAAAGGACTGGTTGGCGAAGGGCAGCGCGCAGCCGTCAAACACCACGGCTCGCACCTCGGCAAAGCTGCGTGCATAGTCCTCTACGTCGGCGAATGAGAGGCCGCCGCCCACAACCCGAGCAGAATGGGGATAGAAGGTTTCGAACTGCTCCTGCAGGCCGATTGTGCGGCCGCTGGCGCCCACGTTGAGGATGCGCGTTGCCGGCGTGGGCTGGAGCAGCTCCCAGAACAGCCAGTACTTTTTTTCGCGCGACCGGCGGTGCAGGTAGGTGAAGAAGCGATTCATCTCAGCCTGATTCGCTCGCGGTCGGCGAGAGGCGACGGGATAGGCTCGCTGTTTCTAATATTTCGTGACTTCGGTGAAGTGGAAGTTGGCCACCCGCATCGCCGGGACCACCATCTCAAAGGACTCCTCGCCGGCGGCCCGCACCGCCGGGCCCAGCACCTCCACCTGATTCAACATCTCTTTGAGGCTTTGGTTGAAGCGCAGGTTGCGAATGGGGTGTTGGATCTTGCCCGCTTCGACGTAGAAGGTGCCGTCCCGCGTCATCCCGGTCAGGATTTTCTCATAGGGGTCGACTTCGCGGATGTACCACAGACGCGTGACCAGCACCCCGCGGTCGGTGGCGCGGATCATCGCCTCGAGCGAAGTGGTTCCGCCGGCAAACACCAGATTCAGCGGTGCTTCGCCCCACTCGTTCGGCAGAAGCAGGCCGTGCCCGGTGGCATCGGTGTTCATCCTCTTGGCGGTGTGGCGGGCGTAGACCAGATTATTCAGCACGCCGCGGTCCACCAATTGCACGGCGCCGCGAGCCATTCCCTCGCCGTCCCAGGGCGCTCCGGCTTGCAAAGGGTGGTAGACATCATCCCAAATGGAAATGTTGTCCCCGAAAACCTTCTTTCCGATTTGCTGGGTGAAGCAACTGCGCTGATCGAGCACCGCGGTGCCGGCGAAGTCGTAGAAGAGAAATCCCACCAGATCGAGCACCGCGGCGGGCTCCAAGATGACGGTGTAGCGTCCAGGGGGGATCTCTTTCGGCTCCCGGCTTTTGAGGGCCTTCTGGCAGGCACGCGCCGCCAACTTTTCAACGTCCAATTGGCTGGCGCGGGTGAAGTTGCCTTTCGCCCAGCCGGAGCCGCCATCCAGGTAGGTGACGGAGAACTCTGCCTTGGTTTCCCGGTGGTAGGCGAACAAGCCGCGGGAGTTGAGCAGCGCCTGGGTGAGGCTGCCGTTGGAAAAGACCCCGGCGGCGGTGAGGTGGTTTCGGTCCGCGCGCTCCACTACCTTCTTGACCGCCTGGGCGCGGGCCTGGGGTGTGAGCTGAGCTGTCAGCTCGCAGTAACGGTCTAGGCTGCGGTAGGACTGCGGTTCGGGCAGGGGCAGCAGGTCAGGGTCGCGCGGCTGCCAGCGGGCACTGGTCACCGCCTGTTCGGCTACGCGACCCAGCGCCGCCGCGTCCGTCTTGTTGGTGGAGGCGCGGGCGGTGCGACCCTCCACCAGCGCGCGGACGGAGACGTCAATTCCCTCTTCAGCCACGTTTTGGTGGATGATGTTATTGGCGAAGCGCGTCAGCGTGGACTCACTCGCCGCCAGAAACACTTCGGTTTCATCGGCTGAACTGGCGCGCTGGATGGTCTCGAAGATTTCCTGGCAGCGCGTCTCACTGAGCATAGGCCACTCCAACGTGCACATTGCGGAAGCGCGCGGGGGCGGCGCCGTGGCCGGTGCCCATGGTTTGCATGGGCTGACCTTTGCCGCAGTTGGGGGTGCCCCACAGGGTCCAGTAGTCGCGGTGGGCGATGGCGTCGCAACTGTTCCAGAACTCGGTGGTGATGCCACTGTAGGAGGGGTTCTTCAGCATACGGGTCTTCTTCCCCGCTTTGATCTCCCAGGCGATTTCCGTGCCGAACTGGAAATGGTAGCGCCGGTCGTCAATGCTCCAGCTGCGGTTGGTTTCCAGATAAAGCCCGTCGTCGGTATCGGCGATCAGGTCGGCGAGCTTCCAGCGTCCGGGTAGCAGGCTGACGTTGGTCATGCGAATCAGAGGAATGCGGTTCCAGCTTTGGGCGCGCACGGTGCCGCCGGAGCGGGCGAGGCCGATGACCGGCGCGGTTTCCCGCGAGCTGAGGTAGCCGAGAAAGCGGCCGTCCTTGATGATGTCGATGCACTGCGCCGGTACGCCTTCGTCGTCGTAGCCGAAGGTGCCCAGACCGGGACCGTGCTCCAGGCGCGCGTCCGCCACCACGTTGACGATTTCAGAGCCGTACTGTAGGCGGCCGAGCTGGTCCAGGGAGAGAAAACTAGTGCCGGCGAAGTTGGCCTCGGTGCCCAGGACACGGTCGAGTTCGATGGGGTGCCCGATGGACTCGTGGATCTGCAGGGCGAGCTGGGAGCTGTCCAGAATCAGCGTCCGCCGACCTTTCGGGCACTGGTCGGCTTTGTGCAGCGCCACGGCTTCCTCCGCCGCCCGCCGGGCATTCTCCACCAGTTGGAGGCGCTCAATCAGCTCGTAGCCGGCGCTGGCGTACTGGCCGCCGAAGGAGTTCGGGTAGCTACGTCTTTGGATTTCGTTGTGGGCAAAGGAAGTGGCAACCAAGCCCGCGCCGGAGATCACCTTCACCTGCCGAATCTCACTCCCCAGGGTGCTGGCAAAGAGTTGCTCCTGGCGGCTGAAGGCCATGGAGGTCTCCGCCAGGGTGAGCCCCGGCACGCGGCGCATCTCTTCGTCCGCCCGAAACAGCAGCTTCATCATTTCCTCGAGCGGCACGGCGAAGGGGTCTTTCTCGATGGGCGTTTGCCAGAAAGCGGTGATCTTCTCTTCCGGCGCCAAGGCCACATCCTTCTTCTTGACCCGGGCGCTGGCGCGGGCCAGCGCGACCGCCCGGGCTGCGGTGGCATCAATCGGCTCCCGGGTCAAGCGGTCGGTGGCGGCGAAACCCCAGGCCCCCTCGGCAATCACCCTCACGCCCAAGCCGAGCGACTCGCTCTCCGCCAGCGTTCCCACCTTGCCGTTCTTGGTCGAGAGGGTGCGCTGGCGGGTGTCGAGCACCCGTACGTCGGCGTAGGTGGCGCCGCGGGCGGCGGCGGTATCGAGTGCCCACTGGGCCCAATCCCGCATCATCGCTCATCCAGCCAGGCGCAACCCCGCATGGTTGTAGGGCCGGAGTTGTGTTTGTAGCGCATGCGAGTGAAATCAGGGAGAGCAGCCCGTGGTGCCGCCGGCTGCTTAGGTGCCTTCCGACCACGAGCTCAGGTAGCGCTGCTGCTCGGGGGTGAGTTGGTCGATGCCGATGCCCATCGCCTCCAGCTTCAAGCGCGCCACCTGCCGGTCAATTTCCGCCGGCACGGGATAGACCTTGTTTTCGAGCTTCCCGGCGTTCTGCGCCAGATATTCCACCGAGAGCGCTTGGTTGGAAAAACTCATGTCCATCACCGACGAGGGATGCCCCTCCGCGCTCCCCAGGTTGACCAAGCGACCCTCCGCCAGCAGGTAAATCTTTCGCCCGTCCGGCAAGGTGTATTCCTCAACCGATTCCCGGCTGCGGCGCTTGCTGGCAGCCATCTTCTCCAGGGCGGGGATATCGATCTCCACGTTAAAGTGGCCGGAGTTGGCGAGCACGGCGCCGTGCTTCATCTGCGCAAAGTGTTCGGCCCGCAGCACGCCCTTGTCGCCCGTGGCAGTCACAAAGAGGTCGCCGAGGCTCGCCGCCTGCGCCATGGGCATGACCCGATTGCCGTCCATGGCCGCCTCGAGCGCCCGGGTGGGATCCACTTCGGTGACGATGACGTGCGCGCCCAACCCCCGTGCGCGCAGGGCGATGCCACGTCCGCACCAACCGTAGCCGCCCACCACGATGGTGAGGCCGGCCAAGAGCAGGTTGGTGGCGCGGATGATCCCGTCAATGGTGGACTGGCCAGTGCCGTAACGGTTATCGAACAGGTACTTGGTGGGGGCGTCGTTGATGGCGATGATGGGGTAGCGGAGCACGCCCTGCTGCCCCATGCTGCGCAAGCGCACCACGCCGGTGGTGGTCTCTTCGGTGCCGCCGCGGATTTGGGCCAGGGCATCGGTGCGCCGAGTGAGGGCAGTGCTCACCAGATCGGCTCCATCATCCAGGGTGAGGTGGGGTTGGATGTCGAGGGTGGCGTTGATGTGCGAGTAGTAGGTGGGGTTGTCTTCTCCCCGGATGGCGAACACCGGGATGGAAAAGTCGCCCACCAGGGCGGAGGCGACATCGTCCTGGGTGCTGAGAGGGTTGGAGGCGCAGAGCGCAACCTCGGCACCGCCCGCCCGCAGGGTAATGGCCAGGTTGGCGGTTTCGCTGGTGACGTGCAGACAGGCTGCGATGCGGAGACCTTTCAGGGGGAGCTCCTGGCGGAAGCGCTGGCGAATGCGATTGAGCACGGGCATCTGCTGGTCGGCCCATTCGATGCGCACCCGGCCACGCTCCGCGAGCGCCGCATCTTTGATGTCACAGGAAACCCGAGGTGTCGTCGCCATTCCTCTTCTCATCTCTCCGGTGAAATTGCGATCTAAAAAGATTCTACGCGTTTCCGCGCTTGACGGGAAGAGCCGCCGGCTTCCCCTCCAACTTACCTATGGCTCCAAACCCTGCCTGGGGTAGGTGACGCTCGGTATTCGTTCTCGAAAGCACGGGGTCGGGACTTTATCTTCGTCGCGTCAAGTGGGACGAGCACTAGCGCTTGACCGCGACCCGCGCCAACCCCGCCGCCCGCCGCAGTTCCTCCGCCTTGTCCACCCGCTCCCAGGTGAACTCCGGCTCGCTGCGCCCGAAGTGGCCGTAGGCGGCGGTCTTGCGATAGATGGGCCGCCGGAGGTCAAGGGCGTCAATGATGCCGCGCGGGGTCAGGGGAAAGTGGGTGCGGATGAGTTCCACCAAGCGCTCCTCTTCGACCTCCGCGGTGCCGAATGTCTCCACCATAATTGACACTGGGTCGGCCACCCCGATGGCGTAAGCCAATTGAACTTCCAGGCGCCGGGCCAGGCCGGCGGCGACCAGGTTCTTGGCCACATAGCGCGCCATGTAGGAGGCGGAGCGGTCCACCTTGGTGGGGTCCTTGCCGGAAAACGAGCCGCCGCCGTGGTGGCCGGCGCCCCCGTAGGTGTCCATGATGATTTTGCGCCCGGTGAGCCCGCAATCGCCGTGGGGGCCGCCGATGACGAAGCGGCCGGTGGGGTTGATGTGATACTTGGTGTTGTTGTCGAGCATCCCGGCCGGAACCACGCGGCGCACAACTTTTTCCAGGATTCCTTCGCGCAGGGTCTCGATGCTCGCGGTTTCGCTGTGCTGGGCAGCGATGACCACGGTGTCCACCCGCCGCGGCCGGCCGTTTTCGTATTCGACCGTCACCTGGGATTTGCCATCCGGGCGGAGAAAATCGAGCGAGCCATCGCGGCGGGCGCGCGCCAGTTGTTGGGTCAAGTGGTGGGCGAGCATGATGGGCAGGGGCATGAGTTCGTCGGTTTCATCGCAGGCCAGGCCAAACATCAAGCCCTGGTCACCCGCTCCGCCGGGATCGACGCCGCGGGCGATGTCCGGCGACTGTTCCTTCACCGCAACCAGCACGGCGCAACTTTCGGCGTCCAATCCGTGGCGAGCATCGGTGTAACCGATATCCCGGATGGTTTCCCGGGTGATCTTGGGAAAATCCAGGCTGGCCGTGGTAGTGATCTCGCCGGCCACCAGCACCAGGCCGGTGCTCAGCAAGGCCTCGCAAGCCACCCGACCATAGGGGTCCTGCTCGAGCACCGCATCGAGCACCGCGTCTGAAATCTGGTCGGCAATTTTGTCGGGGTGACCCTCGGTGACGGATTCCGAACTGAACAGATAACGCCGCGCGGAAGGACTCATCAGGCCTCCGAATGAATGTAGTGCTTGACGCTCGCCCTGCGACTATAAAGCAGACTCAGCAAAACGCGAACCCTAACACAGCTCGCCCACCCTGTCAATTCCATCGCCTCCGCACCATCGAAACCGCTCGGGTTAGGGCTTCGGTCGCAGGGCTTTCAAGAGTTGGTCGCAGGGCAGGGTGTTGAGCACGTCGCGCTTTTCGAGCCAGCCCCGGCGGGCCATCTTGACACCGTACTTCATATAGGGCAGGTGAGTGGTGGAATGTGCGTCGGTGGAGATGACGACTTTGACGCCGCGCTCCTTGGCGGCGCGCAGGTCCACCTCGCGGAGGTCGAGCCGGTCGGGAAAGGCATTGCACTCCACCGCCACCCGGTGTTTCTTGCAGGCGTCGAGCACCGCCTCCAGGTCATACCGAAACGCCTCCCGCCGGAGTAGCAGCCGTCCGGTGGGGTGGCCGAGAATTTTCAAGTACGGGTTCTCGATGGCGCGCAGCAGGCGCGCGGTCATCGCGGCGGGCTCCAGGTTCATATAGGAGTGCACCGAGCCCACCACCACGTCCAACTGGGCCAGCACCTCGTCGTCCAGGTCCAGCCGCCCCTCCTTCAGGATGTCCACTTCGATTCCCGCCAGCAGGCGAATGCCGGCCAGTTTTTTGTTCAGCTCCCGAATGCGCTTGGCGTGAGCCAGGGTGCGCTTTTCGTCCATCCCGTTGGCCACCGTCACCGCCTTGGAGTGGTCGGTGATGGCGATGTATTCGTAGCCGAGCTTCCGGGCTGCCTGGGCCATCTCCTCGAGGGTGTTTTTGCCGTCGGTGGCCGTGGTGTGCATCTGCAGGTCGCCGCGAATGTTCTGGAGGCGCACCAGGTTGGGCAGGCGGCCTTGGGCGGCGGCATCGACTTCCCCCGTGTCCTCGCGCAGCTCCGGCTCGATGTAGTCCAGCCCCAGCTTCTGGTAGACCTCCGCTTCCGTACGCCCCGCGAGCCATTTACCGCCTTTGATGGTTTCCAGGGCATACTCGCTTAGTTTCCAACCCTTGTCCTTGGCGCGGCTGCGCAGGGTGATATTGTGGGGCTTGGACCCGGTGAAATACATCAGCGCCGCCCCGTAGGACTTCTTTTCCAGGATGCGGACGTCCACCTGAATGCCGTTCGCCAGCTTCATGCTGACCTTGTTCTCGCCCTTGGCGATCTTCTCAGCCACCTCCGGGTAGGCAAGAACATGTTGGCCCACCGCCTCCGCGTCCGTGGAGATCAGCAGCAGGTCCAAGTCGCCGATGGTTTCCTTGCCCCGCCGCAGTGACCCCGCCGCGGTTACCTGCTCGACCTTCTTGCCCAGGCGCTCGATGTAGGCGATCAGCCGGGTCGCGGTCTCCTCGGCCTGGTGTTGGAGGAATCGTCCCGCCATTTGCTGGTAAGCGGCCGCTGCCTTGAGTATGTTCTGCTCCGTCTTCTCCCCGAAGCCGGCCAGGTCGCGGAGCTGCCCCTGCCGGGCCAGCTTTTCTACGTCGGTCACCGTCTTCACCTTGAACGTCTTCCACAGCACGGCCACCTTCTTGGGGCCCAGCCCTTGCAGGTTCAGCAGCTCCAGAATGGTGGGGGGATATTTTTTCAGCAGCTTTTGGTGCTGGTGGTAGCGGCCGGTCTTCAGGATTTCGCGGATGTGCTCCTCCATCCGCTCCCCGATGCCGGGCACTTCCTGCAGGCGCCCCTCGGCCACCAACTGCGCCACCGGCTCCGGGAGCGCTTCGACTTGCTGCGCCGCCCTTTCGTAGCTGCGGTAGCGGCCGATCTGGGCGCCGTCCAGTTCCAGCAACTGCGCCGTCTCCCGCAGAATCCGGGCTACGTCTCGATTCTCCATCGCGGAAGACTCCCGGGCTCCTCCGGATAAAAAAGACGGAAATAGATTTCGACCCGCATCAAAACTCGCACCGTCCTCCCGTTGAGCAGACCAGGTCTGAAGCGCCAGTTCGCTACGGTCATCACGGCTGAGTTATCGAGACCGTGTCCGAGTGATTTCGCAATCTGGATGCCGGCCACCCGACCAGTCTCGGTCACTACGATCCATAACTCCAGCACTCCTCTCACGGGGTCCATTTGGGCCTTATGGGGGTAGGGGGGATCGGGGCAGAACTCGCAAACCGGCGGGGTCGCATCGGTGCCGAGAGTAAATATTCCCGGGGCAATCTCCTGGCTTGGTTGTTGGTTGAGGGGTTGCCCGGGGCGGCTTGGCGGCCTCTTTGGCGGCCAGTAGCTTCTCCATCCTTCCAGGTTTCCCTTGAGCAGGGGCAAAACTTGATTGAATGCCTCCCGAATCTGATTTTCGTTCGGCTCTTGGCCTTTCCAACGGAAGCGGTATCTGCTTTTGGGCCCCTTGATTTCTTGCACTCCGCCTTGGTGTCTCGGTAAAAATAAACACGTCGTGCGCGCACCTCCAATTCTTTCTTTTTCAATTTGACTTTTTGAATTAGTAAATAGACTGCAATCTGATCTTCGATTGCTTGTGCGTCGCGTTTGGGTATATCGAGGTGTATGTCGCTGGAGCGGAGATGCGGCTCCAGCTTCACCAGTTTGCCTTCGTAGTCAGCTCTGAGCCGGCGTTGGATCTCTTTGCGATCATCGCATCGCGCCGGCAGTGCCAGCGCCAGAGCGAGGGAAGCAATCAGGGCCGAGGAGGAGAACTGCCGCATAAGTCAGTATTTTACTGCGGCTGAGGCGGGGGCGGGGGAAAAGAAGAAGCCACTGGGTGGGAGCGCGGCGGAAAAACTTTGTTGTGGGCCTGCCTCGGCCCGAGAGGCGGGCTGGGTTAGGAGACTTTAGCTACATTGGCGGCCTGGGGGCCCTTTTGTCCCTGGACGATTTCGAATTCCACCAAATCGCCTGCGTTCAGGCTGCGGAAGCCATCTTCCAGGATGGCGCTGTAGTGGACGAAGACGTCGGCACCGTCATCCCGACCGATGAAACCGTAGCCCTTGGAGTTGTTGAACCACTTGACTCGGCCTTGCACTTTCAAGACTCCTTCCTCCTTGTCCCTGGCTCTCCTTGCTGGCTCGCCGCGCTGCTGGGCAACAAAAAAGGCCAGCGTCTTGCCTGTTGCTGGCCAACTCTGTCACCCTGCTGCTGGGGCACAAAAGCGGGACCCAACAAGCAGGCGCCCATTATACGCGGCTGAGTCCGGCTGTCAAGAGCATTTCTATCCCTGGGGTCGGGACAGGCGGAACATAACTGCGATCAATGCGGCGTAGTAGATCCAAACCAGCACGGTGGCCCACGCCGCCGTACGCACCGCGCCGGGTCGTCCCCACACCTCCTGCCGGAAAGCCCACGCGCTGGCGACCATCAACAACAGGCCCACGACTAACAGCAGGGCGCTGAGCGCATCGATGGGATTCGCCACTGGCTGCAAGGTCAACACCCGACCCAGCGCGCGCAGGCCCAACCCCAGCGTGCCTGAGAGCAGCGCCGACACAATCCAGAGCAGGGGTGTAACGAATCCGATCACGTAGGCCCAGTCCTCAAAACCATAGAACAGCAAGAGCAGGATCATCAGATAAATCAGCGAAGCCAGAAAGTGGAGCATGAAAAAGTAACGGTCGAAATTGGCCACCAGGAAGAACAGCAGAATCTGGATCGTCGCCAGCGCAAATACGGCTCGGTTGCCCATACCAGCCTCGCTCCAGGGGCCGCTGGCGGGGAGTTAATCGCCAATCGGCCGCCAAGTCAAGTGATCGGATGGGGTTCTCGATGCGGGGCGGGGGCCCCCTGGGTGCGGCGGAGGCGCCGCCGGCCACCGGGGCGTCCGGCGCCGGAATCGGAAGCCGCAAGCAGCCTCCTCAGCGCTCACTATACCACGCGGCTCAACGCTCACTCCGCCCCGCCCGCCTCTGATCCGTTGACGCTTTCGAGCCTGCTCATTATACTGGGAGCGGGTTGCTGCCGGCGGGATTCCGAACCGACGCAGTTTTTGCCTGGCAGCCTGGTGTGAACCCCGACTCCCGTGTTCCAGGGGATGAGGGGGCAGAGGGCTGCTGCCAGGAGGAATGATGGGGGCACGTACGAAGGTGGAAGCAGGTATCTCAACTCTGATCGTGGACGACGAAAAACCGGCGCGGGACGAACTCGCCTACCTGCTCAAGAGCGTCCCCGATGTGAACATCGTCGGCCAGGCCCGCAACGGCCTGGAGGCAATCAACCTCATCAAGGAGAGGGCGCCCGACCTAGTGCTCCTCGATGTGCAGATGCCGGGACTGGACGGCTTCGGGGTCATCAAGAGGCTGGTGGACAAAAAGGTCAGACTCCCCCACATCATTTTCGCCACGGCGTATGACCACTACGCCGTGCAGGCCTTCGAGGTGAATGCGGTCGACTACCTGCTCAAACCATTTGACAAAGCCCGGGTGAGCAAAGCGATTACCCGCGCCCGCCACTTGATGGAATCCCAGCCAGGCTCCCACGAGCGCTTTGAGTCCTTGCTCGAGCACGTGGGCGGGCGGCCCGCACCCAGCAAGCTGCTGCTGAAGACCAGCCAGCGCCTTTTGCTGATCGACGCCGATGAGGTGGCCTACGCCACCATCGAAGACGGCCTGATCACGATTGTGACCCGCGAATTGGAAGGCACCTCCAATTACCGCACCCTGGAAGAGCTGCAAGCCAACCTGGACGCCAACTCTTTCTGGCGGGTGCATCGCAGCTATCTGGTCAACATCAACCACATCAAGGAAGTGGTGCCCTGGTTCAAGTCGAGCTACCAGCTGCGCATGAACGACCGCCGCGCCAGCACCGTTCCGGTCAGCCGCGCCCAAACCCGTCGTCTGCGCGAACTCCTCAAGCTGTAGAGCCCACTCCGTCCGTCTCCGGGGGGCGCCGACGCCCCCGGCGAGCGCTTAGTCCCACAGCAGAACCGAGGCAAAGATGTCGATTCCCGCAAAGAAATGCCCCAGGCGCAGGTTCTCGTCCGGCCCGTGCTGGTTGTTGTCGAAGTTGACGATGGGCAACCCGATGCTGGGAATCCCCAGCTCGGCGAAAAGATAAAGCGGCCCGCTGCCTCCCAGCGTGGGCAGCTTTACCACCGTCTCCGCCGTGGCCCGTTCCACCGCCCCCGCCACCTGCGCGGCCAGCGGCAACTCCATCGGTGTGCGCACCGCGTTGTAGCCATCCCGCTTCTCCACCCGGATGATGCGCCCGTGTGCCTGCCGCTCGGCCGGGGTAGGCTCGCGGTCCACCACGTACCAGCCCTGCTTTCGGATGTGCGCCAGAATCTTCTCGTACATCCGCCCCTGGTCGGTGCCTTTCACCAGCCGCACGTCCAGCGCTGCCGTGGCCGTGCGGGGCACGATGGTGCGCGCTTGCTCGCCCACCTAGCCGCTGCGCAGCCCCCGCACATTCAGCGAAGGCAGAGCGATGAGCTCGGCCAAACTCTTTCCGCCCCCCTCAGGCTCGCCGATGCCGAACTTCTCCTGGAGTTCCTCCTCCACCCGGGGGATGGCGGCCAGCGCCTGCTTTTCCTGCGCTGAGAGGGGCGCCACAGCGTGGTAGAAGCCGGCGATGCGTACTCGTCCGGTCGAATCCTTCATCGTCGCCAGCAACTGCGCCAGCCGCATTGCGGGGTTCGGGGCCCAGTTGCCGTAGTGGCCGCTGTGGAGGTTTTCGGTGGGGCCGTAGGCGGTCAGGTCGAGGGTCATGATGCCGCGCGTGCCGAAGAAAATCGTGGGGCGCCCGCTCTGATGCACGGGCCCGTCGGCGACAATGACCAGGGCCGCCGCCAACCGCTCTTTTTCCCGCCGGATGAGCTCGGCCAGGTGCGGTGAGCCTTGCTCCTCCTCCCCTTCGAAGAGGAACTTCAGGTTCACCCCAGGCTCCCAGCCCTGTGCCCGCAAGGCATCCAGGGCGGCCAGCAAGGCCACAATCGGAGACTTGTCATCCGCGACGGAGCGGCCAAACAGCCGCCAGTTGTCTTCGTAGTTCTCGCCCGGCCCGGGGAAGGGAATCGTTCTCCAAGCGTCCCCGTAGCCGGGCCGCAGGACCGGCGCGAAGGGGGGCGAATGCCAGTGGCTGGGGTCCACCGCCTGGCCGTCGTAGTGGCCGTAGAAGAGCAGCGTGGTGCGCGCCTTCGCCGCCGGTAATTCGCCATACACCACCGGCCCCCCGCCGGCCGTGGGCAGAATCTGGGTGCGAATCCCGCGGCGCTCCATCATGGCCTTCAATTTTTCTGCGTTCCGCCGGATGTCCTCCACCTGGGTGGCCCCATTGGGAAGGCGCACCAGCTCCACGAGTTCGTTGATGATTTCGGCGGCATGCGCTTGCCGATAGGCGCGAATCCGCGCCCGCGCCTCTGCCGCCTCCGGGGGCGCCGCAGCGGCCTCGAGCGCCATTAGGAGCCACAGCGCGGTTGCGAGTCCTGCCCTTAGCTTTGGCATCCCTATCCTCCTGCGTGAGCGAAGTGCGAACCGCCTAATCTACGCAAAACGCGACGGCGCCGCAAACACTGAGAGTGAGGCACCGGCAGGGATTCTCAACCCGCCAGCGAGTCTGTGAGCGGAAACCCCCGCAGCCGGATTGACAGAAATCGCATGGCTGGAGTAGGGTTCGCGCCAACCCGGCCGCGCCGGGAAACGGGCCAGCCGCGACGCCAATGAACCTCACCGCCTTTTTTGCTCTGCTGGGGGGGCTGCTGGTGTTGGCCTTTGTCGCCAACCGGCTGTTCGACCGCACCCGGGTCCCCGACGTGGTGGTGCTTATGGCCGCCGGCGTGGTGCTGGGGCCTCTTCTCGGTTGGGTGGACGCGGCCCAGTTCAAGCAGATTACCCACGCCTTTGGCACGCTCGCCATCATCCTCATCCTCTTTGAGGGCGGACTCGAACTCAATCTCCGCGATACCCTGCGGCACTCGCCGGGGGGATTGCTCTTCGCCGTCCTGGCCTATGCTCTGAGCGTGGGCCTGATCGCGCTGGTGGTCTGGTGGGGAATGGACACCACGGTGGAGACAGCCCTGCTGGTGGGCGCGGTGCTGGGCTGCACCAGCATCACCATCATTCTGCCGGTGATGCAACAAATGGGGGTGCGCGAGCCGGTCAAGGTGACGCTGCTGCTGGAGGCTTCCATCGGCGAAGTGTTCGCTGTGCTCGCGGTGGGCATCCTGCTGGAGCAAGCTGCACGCGGCGGGATGGGCGTAGGCGCGATCCTCAATGAATTTTTCTCGGAAATCGCGGTGGCGCTGCTCTTGGGGGGCGGCGCCGGCATGCTCTGGTCGCGGTTGTTGTCCAGACTCTCAAAACAGCCCTTCTGGCAGGTGTTGACCTTCTCCGTGGTCCTCCTGCTGTACGCCGGCACGGAGGCCACCCAGGCCAGCGGCCTGATCGCCGTTTTCGGCTTCGGCCTCACCCTGGCCAACTTCTCGACCCTCGGGCCTCCCATGGTGGAAGCCACCTTCGGCCTGGAAGCCCCCACCGAGGAACACCACTTGCAAATCCTCGCCTTCCACTCCGAGCTCGCCTTCCTGGTGCGCACCTTCTTCTTCGTGCTGATCGGGGCGGTGGTGGATTTCGCCGGCCTCACCGCCTATTGGCTTCCCGTGCTCGCCATCCTGGGAGCGTTGTTCGTGGCGCGGTGGCTGGCGGTGAAAAGCAGCTCCTGGGCGTGGCGGGAGATCCAGCCGCCGGAACGCGAGTTGGTTTTCTGGATGCTGCCCCGCGGCCTGATTACCGCCGTGCTGGCCATCCAGGTGCTCGAAGCTCGCGGCAGTGAGTTTGCCTTCCTGCGGGCGCTCGTGTTCGCGATCATCCTGATCACCAATCTCGTGGTGGTCTTCGGCAGCATTCGCACCCGCCAGCTCGAGCCGGTTTCTCTTCCTGCTGAGCCAACCTCGCCTGGCTCGCCTTGAAGCCTGCGTTTGCCGCTCCCCGGCGTGGAAAACCACCCGGCAAGTGTGTATCGTAAAGAGAGGTCCAAAGAGGGAGGGATGCCGATGAGAACTGTTTTACTGCCTGTAGGAATTTTCGTGATTGCGGGTGCGCTGCTGGTCGCCTGGAGCTCTGCTCCGTCCCCCCAAGCCGGATCCACTCCGGCGGCGGATGTCGCCCGCCTCTACAACCCCGCCTGGGCGCTCGCCCCGCTCTGGGACGACGGCCAGGCCGAAGTGGCTCTTTATGATGCACGCCGCCCGCAGTACGGCAAGATTGAGTCTTACCAAGCGGTTTTCATCGTGGTGAAGGAAGAGTTCGATCGGGAGCTCCACGTCAAAGCCGACCCGCCCCTGGACGCCAAGCCGCTTCTTCCGGTGCTGAAGCTGAATGCCGTCCACAGCTACTGGACAAAGAACTACCCCTACCACTTTCTCCTCAGCGTCTTCGTGCGTCGCGACGCCCCGGCGTCTTTGGTCAAGCTCACCCTGGGCAGTCAGGAGTGGTGTGGCAACACCTTCAAGGAAGTGAAGACTTGGGGTTCACGCCCCGAATTGGTGTTCCACAGCTACTTTGACGCCCAGGGCGACGCCGCCCGCCCGCTTGACCTCCGCCCGGGCGACCTGCTGGAAGACCAACTGCCGCTCGCCCTGCGCAGCCTCAACTTTGCGCCTGGTCTCGAACTTCGCCGCCGTGTCCTGCCCAGCCTGATTTCGAATAATCTCGGTCAACCCACGGAGTTTGTTCCCGCTACCATCACCGTGGTGGGCGAAGAAAGCCTCACCACCCCCGCGGGAACTTTTCAGGCGTGGAAAGTGAAGGTGCAACTGGGGCCGCTCGAGCAAACCTGGTGGTTTGAAAAAGCGCTCCCGCACACGCTGCTGCAGATGGAGTCCTCCGACGGGCGCGCCTGGCGGCTGAAGGCTCGCAGCCGCAAGCCGTATTGGCGCGTTCCCACCTACCGCCCGGAAATGTGAGTTTCGCCGCGGCCGGTCCATCAAGATTGGCGGCAAGGGACAAGCCCTTGCCCTGCCGCCGCTTCCAACCAGCGACCGCTGGGGTAGTGTGCTAATCCGACAGTCGCCAAAAAGACTAGAGGGCCCCCGGTGACGGGTACCACCGGGCTCGGCGAGAAAAGCTATTACGCCGCCGGCCGAGCCCCCAGCCTGCCCCGCTTGCCCCGAGCGTAGCCGAGGGGCGTCTTTCGGCGGGGGCACCTGCCGGGGGGAGGCCAGGGCAATCTTTGGGCCCCTCTTCTCAAATGAGGACACTACGGGGGTAGGGCAAGGCCTTGCGCCTTGCCACTTTTTCTGGTTACGGGGATATGCCCGCCGAAGGAGTTGGGTCCGCAGGCGGGTCGCGGAAGTAGTTTTCAATGGCGCGCACTAATCCCGCAATCGTGTAGGACTTGGCTTCCACCGCCACCCGCAAGCCCAGCGCTCGCGCTGTCCGGCTGGTCACCGGCCCGATGGTCGCCACCGCCACGCCGGCGAGCGCCCGGCGCGCTTGCTGCCGGCCCAGCAAAGCAAAAAAGTTCTTGACCGTTGACGAACTGGTAAAGGTGATTGCGTCTGGTTTGCGGCGACCAAAGAGAGCCGCCGCTCGCTTCTTGCTCATCCGGGGCAGCACGGTTTGGTAGGTTGCCACCACGTCCACCCGAGCGCCCCGGCGCCGCAACTCGCGCGGCAGGACGGCGCGGGCGACCGCGGCCCGCGCCAGCAGCACCCGCCTTCCCTGCCAGTGCTCATTCCGGAGGGCGGTGAGCAAGCCTTCGGCCCGAAACTCCTTCGGCACCACATCCGCGCGGACCCGATGGCGTTTGAGGGCGGCGGCGGTGGCCGGGCCGATGGCGGCGATACGCACCTTGCGCAGCGCGCCGGCGTCCTTCCCCTGCGCGCGGAGCGCAGCGAAAAAGTTCTCCACTCCGTTGGCGCTGGTGAACACCACCCAGTGGTAGTTCTCCAGGCAGGCGATGGCCGCCTGGAGGGCACTCGAATCACGCAGCGGTTCGACGCCAATGGTGGGCAGCTCCACCACCGTGGCGCCTTTTTGTTTCAGCGCGGCGTGCAACTCACCTGCCTGTTCCCGGCGACGGGTAATAACGATGCGCCGCCCCGCCAGCGGCTGAGCTTTCTTGGGCCGTTTCACTACGCCGACCCCGGGGGTCGCAGGCTGGTTTCCTGAATGGCCGCCAGAATCTCCGCCGCCCCTGCTTGGAGCAGTTTCTCGGCCAGAGCGACCCCGATGGCCTCCGCATCGCTTTGCGGGCCTTTCTCAACGCCCCGCACCGCGCGCTCACCCTCCGTGCTCACCACCACCCCGGCCAGTTTCACCCGTTCGTGTTTCACCTGGGCGTACGCCGCCAGGGGCACTTGGCAGCCGCCTCCCAGCCGCCTCAAGAACGACCGTTCGGCCCGCGTGGCTGCCTCGGTGTCGGGGTCGCTCAGGGAACTCAGGCGCGCCAGCAGCTCCGCGTCGTCGGCGCGCACTTCAATCGCCAAGGCGCCCTGGCCAATGGCCGGAAGCATTTCCTCCGGGGCGAATATCTGGGTGGCGCGATCGGCCCAACCCATTCGTTTTAACCCGGCCAGGGCCACCACAATGGCGTCGTAGCGGCCCTGCTCGAGCTTGCGCAGGCGGGTGTCGAGGTTGCCCCGTAGAGGTTCGATCAGCAAATCGCGGCGCAGCAGGCGCAGTTGCACTTGCCGCCGCAGGCTGCTGGTGCCCACGCGCGCGCCCGCGGGCAACCGGGCCCAGCTCTCCCCCCGGCGGGCGATCAGAGCGTCCCGCGCATCTTCCCGGGCGGGAATCGCTCCCAGGGTCAACCCGGCGGGCAGTTGCGTGGGCATATCTTTCAGGCTGTGCACCGCCAGGTCGATGCGACCCGCCTGGAGCGCCTCTTCGATTTCCTTGGTGAAGAGCGCTTTGGTTCCCCCGAGCGTTGCCAGAGGGACGTCGGTGATTTTGTCGCCCGAGGTGTGGATAATCTCGATCCGCACTTCCACGCTTCCGGCGCGTTCCAGCAGGGTTTTGACGAAGTTGGCCTGCCAGAGGGCCAGCGGGCTGCCGCGAGAGCCGAGAATGAGAGGGGAGCGCATCGAGCCCCGCTGGCGAGCTTACTCCTTGAGGCGGAAAGTCTGGCGGATGAACTCGATGAATTTCAGCCCGTCGGGCTGTTGGGGGAGACGCTTCAACTGAGTGAGCGGCATATGGAGAATCTTGTTCACCAGCGAGCGTGTCATCTCGTCCACCGCTGCCCGCTGCTCGGGAGTCAGCGTATGGAGTCGCGCCCGGGCCAGCTCCTCCTCCCGCAGCCGGTGGAGCTTCTCCCGCAGAGCCACGATGGTGGGAGCCATCCCCAAGGTCCGCAGCCGGGCCAGCAGCCGGTCCACTTCCCGCTCCACGATCTCTTCGGCGCGCACGGCTTCGCGTTGCCGGTCGCGCAGGTTGGCGGCGACCACCTGTTCCAGGTCGTCGATGTTGTAGAGGAAAACGTTGTCCAGGGTGTTGACGTCCGGGTCGATGTCGCGGGGCACGGCGATGTCAATAAAAAACATCGGCCGGTTCTTGCGCTCCGCCAGGAATTGGGCGGCCCGCTCCTTGCGGATGACGTAGTGGGGAGCCCGGGTCGAGCTGATGATGATATCGGCTTGGCTCGCATAGTTGAGCAGGTCGTCAAACTGAATTGCCTGCCCGCCCCACTGGCCGGCCAGCTCTTGGGCGCGGGCATAGGTGCGATTGGCGACGAAAATAGCTTGAGCGCCGCTGCGCAGCAGGTGTTGCGCGGCCAATTCGCTCATCTCGCCCGCGCCGATGAGGAACACTTTCTTGTCTTCAAGTGTGCCGAAGATCTTGCGCGCCAGCTCCACCGCTGCGTAGCTCACCGACACGGCCGCGGTGGCGATCCCGGTTTCAGCCCGCACCTTCTTGGCCACCGCGAAGGCGTGGGTGAGCACTTCGTCGAGGATGCTGCCCACCGTGCCCACTGCGCGCGCCGTGGCATAGGCGGCTTTGACCTGGCCGAGCACCTGAGGCTCACCCACAATCATCGAGTCCAAACTGGAGGCCACCCGGAAGAGATGCCGCACCGCGTCACGCTCGCTGTGGTGGTAGAGGTAGGAATCGAAGCTGGGGCGCGCCACCTGCCGGGCCTCCGCCAGGAAGTCCGCCACCAGGGGCAGGGCATCGATGCCGTCCTCGAGCCGGGTGAACACCTCTATTCGGTTGCAGGTGGAAAGGATCACCGCTTCGGCGATTCCGTTCGATTCGTGGAGCGAATGGAGCGCCGTGGGAAGCTGGTTCTCGGGGAAGTGCAGCCGTTCGCGCACTTCGATTGGCGCGGTGTGGTGACTGAGACCGACCAGACTCAGTGGCATCGGTGCCTCAATGCCCCAGAAAAGCGTGGTGGGCGCTCAGGTAGTTGGCCCCCCAGCTCGCCAGCGCCATCGCCATCCCGAAGATGGCGAACAGCGCTGCCTTGTGGCCTCGCCAGCCTGCCCCCACCCGCGAGAGGATTAGCAGCATATAGATCAACCATAGACTCGCGGACAGCATCACCTTGGGGTCCCGGACCCAGCCCGGTCCCCAGGCGCTTGCCGCCCCCACCGTCCCGACCAGAATGCCGATGGTGATGAAAGGAAAGCCGATGGCCAGTGCCCGTGCGCCCAGCCGGTCGATGGTGTCCAGGGGGGGCAGCCGGTGGTAGAAGGCCCGAGGCTTGCGGTGTTTCAGCTCTCTTTCTTGGATCAGGTACATCACCCCGGCCAGACAGGCCAGAATCAGGGCGGCGTAGCCCACCAAGGTGAAGGAGACGTGGATGGGCAGCCAACTGGTCTCCAGGATGGGCGCGACCGTGGGCGCGGGCGGCTGACTCAGCACCGAGGCCAGCGTCATCACGAACACAATGGGGAAGGCAAAAACGCTGAGCGAGGTCATGCGGTAGCGCCAGTAGACCAGCAGGAATCCCAGCGTGATCAAAAACGCAAACAACGAGGTGGCTTGGGCGATGGAAGTCCCCGGGAAGCGCCCCGCCGTCAGTCCGTGCTCGACCAGGGATACGAAGTGAAACAGCCACCCGAGCACGAATGCGACCAGCGCGCTGCGAAACCACACGGCCGAGCGGGGCCGCTGCACCACAGTCACCAGCGCGTGCACCAAACCCAGGGAGTAGAACCCCAGCGCCACCCACAGCCACAGAGAACTCATCTCAGCTCTTCGCTTCCGGGCTCCTCATCCTGAAGCCTCGGGATTCGCGCCACAAACCTGAGTAATTATAGCATTCGCCTTTGGCGGGTGCGTTGGCGATATGCTAAGATGGCCGCCCGGGCCTGTAGTTCGTGCCAATCACAGAGAGCATCGGGCGGCGGAGGACGCGAAGGGAATGCCGGCGAAAAAGCGCGTGCTGAGCGGCATGCGGGCCACGGGCAGGATGCACTTGGGCCATCTCGTCGGCGCCCTGGAGAACTGGGTCAAGCTGCAAGACCAGTACCAGTGCTTTTTCTTTGTGGCCGACTGGCACGCGCTCACCACCGACTACGCGGACACCAGTGCCCTCACCGAAAACGCCATCGAGATGGTCACCGACTGGCTGGCCGCCGGGCTCGACCCGGAGAAGGCCACGCTCTTCCTGCAGTCGCGCATCCCCGAACACGCCGAACTGCACCTGCTGTTTTCCATGATTACCCCCTTGGGCTGGCTGGAGCGCGTCCCCACCTACAAAGAGCAGCGCGAGCAGATGCGCGACAAAGACCTGAGCACCTACGGCTTTCTCGGCTATCCTGTCCTTCAGGCGGCCGATATTCTCATCTACAAGGCCCACTTCGTGCCGGTGGGCGAAGACCAGGTTCCCCACGTGGAGCTGACCCGCGAGATTGCCCGCCGCTTCAACGCCTTCTACCCCGCTCGCATGGGCAAGAAAGTTTTTCCCGAACCAGGGGCGTTGCTCACCGTCACGTCCAAGCTGCCGGGGCTGGACGGCCGCAAGATGTCAAAGAGCTACGGCAACACCATCGAGCTCGGCGATGAGCCCGAGACGATTCGCCAGAAGATCGGCACCATGCTCACCGACCCGCAGCGCGTGCGGCGCACCGACCCGGGGCGGCCGGAAATCTGTCCCGTGTTCGGCTACCATCGCCGCTACTCGCCCGCGGAGGTCATCGCCCAGGTTGACCATGAGTGTCGCACCGCCGCGATCGGCTGCGTGGATTGCAAGGCGCTGATGGCGCAACACCTGGTTCCGGTGCTCGAACCCATCCGCGAGCGCCGGCGCACGTACGAGGCCCGGCCGGAGGCGGTGTGGGAGATCCTGGTGGAAGGCTCGAAGAAAGCCCGGCGCGTGGCCCGACGCACGATGGTCCAGGTGCGCGAGGCGATGAAAACCGTCTTTGAGTGGGAACGGAAGCCGGCTGCCGGACGCGCAGGGCGAAAGCGGGGGCCCGCCACCCCGACGGTTCCGACCCCTTCGGTGACGCGCACGTAGTGGACACACGCACCGTGGAGACGCTGCCCAGCGTTCAACTCGACGTCTACGAAGGACCCCTCGACCTCTTGCTCGACCTCATCCGCAGGCAGCAGATTGATATCTTCGACATTCCCATCGCCCGCATCACTCAACAGTACCTGGGCTACCTGCAGCGCCGGGAACAGCTCAACATTGACATTGGCGGCGAGTTCATCCTGATGGCGGCCACGCTCATCCACATCAAGTCGAAGATGCTCTTGCCGCCCGACCCCACCGCACCGCCCGACGCCCAGGGCGATCCCCGCACCGACTTGGTCGCGCGCCTGCTCGAGCACGAGAAGTTCAAGGCGGCCGCGGAGATGCTCCAGGAAAAACAACAGCTGGAGCAGGTGAGTTGGTTCCGGCCGGAGCCTGCCGCCTTTGCCGGCGAGCCGGGGGAGTTGCGGGTGACGCTCTGGGACCTGGTAAAGGTTTTCCGCGAAGTGCTGGTGCGGCCGCCGGCGCCCCCCCCGCTGGCGCTGGAGCGGGAAGAAGTCACAGTGGCGCAGATGATGGAGGAAGTGCGCCAGTTGTTGCGGGCCACCAACGAGCCCATCCCCGTGCTCAGCCTCTGCCAGCGCCATCCCACCCGCCGCGGGTTGATCGTGCTTTTCCTGGCCTTGTTGGAGTTGGTGCGCCTGGAGGCGGTGGTGGCACTGCAGAGGGAGCAGTTCGGTCCCATCGTCCTCCGCAAGCATAAGCTGTTTGACGTGGTGTTTGCCGGCGAGACCGCCGCCCAAATCGATGAGCAGTACCAGTAAGGGATGAACCAAGACGAACTCAAAGCCCTGATTGAAGCCATTCTCTACGTGTCTGAAGAGCCGGTGGCGATCGCTCAACTGGAAAAGGCTCTGACCGACATCCCCCGCGAAGAAATCCGCCGCACCCTGGAGGGCTTGGTCGACTCTAGCCGGGCGGCCGACCGGGGGGTGGAAATCCGGCTGATTGCCGGCGGCTACCGGATGAGCACCAAGCCCGAGCACCACGAGGCGGTGCGCAAGTTCGTCCGGAGTCGAAAGCCGCCGCTGCGGCTCTCCCTGCCGGCGCTGGAGACCCTGGCGGTTGTTGCCTATAAGCAACCGGTGACCCTGCCGGAGATTCAAGCCGTCCGCGGCGTCGATCCCTCAAGCGCGCTGGCGACGCTGCTGGAAAAAGGACTGGTGGTCACCGCGGGGCGCAAACAGTGCATCGGGCGGCCGATTCTCTACCGCACCTCAAAGGACTTCCTGATTCGCTTTGGGCTGAATGACGTGAGTGAGCTGCCCACGCTGAAGGAGTTCGAGGAGCTGGCCCGGGCCTCGCTGGGGGAAGTGCCCGGGGCGCCTGCCGCAGCCGAGCCCGCTCCGGTCCCACTCGAGGCGGAGAAAGAATCGGCTGAGGCGGGCAACGCCTGAGCGGGGGCAGAAGCTGTTAGGGGAGCTGGCTCCATGAAACCGAAAAACTCGCTGCTCGACTCCGTGCCCCCGCACGTGGCTCGCATCCGTCCCTATGCTCCGGGCAAACCCACCGAAGAGGTGGAGCGGGAGCTGGGCATCTCCGCCATCAAGCTGGCCTCCAACGAGAATCCTCTGGGGCCGTCCCCCAAGGCGGTGGAAGCGGTGCAGAAGTTCCTGGCGGAGTCGCACCGTTACCCGGACGCCGGCGGTTACTATCTGCGCCAGAAGCTGGCGGAGCGCCACCACGTGAACATGGAGCAAATCGTGCTCGGCGCCGGTTCCACCGAGCTGATTCAACTTCTGGGCCACATCTATCTCGCTCCGGGCCGGGCGGGGCTGAGCTCCGACGGCTCTTTTGTGATGTTTCCTCTCTCCGTGCGGGCGGCGGGGGGCGACGCCGTATTGGTGCCGCTGAAGGACTATGCCTACGACCTGGAGGCGTTGGCCGCTCGTTTGGATGAGAGCGTCCGCATGGTTTATCTGGCCAACCCCAACAATCCCACCGGCAGCTTGATTAGCGCCGACGCCATGGATCGCTTTCTGGACAAGGTGCCCGGGGACGTGCTGGTGATTCTCGACGAAGCCTACTGCGACTACGTGGAGCCGGCCGACTACAGCCACGCGCTCGACTATGTGCGCACCGGCCGCTGCCTCATCGTGCTGCACACTTTTTCCAAAGTGCACGGCCTGGCCGGCCTGCGGGTGGGCTACGGTATTGGCCATCCGGAAGTCATCAGTGTGCTCAACAAGATTCGCTCGCCCTTCAACGTCACCAGCCTGGCCCAGGTGGCGGCCCGGGCGGCGCTTGACGACACCGAGCACATCCAGCGGTCGGTGGAATCGAATCGGCGCGGGCTTGCCTTTCTCCGCCGGGAGTTGCCCAAGCTGGGCATCAAGTGCCTGCCCTCGGTGACCAACTTCCTCTATATCGAAACCGGGCGGGATCCCCAGGAGGATTTTCGGGCCCTGCTGAAGATGGGGTTGATTGTCCGCCCCCTGGGCTTCATGGGCATGCCGGCGGGCCTGCGAATCACCGTCGGCACCGAGGAGGAGAATCAGCGCGCCGTCGAAGCTTTCGCCAAGCTGATGGCTTTGCCGTTCCCCGTGAGTGAGGCGCCGCGCACCCGAGCCTGAAGCAAATGGCGGACCCCATCCAAGAATTCCTCGCCCGGAGCAAAGTGATCGCCGTGGTCGGGCTGTCCTCCAAATCCCACCGCCCCAGCTACGGCGTCGCCCGCTATCTGCAACGCGTCGGCTACCGGATCATCCCGGTCAACCCGAACGAAGTGGAGGTTCTGGGGGAGAAAAGCTATGCGCGGCTGGAGGCCCTGCCGGTCAAGGTGAACATCGTGAACATCTTCCGCCGCTCTGAGTTTGTACCCGCAGTGGTGGCGAGTGCCATCGCCATCGGCGCGAAAGTAGTTTGGATGCAAGAAGGCGTGGTGAACGAAGAGGCGGCCGCGCGGGCCCGCGCCGCCGGATTAGAGGTGGTGATGAACCGCTGCATCCTGAAAGAACACGCCAAGCGCTTCGGCTAGGCGGAGCTAGGGGCCGGAGGACGCTGCCTCCAGCGGGTAGATTTTGAGGGTGGGTTTCAGGCCAGCCGTCAGCACAGCCACTCGGTCTCCAGTCGGCGCAACCCAGAAGTCCTGGATCAGCTCGTCCGGTAGCACGCGTTCAGTTGTCTTTTGCCCGGGGTCGTAGCGCGTCAGCCAGCCGGTGCGTGCCCCCAGCGCTTTCGGCTCGAGGAAGAGCAGGGTGCCGGTGGCTCCCACCCACTCGTAGCGGCCAAAGGGGATGGGCCAATAATCGGCGGGAGCGTCGGGAGCGAGGCCGCGCACGGCCAACTTCTTGTGGCCGACGAAGTAGGATACTTTCGTCTCGTCGGGTGAGGCTCGCAGCCCGCCCAGGTAGCCTTCACTCAATTCGTCGAGCAATTGAAGCTCGCCGCTCTTCAGGTCGCCCAGCATCAGCCGGGGCGGGCGAGCAAACTCCAGGTCGCGTTCGACCAGTACCGCCTGTTGCCTCTGCGGCAGCCACGCCACCGCGGCAAAGGTTCTCTGGCGAAACAGGGAGATGTTCCGCCCGGCGGTTATCCGCAGGAGATGCACGCGGTGGAGTAGCCGCGGCGGAACCGCTTCGGTCAGCAGCCCCAGGCTCTGGTTGTCGCCGAGCCAAGCCGCCCCATAGGCGGGCACATAGTTCGTCCCTCGGGAACCCACCTTGACCTTCTTGCCGTTGGCGGTGAGGAGGAAGGTAGCGGTGTTCTTTTCTTCGTCGGCCACTTCCACGGCCAGTTTGGTTCCATCCGGCGACCACGCCAGCCGCTCCACGGTAAAGCTGAAGAAGTCGCCGACGCGATTACGCAAGAAGTTGTACTTTAGGATGCGTTTCGGTTTGCTCTTCAGGCCGGTGACCCAGACTTCGCCGGGGTAGGAGAAGACCTTATCCTCGTCTGCGGCCAGCGGGGGCCGTTTCCGCCGCAACTTCTTTTCCGTGCCGTAGGCCAGCCGCTGCCCGTCCGGCGACCATGCGGCCACCACCGGAAGCTCTTCCTCGGTGGCGGTCGCCACCACCCGCGGTGCTTTCGGCAAAGAAGTCGCGGCCGGCACCCACAGCAGAAGTAGAGAAACAAGCAGGGAGCAGGAGGCGGTCAGGTTCATTCCTTTTTCCTTTTTTTCCGCCCGAAGAGCTCTTCCAGGCGCGCCTTGAGCTTTTCTTCGTAGCCCCCCGCGGTGGGGAGGTAGTAGCGGCGGTTGCGCAGGCTTTCCGGGAGGCAGGGCATCGAAGTGGTGCGGTGCTCGTAGTCGTGGGCGTACTGGTAGCCTTTGCCATAGCCCACCTCGCGCATGAGGGGCGTGACCGGGTTGCGCAGGTGGAGCGGGACCGGCTCGGCCAGCGTGCGGGCGACATCTTCCCGCACCTTGGCATAGCCTTCGTAGAGAGCGTTGGATTTGGGTGCCAGGGCCAAATAGACGGTCGCCTGGGCCAGGGCCAAGTTCCCCTCCGGCAGGCCCACGAAATCGACGGCCCGCATGGCGTCCACGGCTACGGTCAGCGCCTGCGGGTCAGCCAAACCGATGTCTTCCGAGGCCATGCGCACCAGCCGCCGGGCCACATAGAGCGGGTCTTCACCGGCTTCCAGCATCCGCCCCAACCAGTAGAGAGCGGCGTCGGGGTCGCTGTTGCGCACCGACTTGTGCAAGGCGGAAATCAGGTTGTAGTGTTCTTCGCCCGCCTTGTCGTAGAGCAGCAAGCGCCGCTGCATCACGTTCTCCAGCACGGCGCGGCTGAGGACGCGCCGGCCACCCACAGGCTCTGCGCCCAACGCGGCGGCTTCGAGGGTGCTCAAGGCCACGCGGGCGTCGCCGTTCGCATAGATGGCGATCTCGCGCAAGAGGCTTTCTTCGATTTCGACGTTCATCGTCCCCAGGCCGCGCTCCTTGTCCGCCAGGGCGCGCCGCAAGAGGGTGAGCAAGTGCTCCGTCGTTAGGCTGTGCAAGACGTACACCTTGGCGCGAGAAAGCAGCGGGGCAATGACTTCAAACGAGGGATTCTCGGTGGTGGCCCCAATCAGGATCACGTTGCCCTGTTCGACGTGGGGCAGGAAGGCGTCCTGCTGGGCTTTGTTGAAGCGGTGAATCTCGTCGATGAAGAGGATGGTTCGGCGGCCGTACTGGCGGGCGCGCTCGGCGGCCGCCATCACTTCCTTGATCTCTTTGATCCCGGAGAGGACCGCGCTGAAGGGAAGAAAATCGCTCGCGGTCTGCCGGGCGATGATCCGCGCCAGCGTGGTCTTCCCCGAGCCCGGCGGTCCCCAGAAGATCAGCGAACTCAGCTCATCGGTTTCAATCTGCACCCGCAAGGGCTTTCCGGCACCCACCAGGTCTTCCTGGCCCAGGAATTCTTCCCAGGTTTGAGGGCGGATGCGCTCGGCCAGCGGCGCCGCCACCTTCCGGCGCTTCTTGCGGTCCCCGGGGGGTTCAAACAGGCCCATGGCTACACGGAAAAATCCGCTGGCGCGCCATCTCGTAGAGAGCCAGGCTGGCGGCCATCGCGGCGTTCAGCGACTCGACCGGGGGCGCCAGCGGAAGGCGGGCAACCGCTTCCAGCTCTTCCACGACCCCTATCGGCAAGCCGGCGCCCTCCCCGCCAACAAAGAAGGCGACCGGGGCCCGCAGGTCGAGTTCGCTCACCAGCCGGGAGGCTCGGGGCGCCAGCCCCAGCGTGAAGAGGTGGTGCTGGCGGCACAGGGAGATGATTTTCTCCAGCGGCAGGCGGCGAAACACCGGCACTCGAAACAACGAGCCCGCCGAGGCGCGTACCGCTTTGGAGTTGAATGGACTGACCGTGTTCGGCGCCAGCAACAAGGCGGCGCCGCCAAACGCCTCGAGCGCCCGCAGGATGCTGCCCAGGTTCCCCGGGTCTTGCAGGCCGACGAGCACCGTGACCACCACCCCGGGACGCGCCAGGCAGTCCTCCAGGCGGGGTGCGGGGAGTCTCACCAGGGCGGCGAGCCCTTGGGGGGTCTCGGTTTGCGCCAGGGAGCGAAAAACCCGGTCGGGAATGAGATAGCTGCGCAGGCGTCCGTTCGCGGCTGCCTCGAAGCGCGCCAGCCGCGCTTCGGCCGAGCGCGCGGCCACCAGCGCGGCCATTTCCAGGCGGCTGCGCAGGGCTTCCTCCACCAGGTGTTCCCCTTCGATGGCACAATAGCCGTCCGGGGTCAGCTCCCCCCGGCTGAGTGCGCGTCGCAGGCGTTGCAGCAGGGGGTGGCGCGGACTGCGGAGTTCGACCCGTGCGATTGCTTTCATTGCCGCCAATATGCAAGCTAGGAACTTTGAGCCTAACAGAGGCGCCCAGGGGTGTAAAGTTGGCCCCGGTTCAGCGGCGGGAGGTTTGCTTGACGGGGTAGAGCGGTTGTGTTAGCGTGCCTTGCAAAACGCCCCCGGGCTGATTCGGCCGCACACAGGGTTTTCCGTGGCCCAAGTTCTCAAAGTTTCTTGCGAGAAGCCGGAGCCGCACCCCATCGCCTACGCCGCCCAGTTGATTCGGCGGGGCGAGGTGGTGGGCATTCCCACCGATACGCTCTACGGGCTGGCGGCGGACCCTTTCAATCTCGCTGCGGTGGCGCGCATTTATGAGATCAAGGGACGTCCGGAGCGCCGGGCGCTGCCCATCCTGGTGGATTCGATTGAACAGACGAAGGAGCTGGTGCTGGACCCACCGGATGCCTTTTTTGCGCTGGCGGAGCGGTACTGGCCGGGGGCGCTGACACTGGTGGTGGACGCCGCGGCGCGCCTGCCCCTGAAAGTAACCGGCAACACCGGTCGGGTTGCTTTGCGGGTGCCGAACTCGCCGGTGGCCTGCGCGCTGATTGCTGCCGCGGATATGCCGCTGACCGGCACCAGCGCCAATCTTTCCGGCTTCCCCGCCTGCGTGGAGGCCAGCCAGGTGATCAAGCAAATCGGGGAGCGCCTGCCGCTGATTCTGGACGGGGGCAAGTCGGATGCCTTCCTGCCCTCGACCATCGTGGATTTGCGCGGGGACCGCTGGATCATCCTCCGCGAAGGCCCCATCAGCGAAGCCGACATTCGTGTCACCCTTGAGGGTGAACCTTTAGGGTGAACCCTGGGCGGCTAGCGGCAGCCGCCCGGGACAATGGTTCCCAGCACCACGGCGCGGCGGGCGCCGGTGGCGGAGGGTAGCGTGCCGGGCTCGCCCTGCCAGGTCTGATAGGCCAGGACGGCAAAGGCAAACGCTTCTTTGGCTTTTTCCTCCCCGCCCAGGCGACCCGCGGGAAGGAACCCCAACCCGGGGAGAGTTTCTTTCAGGCGTTTGACCAGAAAAGTGTTCCGGGCCCCCCCACCGCTGAGGATGACCTCGTGAATGCGCGCCCGAGGCACGACGAAGCGCTTGAAGGTATCCGCAATGCTGCGCACGGTGAGTTCGGTCGCGGTTCGGATTGTGTCCGCCGGGGAAGCGCGGGCTGCCGCGCGCAAGAAACGCTCCACGAAGGCGCTGCCAAACTGCTCCCGGCCGGTGCTCTTCGGGGGCGGGCGGCGAAAATAGGGGTGCACAAGCAGCCGCCGCAGAAGCGGCTCGAGGGGGCGGCCTTTGGCGGCCAGAACGCCGCCGGGGTCGAAGCGTCGGCGGCCACGCATCACCCGCTCCACCACAGCGTCGATCACCATGTTGCCCGGGCCGGTGTCGAAAGCGACGATGTCTTGGGGACGCGCGCCGGCGGGAATCACGGTGAGGTTGGCAATGCCGCCGAGGTTCAATGCCACCCGCCCGCGGCGCCAATGCCGGTAGAGCAGATAGTCCACATAGGGCACCAGGGGAGCGCCCTGGCCGCCGGCAGCAATGTCCCGGGGGCGGAAGTTGGCGACCACCGGGATGCCGCTGCGCTCGGCAATCACCGCGGCTTCCCCGAGTTGCAGCGTGGAGGCGATGCGGCGCCCCGCGAAGGGCTGCCGGGCGGCTTGGTGGTAAACCGTCTGCCCGTGGGAGCCGATCAGGTCGATTCGGCTCAGCGGGACGCGCAAGCGCCGGCAGGCGTCTCGGACAGCGTCGGCAAACAATTCGCCCAGCAAAAAGTTGAGTTGGCTGACTTCGGCCACGCTTAGCGCCGGTTGCTGATTCGCATTGGCCACCCGCAGGATGGCCCGGCGCACCCGGCTGGGGTAGGGCAGGGTGCAAAACTTTTCCAGGTGCGCCCGCAGGGAGGGGCCCCGACCGTGGATGCGCACCAGGGCGACGTCAATGCCGTCGGCCGAAGTGCCCGACATCAGCCCGATCACGCGCATCGGCTCATCCCAGTTGTTTTTTGAGTTCGGCGAGCAGGTTCAAGGCGTCAAGAGGGCGGAGCTGATCGAGGTCGAGCTGCCGCAGGGTGTCCACCAGGGAGTGGTTGAGCGGAGTGAGCAAGGGTAGCTGCTGTGCGGCGCCGCCGGAGGGAGTCAGTTCATTTTTCACGGCTTCTTCGTGCTGCTCGTGCCGGGCCAGCACCTGCCGGGCGCGTTCGATGACCTCGAGCGGCAAGCCGGCCAGCTTGGCCACCTCGATGCCATAACTCTTGTCGGCGCTTCCCGGCTCCACTTTGTGCAGGAAGACGATCTGGGAGCCGGATTCTTTCACGGCGACGTGCACGTTCTTTATGCCGGGCAGCAGGTCGGCCAGTTCGGTGAGTGCGTGGTAGTGGGTGGCGAAGAGGGTTTTGGCGCGGGTGTGCGCGTGCAGGTATTCCACCACCGCCCAGGCAATCGCCAGGCCGTCGAAGGTGGCGGTGCCGCGGCCGACTTCGTCGAGCAGCACCAGGCTGCGCGGGGTGGCGGTGTTCAGAATGGTGGCCGCCTCCGTCATCTCCACCAGAAAGGTGGAGCGGCCGCGGGCGAGATTGTCGGAGGCGCCGATGCGGGTGTAGATACGGTCCAGGAGGGGCAGGCGGGCCTTCTCCGCGGGCACGAAGGAACCCATTTGGGCCATCAAGCAAGTCAGGGCCACCTGGCGCAAGTAGGTGGA
The DNA here is from genome assembly GCA_046757645.1 of Terriglobia bacterium. GTDB lineage: Bacteria > Acidobacteriota > Terriglobia > Acidiferrales > 2-02-FULL-67-57 > JBHHYS01. Next base: position 18,626 of record JBHHYS010000001.1, on the reverse strand, counting down.
CTTGCCGCCCATGTTCGGCCCGGTGATGATGAGGATGAGGTCGCTCGAATCGTTGAGGTTGATGTCGTTGGGCACGAAGCGCTCCCCGGCGGCTTCGCCCAGGCGTTCGATCACCGGGTGGCGCCCGGCCACGATCAGAAGCTCTCCTCCGACTGCGGGCCGGCATTCCGGCGAGTCGCTGAATTCCGGCCGGCGGTAATTGCGGCCGCGGGCGATTTGGGCCAGGGCGGCGAGGACGTCGAGTTGGGCCAGGGCAGCGGCCGTGGCCCGGAGTCGAGCGGCAGCCGCCGTCACCGCGCCGCGGACTTCGGCAAAGAGTTGCCGCTCCCGCTCGCTGATCTTCTCTTCGGCGGCGAGCACCTTGCGCTCGTATTCCTTGAGTTCGGGGGTGGTGAAGCGTTCGGCGTTCACCAGGGTTTGCTTGCGCTCGTAGTCGTCCGGCACCCGGGTGAGGTTGGGTTTCGACACCTCGATGTAGTAGCCAAAGACGTCGTTGAAGCGGACTTTGAGGGAGCCGATGCCGGTGCGCTGCCGCTCGCGGGTCTCCATGGCGGCGATGTACTGCTGACTGTCGGTGCACAGCGCCCGCAAAGCGTCGAGTTCGGCGTGGTAGCCGGCGCGGATGAGGCCGGGCTCGGAGAGCTGGGCGGGCGCATCGTCGCTGATCGCCCGGGCAATCAACTCGCGCACATCGGCCAGCTCGTCCAAGGCGGTATGGAGCTGCCGGAGCCGAGCACAAGCCAGGGGTTGAATCAACTGGCGGAGGCGGGGCACGAGCTCCAGGGTCTGCCGGAGGGTCAGCAGGTCGCGCGGGCTGGCGGTTTCGAGCGTGCACTTGCTCAGCAGCCGCTCCAGGTCGTAGGCGCTGCTGAGCGTTTGCCGGAGCTCGTCCCGCACCAGGGTTTCGCCGGCCAGTTCCTCGACCCCGTCCAGGCGAGCGGTGATTTCGGCGAGCGAGACGGCGGGGCGCAGCAGCCAGTTCTTCAGCAGGCGCCCGCCCGCGGCGGTGGCGGTTTCGTCCAGGTTCGCGAGCAGCGTGCTGGAGCGGTCGTTGCCGAAGAGCGGGTCGATCAGCTCAAGGTTGTAGACGGAAACGCTGTCCAGCACCAGGGCGTCGTGCTGCTGGTAGAAGGCGGGGCGGCCGAGGTGCGCCAGAGTGCTGCGCTGGGTCTCGCGCAGGTAGTGGAGCAGGGCGCCGGCGGCCGCGGTGGCCAGCGGCTTGCCCGCCAGCCCAAAACCCTCCAGGGTCACCACGCCGAACTGCTCCCGCAACAAGCGCTCCCCATAGTCGGGAGCGAAAATCCAATCATCGAGTGAGGTCTCTACGCCCGACGCCACCCCGGTGTTGCGCCGCTCGGAGACGCGCAGCGGTTTCTGCTGCGGGCGCAGCAGTTCGCGGGGGCCCAGGATGTGCAACTCTTCGCCCAGGCGCTCCCACCATTCCCTTCCGGTGAATTCCGTGGCCCGGAACTCGCCGGTGGAGAGGTCGGCGTACGCCAGCCCGGCGAGGTTTTCCGGCGGATGGGGCAGACAGGCAACGATGTAGTTGTTCTCCCGGGGGTCGAGCAAGGAGGTATCCACCGCGGTGCCCGGGGTGATTACCCGCACCACTTCGCGCTTCACCAGTTTCTTGCCTTTGCTGGGTTCTTCGGTCTGCTCGCAGATGGCCACCTTGTAGCCGCGGCGGATGAGCCGGGCGATGTAGTTTTGCGCCGCGTGGTAGGGCACGCCGCACATAGGCACCGGCGTACCCCGTTCCTTGTGCCGCGAGGTCAAGGTGATTTCCAGTTCCCGGGCGGCCAGGACAGCGTCGTCGTAGAACAGCTCGTAGAAGTCGCCCAGGCGGAAAAACAGCAATGCGTGCCGGTAGTGTTCCTTGATGGCCTGATACTGCCGCATCAGCGGCGTCGGCGGCGATGGAGCGGGCATTGTCTTGGGGCTCATTATCGGCGAGCCACGCCGCTTTGTAAACGCCTGCCCGCGCCGGTCTATAATGGGCGGGGAGAGATAGGGGATGTGGCTGCTCGCCGTGGATACCTCAAGCAAAGACACCAGCGTGGCCCTGGTGCGCGATGGCCAGCTGGTGGTGGTGGTGGCCCCGCAGAGCGGGGCGAAGCAGCACTCGGTGCAACTCTTCCGCAATATTCGCCAGGCGCTGGCCGAAGCCGGCCTCGCCTTGGGCGAGCTCGATGTCTATGCGGCAGCGAACGGCCCCGGCGCCTTCACCGCCTTGCGGGTGGGCTTAACCGTGGTGAAGGGCCTGGCGGAGATGCACGACAAGCCGGTGGTAGCAGTGAGTGTGCTGGAGGCGGTCGCGGAAAGCGCCCAGGCGGATGGCTTGCTGGTTCCCATTGTGGATGCCTACCGGGGACAGATTTTCGGTGGGCTCTACGAGAAATGTGATGGGGAGCTGCGGCGCCGGGGCCGGGAGCGAGTTCTGACGCTGGAAGAATTTCTGGCGACGCTGGCGGCCGAGGGGATTCAAGCGGAGGAGTGCACCCTGGCCGGGCCGCAGATCGAGCATTGGACCGCTCAGCTCGGCCGCAGCCGGTTTGCCGCCAGCCAACGGGAGCGCATCTCGCCGGTGCTGGCGGAGGCGGTGGCCCGGCGGGCGCAAACGAAGTTCGCCCGCGGTGAAATCCTGGACGCGCTGCGCTTGGAGGCAAACTACGTGCGGCGCTCGGATGCGGAGCTGTTGTGGAAGCGAAAATAATCCTGCGCGCCGCCACTCCGGAGGACATTGAGAGCATCTTGGCGGTGCAGCGCTTCTCGCCCGGGCCGGCTGCCCGGACGCCCGCCGACTACACTAGCCTTCTGCTGGCGCCAGGGACGATTTGCCTATTGGCGGAAGCCCCGGGCGGGTCAAAGGGTGGCGGGCGCGCCTTGATGGAGCGGTTGGGGCTATGTTAGGGTGCGGGCGCAGCGGGGGAAGCGGAGATTCCCCTCAGTGACGATGAGCCGTACCAGACTTTACTTTGCGGGTGTCCCCGCCCTGGCCGGGGTAGTCCTCTTTGGGCAGGGGTGGTGGGGAGTGGGCTTGGGGTTGCTGGGGCTGGCCGGGTTTGTGCTGTTTTTCTTCCGCGATCCGGAGCGGGTGGTGGCGGGGCGGCCCGGAGCGATTGTGTCCCCCGCTGATGGCCGGGTGCTGGCGGTGGAGGCGGCGACGCTCGCGGGGGTCCCGCAGACGAAGGTCAGCATTTTCCTCTCCCTGTTTGACGTCCACATCAACCGCGCCCCCATCGCCGGCCGGGTGGTGGCAGTGCGCTATCGCCCGGGGAAGTTCCACGTGGCTTCGCGGGCCGTGGCCGGGCGGGAAAACGAGCAGAATGAGGTCACCGTAGAAGGGGAAGGGACGCGGGTGGTGTTCAAGCAGATTGCCGGCATCCTGGCGCGGCGGATTGAGTTCTGGAAGAAGCCCGGCGACTTCTTGGAACGCGGCGAGCGGGTAGGAATGATCCGCTTTGGCTCCCGGGTGGAGGTCTTCTTCGAGCCCCGCTGCCGCGTGGAAGTGAAGCCGGGCGAGCATGTGCGCGGCGGGTCGAGCATCCTCGCCGTGCGAGAATGAGTTCCCAGAAAAAAAATCGCTTCCGCCGAGGCATCTACGTCCTGCCCAGCTTTTTCACCGTAGGGAACCTCCTCTGCGGCTACTATTCCATCCTCGCTTCCGCCAAGGGCACAATCGGTGACCTGGACACAGCCGCCAAAGCCATCGGCATCGCCGTCGTCCTCGACGTCCTCGACGGCCGGGTGGCCCGGATGAGTAAAGTTTCCAGCGCCTTTGGAAAAGAGTTCGACTCGCTGGCCGACGTGATCAGCTTCGGGATTGCGCCTGCCTTTCTGGCACTGGCCTGGGGCCTGCGAGGCCTGAATCCCGGCGCGGCCAGCCATCCCGCCCTGGTGCAGCACATCTATCAGATCGGCTGGATGGTCACCTTTTTCTTTGTGATCTGCGGAGCCTGGCGGCTGGCGCGCTTCAACATTCAAGTCAGTGATGCCAGCAATCCGGGGCCGGGGGAGCACCGCTACTTTGTCGGGCTGCCCATCCCCGCCGCTGCGGGCGTGATCGCCGCCATCGTCCACGCCGTGCAAGAGCCGATTACGGAGTGGTACTGGGCCGCGGCGTGGTTGGCCGTGGTGGCCGGGCTGGCTTATCTGATGGTGAGTCCGATTCGCTACCACAGCTTCAAGCACGTTGACCTGCGGCGGCGGCGCCCGTCGGTACTGGTGATTGGCATCGCGCTGGTGATATTGTTGATCTGGTTGTATTCGCGGCCGGTGTTGCTGGTGATCGCGGTCACCTATCTTCTCCTCGGCCTGCTGGGGCTGGTGCGGCGGCGACTGCTGGGCCGCGCTGGCTGAGGTCTGATGATGGGGAGTGAAACCGGCTCTTCGGGCTTGCGGGTGGCCATCGTAGGCGCGACCTCGCTCAAGGGCAAAGAGCTGAAGGCGGTGCTCGAAGAACGGCTCTTCCCGGTGGAAAAACTGGCGTTGCTGGACGATGACGAAGCGGTCGGCCAGCTCACCGATTTCGAGGGGGAGCCCACCTTTGTCTGCCCCATCGCCCCGGAGGCCTTCACCGAGAGCGACCTGGTCTTCTTCGCTTCCATCGCTGGCGCCTTCACCCGCGCGCAGTGGCCGCGAGCGGCCGCCGCCCGGGCCACCCTGATTGACCTCACTCACGCCCTGCTCGATGTCCCGGAAGCCTCGGTGCGCGTGCCCTTCCTGGAAGAGCAGCTTCCTCCCATGGCCAATTCGGGTCGGCCCTGGTACATTGCCCCGCACGCGGCCAGCATCGTATTACTGGCGTTACTGGCGCGGCTGCGGGCGGCCTTTCGCCTACGGCAGGTGGTGGCCAATATTTTTGAGCCCGTCTCGGAACGAGGCGCCGCGGGCATGGCGGAGCTCGAGGAACAGACGGTGCGATTGCTTTCCTTCCAGGAATTCCCCCGGGCTGTTTTTGGTGCCCAGGTGGCCTTTAACCTTCTGCCCCGCTACGGGGCGGAGAGCCGAGTGCGGCTGGAGGAGACCGAAGATATCATCCGTCGGGAAATCGGGCGCTGCGCTCCGGAGCTGGCCAAACCGTTGGCCTTGCGGGTGATTCAAGCGCCGATTTTTCATTCCCACTATCTCTCGGTTTTGGTGGAGCTCGAGGAGGCCTTCGAAGTGCCGTGGGTGGAGCGAGCGCTGGCTGGGCCGCAGATGACCGTGTTGGGCCCGGAGGAGGAGCCCGCGGCCGCAGTGGACGTTGCCGGCCGGGAGGAGATTGTGGTGGGTCCGGTGCTCCGCGACCCCAACCGCCCGGGCGCCTTCTGGCTGTGGACGGCAGTGGATAACCTGCGCTTGACCGCACGCACCGCCGTGGAGATTGCCGAGCGCCATGTGGGGTAGATCACCCAGAGTTTGCTTTGTGCTCCTACTGGCGCTGGCCAGCGTGGCCTGCGGATATCGTGTCGGGGGGCAAGGCGCGCGCCTGCCCGGCGAAATCAAAGTGATCGCCATTCCCGCCTTCGAGAACCAGACGCCGTGGATGCGGCTGGAGCAGCGCCTAACCGCGGCGGTGATGCAGGAGTTCATCCACCGCACCCGCTACCGGGTGGTGGGCCAGGCCGAGGGGGCGGATGCCGTTCTGCAGGGAACGGTGAAGGCGGCCCGGAGCACTCCGGTCATCTTCGATCCCGTCACCGGCCGCGCCAGCACCGTCCAAGTGACCGTAATCCTGGGGGCGGAGCTGCGCGACCGGCGCAACAAGAAAACCCTCTACGCCGACGCCAACTATCGGTTCCGGGAGCAGTACGAGATCACAGGCGACCTGGACAGTTTCTTCGAGGAGCGTGACCCGGCGCTCGACCGCCTGGCCCGCGATTTTGCCGCCAGCCTGGTCAGCGCCATCCTGGAGAATTTCTGAGCCATGGCTCCGCGGAGGTCCGGCCGCCGGTTGTTGTCTCTCGCCTACCTGCTCGTGGGGGAGGACGCCTTCCTGCGGCAGCGCCGGCGCGAGGAAATCATCGCCGCGAATGTGCCCGCGGAGGGCCGCGCCTTCGCGGTGACTCAGCTCTCCCTGGGGCGCACCCCGCTGGCCGCGGCGCTGTCGCAGGCAGCGATGCGTCCCATGCTGAGTCCGCGCCAGGTGTTGATCCTGGAGGGAGTGGAGGCGCTCGACGACGAAGCGGTGGGCCAACTGGAACACTATTTTGCTGCCCCGACGGACTTTACCGTGCTGGTGTTCGAAGCGGAGAAACTTGACCGGCGCACCCGGGCTGCCCGGCTGCTGCGGGCAAATTGCCAGGTGTACGCGGCCGATTCCCCGGACAACACCGCGGCCGCACGGTGCCTCGAGGAGTTTGCCGCGGAGCTTGGGGTGCAGCTCGACGCCGCCACCGCCGAAGAGCTGGTCTCCGTCTTGGGAAACGACCAGGGGCGTTTGCACGCCGAGCTGGAAAAGCTACGCACCTATGTGGGCGAGGGCGGGAAGGTGACGATGGACGCCGTGGCTTTGCTGGTCAGCCCGGCGCGGCGGTTCCGGGTGTTTGAATTGGCCGATCTCCTGGGGGAGCGCCGCCGCGGGGACGCTTTGGCGCGCCTGCGGCGGTTGCTCGAGGCCGGAGAAAGCCCGATCGGGATTGTGGGCTTGCTGGCTTGGCTCTATCGACAATTGCTCACGGCGCAGGCGCTGCCGCGCTCGACGCCGGTGTGGAAGGCGGCGCAAGTTCTGCGTGCGCCCTCGGCACGCGTGGAGGCGTTGCTGCGGCAGGCTAGACGGTTCTCGCCGGAGGAGTTGCGCGCGGCGTTTGCCGTCCTGCTGGAAGCAGACGTGGCTCTGAAGTCGTCGCCGCCCAATCCCGCCGCGGTGCTGGAGGCGCTGGTCGTTCGGCTGACGATGGTCGGCGAGGCGGGGGCGAGAGCTTAGGCGGAGGCCGGAGGCGGCGTAGCGCCGGCTTGTTGCGCCGCCAGGGTGTTGAAGCGGCGCATCAGCCGGGATTTGGTGCGGGCGGCCGTATTGGGATGGATGATGCCTTTTTGAATGGAATGGTCAATCACGGAAAGGGTAGGCCGCAGCAGTTCTCGCGCTTGGGCCAGGTTGCCGGCGGTCACCGCCAGGCGGAATTTCTTCACCTGGGTGCGCAGACGGCTCTTGTGAGCGCGGTTGATGGTGGTGCGGCGCCTGGTCTGGCGGATGCGCTTCAGGACCGACTTCTTTCTGCGCTTGCGTTTGGGTGCGAGTACCGTCGGCATTCCTTCTCCTGCGAGCGTGGTTTTGAAAGAATCAGCTTACGAGAGATCGTCGCCAGTGTCAATTGGCGAGCCGGCGCCGGGCCGGCCCCGCGCGCCCGCAAGCGTTGTGTGCCGGCGGCGACGCCGCGATAGTGGGAGGCAGGGAACACCCAACCCGAAAAGGCAATGGAAGCGCAAGAGTTCAACTGTGCACAATGCGACCTGCCGGAAAGCCGGTGCGTGTGTGAAAAGTATTGCTCGCTGTGCCAGAACCAAGAGGGGGTGCGGTTGGTGGGCGACGGGCTCTACTACTGCGCCGACTGCCGGGAAGTCTGCGACTACAGGACCTGGGAAGAACTGCCGCACTGAAGCCGCTCCCGCGGGCCGGTAGCGCGAATTTTCTCCTTCCGCTTCGATTGGCGGCCTGCCGGTTTTTAGTGTATTCTCCCCCCGCGCGGAGACCGTCGGGGGTTGTACGCCGTCTTTTTCCGGAGGGGGGGATTACCCGCTCCGCTCTTCATGATGGGCAGCGACAAGCAGATCACGGTGGCAATCGCCCTGAGCCCTGACCCGGAGCTGCTTCCGGTGGTCGACGCGGTGGTGAGCCGGCTGGCCGAGCAGATGGGTTTCGAGGAAAGCCAGCGGTTCAATCTCCAGCAAGGAATCCAGCAGGCCTGCCGGTGCGCGCTGGAGAACTGCGGGGGCAGGAGGGGCGAGGAACTCCGCCTGGAGTTCTCCGCTTTTTCCGACCGGTTGGAGGTCGTGGTGGAAGACGGGCAGGATGCCACGAAGGTGGCGGAGGCCGATTCCTTCCTACTCAATCAGTTGCTGGACCGGGTGGCGTTCGAGGAGACGGGGGAGGGAAAGTTGCGGATGACGTTGGTCAAGTATCTCGACCGGGTAGGGAGCGACGGGTGAAAGTGGAGGTTCGCCAGCGGGGCAAGGCCACCATCTTGGATGTGCGCGGCCAGGTCACTTTTGAGACCACACCGGAGCTGCGCGAGAAGCTGCTGGGAGCGCTGGAAGAGAAGACGACCGTGCTGGTGAATCTGAGCCAGGTGGCCTATATGGACAGCTCCGGGATTGCCACCCTGGTGGAAGGGTTGAAGACGGCGCAGAGCCAGAAGGCGAGCTTGGGATTATTCGGACTGACGAAGAATACCCGCAACGTGTTGGAGCTGGTGCGGCTGGACAAGGTCTTCCGGATTTTCGAGAGTGAAGACGAGGCCCTGCGCCAGCTGGCCTGCTCCTTACCCAATCACTCTCCCTAGGTTCGCATGGGCACCTTGGTGGTATTCGTGGGGCAGCGCAGCCTGGGCTTCCTGCGCTACGTGGGCGGGTTGGCGCGACTGGGCACGGATGCCGCCTACTGGACGCTGGTGGCGCCGGTGCAGGGCAAAGGCCTGCGGGGCAAGGCGACCGTCCACCAGATGGTGCTCACCGGGGTAAGCGCCATCCCCATCGTTTCCCTGATCGCTGTTTTCCTCGGCCTCATCCTCGCCTTTCAGAGCGCTCACGAGATGCGCAAGTATGGTGCCACGGTGTACGTGGTGAACTTGGTGGCGGTGGCCATCACCCGGCAGTTGGGTCCGCTGATGACGGCGGTGATCGTCGCCGGTCGCTCGGGTTCCGCTTTCGCGGCGGAGCTGGGCACGATGAAAGTGGGGGAAGAGCTGGACGCCCTGGAAACCATGGGGTTGAACCGGGTGAAGTTTCTTGTGGTGCCCAAATACCTGGCGCTGTTGTTGATGATGCCCTGCTTGACCCTGGTGGCGGACCTGATGGGGATTGTCGGCGGCTCGCTCTTCACCCGCTACGAGTTGGGAATGCCCTTCGACTATTACTGGGCCCGGGTCCTGGAGGCTCTGCTGTTGAAGGACATCCTCTCCGGGCTGATCAAGAGCGTGGCCTTTGGCATCATCATCACTGAGGTGGGCTGCTACGAGGGCTTTGCGGTGCGGGGAGGTGCCGAAGGGGTGGGGCTGGCGACCACGCGCTCGGTGGTGGTGTCCATCACCGCTATCATCGCCGCCGATATGTTTTTCAGCGGGCTGTTTTATTACATCTGGTGAGACAGTGAACGACGCGCCCGCCATCATCCAAGTGGAAAACCTGACCACGCATTACGACGGTCGGCGCATCCTGAACCAGGTGAACCTGGCCATCCGCGCCCGGGAGACGATGGTGCTGCTGGGCTCGAGCGGCACCGGCAAGAGCACGCTGCTGCGGCACATTCTGGGGCTGGAGAAGCCCACCACCGGCCACGTCTACATCAAAGGCGTGGACGTTTGTCACTGTCAGGGGGGCGCGTTGAACCAACTGCGCCAGCGTATGGGCGTACTGTTCCAGAGCGGGGCCTTGTTCGGCTCCATGTCGCTGGGCGACAACGTGGCCGTGCCCCTGCGGGAGCTCACCAAACTGGATGAATCCACCATCCAGGTTCTGGTGCGGATGAAGCTGGGGTTGGTGGGGCTGGACGGTTTCGAGAAGCTGATGCCGGCGGAATTGAGCGGGGGGATGCGCAAGCGCGCCGGGCTGGCGCGGGCCCTGGCCTTGGATCCGGAATTCCTCTTGTTCGACGAGCCCTCGGCGGGTCTCGACCCCATCACGGCCGCGGGCATCGACAACCTGATCCTGAAGCTGAAAGAGACTTTCCCGATGACGGTTGTGGTGGTGACGCACGAGCTGGTCAGCGCCTTTTTGATTGCTGACCGCATCAGTATGATGCACGCGGGAGAAATCATCGCCGTGGGCGTCCCGGAGGAGATTCGCCAGAGCCCCGATCCGCGTGTGCAACACTTTTTGAACCGCGTGCCGGAGGAGCCCGAGCGGGACCACGATGCCTACTTGAGGTCGCTGACCGCTCCCTCCTGAGTCTCTCCCCAGCGAGGTGAACTGCTATGCAGCGAAGCGAAGAAATCAAAGTCGGTTTGTTTGTCATCAGTGCCGTGTTTCTGCTGGCCCTGGCGCTGGTGTGGGTGGGTGGGCTGAATCTATTGCAGCGTCCGGTGGACACTTATACGTTGCGGGCGAAGTTTGCCGGCGGGGTGGAAGCGGGTGCGCCGGTGCGCTATGCGGGGATCAAGGTTGGCCGGGTGGAGGCCACCGCGCTGGATCCGAATGATCCTGCCCACGTGGTGGTCACAATCAGTGTTGACCCGAGCACGCCGATTCGCACCGACAGCACCGCGCAGGTCAGTTCGCTGGGGCTGCTGGGGGAAAACTACATCGAGATTTTTCCGGGCAGTGCGGAAGCGGCGCGCTTGCCTCCGGAGAGCGAGATTCCCGTGGAAGAGTCGGTGCGCTGGGGGGAATTGGTGAACCGCTTCGGGGCGGCCACCGAGGAAGCCCAGGGACTGCTGGCGGAGGCCCGCCCGCGGGTAATCGACTCACTGGACAACATCAAAGAGTTGACCAACGAGCAAAACCGCCAGCGGCTGCACAACATCCTGGTGCGAATGGATCAGATTCTGACCGACGCCCGCCCGCGGATCAAAACCGTGCTGGCTAACTTCGAGAGCAGCAGTGGGAAGATTGACGCTTTCATGGATGAGATCAAGCAAACCCGGGTCCGCCTGGACACCCTGCTGGAGAACTGGAGCGCGCTGGCCGCCGGGGACGACGCCGAAGTGCAGCGCACCCTGCAGAGCTTGCGCGATACCCTGGTGCGGGCCGAGCAGACCATGGATGAGGTGCGGCGGCTGATGGTGGCCAACCGCGAGAACCTCGACGTCACTCTGGAGAACTTTCGCGTCTCTTCGGAGAACATCCGCGAGTTCACCGACACCATCAGACAGCGGCCCTACACCCTGGTGCGGGTCAAGAATCCGCCGGACCGTCGCCCCGGCGACCCGAAGTAAAAAGCGCGGGCGGGTAGGATCGGGGCTTGCCCCCTGTCGAGGCGGTTGCGAGTGCGGCAAGACACCCTTCGGCTCCGCTCCCCTCGACTCCGCTTCCCTCGACGTCGCTCGGGACAGGCAGGGCAAGCCAGGTCTTACCCTGCCTTATAGGGAGTGAGCGGGGTTCCGGCTGGCTCTTCTAGAAGAGGGGGCTCTGCTGCTCGAGGAGCGCCCGCAGGTCTTTCTCGTCGATCGCCACCCGCACTTCCAGGCGCTCGCCGGCGCTGTTCACTTCAGCATTGCTCAGCACCGAACTGAGGGCAGGATTGCTTTTCTGCACCACCCAGCTCTGCGCCACCAGGCCGGTTTGGAGCAGGAGGGAAAGCACCTGGGCATCGAGAGGCTGGGCGCACCAGGCCTGGAAGCTCAGGGTCATCTCCCGGTCCAGGCTCAAGCGGAGCAGGGAGGAGCGAAAGCGCTCGGCGAGGCGGCTGAACTGCTCGAACTTGGCGGCTTCGGGGACGAGCTGGCGCACGGCCAGCCGGGTGTAGTAGGTGTCGAACACCGCCCATACGGGTGCGCGGCCGTTGACCTCGTTGAGGCGCGCGAACAGGGTCTCGTTGTAGAGCAGGTTTTCGTGGGCGCCGAAGCGTGTCTCCAGCAGCAGCTCGATGCTGCGCCGGGTTCCGAAGGCGCCGGTGGAGGAATCGAGGAAGGTAAAGAAGAAGTCCCGCGCCCCGCGCCCGCTGCCGAAGGGAAACAGGGTTTGGCCGCGGTAGGCGTCCAGGGGCAGTTTCTGCTGGAGGAAGAATTTCTCCACCGCTTCGGGGCGGAATTGTCCCTGGGCAAGACCCAGGAAGAGTTCCTCGGGATTATCGGGGCCGGGAGGCACCAGCACCCAGGCCAGCCACTCTAGGTCCTTATCCACGTCGACGCCGGTGGAGCGCACGAAGCGTTCAAACTGGGCGAAGCGCTGGGGGAGCATGCGCCGCTTGATCACCTCGTAGTGGGGGGAGCGGCGCAGAGCCTGCAAATCGATGAAGGCCACCTCGCCACTTTCTTTCGGCAGCAGGAAGAGCACGTCGCTGCGCAGGGAGGCCGCGGCCGCTGAGAGTGCCAGCAGGGCGGCGCCCAGGAAAGCGAGCAGAACTTGATGGAGTCTTCTCATCGGGGCCTCGGCCTCGAATTATTGCAGCAAGCGCACGCGCTTGCTGACCAGCACTCCGTTGTTCGCCTGGAAGAGCAACACTCCCCGTACAGCTACGATGCTCTGGTTGGGCTGCAGGCTGCTCAGGTCCCCCGGCATGTTCTCCAGCTCCGTGACCCCCGAGACGCGTACGCTAATCTGCCCCAGGCCGTTCAGGAGAAAGAAGTCGCCGTCGGGGAGAAATTCGAAACTGTTCGTCCCCACCGTCGCGCCCACCTGACCCACCAGAGCGATTTCCTCCAAGGTGATGGAGTCGGCGACGAAGCCGGCGCCGGTGCGTTGCACCACGTGGACGAACTGGCCCCCGCGCAGGGTTTGGCGGTCGAAATCAAAGTTGGGGAAAGCCACTACCGGCAGGTCTTCGACGCTGATGCGGAAAACGGTGGAGGCGTCCACGGTGACCGTGACGATGCCCCCGGCGTTGAAGGCGGCGGGGATGGCGTCCAGCACCAGCAAGGTCAGGCCGTTGAGGTCGCCCGTCGTCGGGGTACGCCCCAGCACCAGTCCACGGAGTTGTTGGCTTGCGCCCGGGGTCTCCCGCTCGATTTCCTGGGCCAGAAAGTCGCCACTGGATTGCAGCCGAGCGTCCACCTCGAGGGCATCGCCCACGGCCAAGCCGCCCAGACCGCTGACGACTTCAAAGCGGGTGCCCGTATCCACCGACAGCGTGGTGGCTTGGTTGCTGGCCAGGACGGTTAGGGTGAGCTGGTTGCCGCCGACGTTCAGGGCGCTGACGTTGCCCACCACGTCGTCGATGTCGCCGGGGAGCTGGCCGACAACGAAAGAGGTGGGGACAACAGCGAAGAGCGGGTTGATGACAAAGTTGTTGTTGGCGTCGAGCTGCACCGAGTTGCGGAGGTCGAGGTCCACCCGCAGCCCGGCCACCTCGCCGCTGCCCAGGGTGAGGTTGATGGATAGGTTGACGCTGGAGGTGGACAGCGTGGCGCTGGGAATCGTGGAAGAATTAATTTCCGCGAAGGTACCGGCGAGGGGATCGAACACCGTCATTTCGGGTGAGGACAAGGTGAGGGTCAGTTGCGTGTAGGTGGCGGGCGGGACATTCGTGATGCTGAGCACAGTGGGGGCCAGGCCGCGGCTGCGCCACTCCAGGCCCACGGCTCCGCCCAGGACGGAAACCGTGCCGCCGGTGGAATTGGTGAGCGTAGCCCCACTGATGGTCAGCTCGAAAGCCAGCACGTTGCCGGCGGGCTGGTCTTCGGCGAACAGCACCAGAGTGCCGGTGGTGCCGCCGTCCCCGAGGCCGGCGGGCGACTGGTTCCCAACCGGTCCGCTGCACCCGGCGAGGGCTAACCCTGCCAGAAGAGTGGCTGCCCCCCACAGGTATCGCCTTCGGGTGGACTCTGCTCGGTGCAAGCTATACCTCGTTTCGCCCTCGCGGAGTTTTACTTGCTGACCGGGATCACTTCTTCCAGCCGGGCTTCCAGTTGCGCGGCCCGGCGCCGGGCGCTTTCCCGAAAGCTCGTGTCCTGAATTGATTCCAGATTGATCTTGACGTTTTCCAGGGCGCCGCGCAGCGCTGCCCTACCCAGGTGTGCACCGGTAGCGAGATCGGAGGCCATGGTGGGGCTGGTGATAGGGCCGAGTTGGGCCAACTGCGCGAGCACGCTGGCAGCGGCTTCGGCCACTTCCAGGGGGACGTTGGTGGCGGCTTGGTTGGCGCGCTCGATGGCTTGCTGGCGCGCCTGCCTTTCTTCCCCGGAGGTTTGGGGGAGGCGGTAGGCCGTCAGGACGGCCTCGAAGCTGGCGGCGTCGCGGTCAATGGCGCTCTGGAGTCGGGCGCGCCGGGCAGCCAATTCCCCGGCGTGTTGATTCAGGCTGGGGGCGTGCTGGGCGAGGGATTTTTTCTTTGCCGAGAGTTTCGCCACCATCTCGCCCAGGCCGGCCGCGAGGGCGCCAGCAAGGGCGGCGCAGGAACCGCCGCCCGGCGTGGGGGTCGGCGCGGCCACCGCCTCGAGCATCGCCTGGGCGCGGGCAGCCAGCCCCGCAGGTTTCTTTTCGGCCAGCACCGTCGCCAGGCGGTTTTCCAGAATCTGCTGTTGGGGGTTGAAGCTTTCCAGTTGGAGATAGAAGTCGCCGGTGGCTTCGATGGCCTTCTTGGGGATGAGGCCGACAATCTCACTGCCGACGATGGAGACACCGTAGCGGGCGGCTTCGCGCTTGACCAGCTCGAAGGCGCGGAAGACGGGAGTGCGCTCGAAGTCGGTGAGGTTCATCGAGACCTGGGCCAGGTTGCGCGCCTTGAGGTCCACGCCCATTGCCTTGAGGTAGCGCAAGCCACCGCCGGAAAAGCGCACGGCTTTGGCAATCTGCTTGGCGATTGAGATGTCGGGGGTGTTGAGGTTGATGTTGTAGGCGATGAGGAACTTGCGCGCCCCCACCACACTTGCCCCGGCGGTGGGGTGCAGGCGCGGCTCGCCGAAATCGGGGGCGCGCTCCGGGTTGGTAGTGATTTCTTCCCGCAGCCCCTCGAACTGGCCCCGGCGAACGTTCTCTAGATTTACGCGGTCAGGGCGGGTGGCCGCCTCCTCGTAGAGGTAGACCGGAATCCGGAGACGCTCCCAGATTTGCTCGCCAACCCTGCGGGCAATCTCCACACAATCTTCGATGGTGACCCCTTCGATGGGCACAAAGGGGATGACGTCCGCGGCGCCGATGCGGGGGTGGGCGCCCTGGTGCCGGGTGAGGTCGATCAACTCCGCCGCCTTGGCCACGCCGCGCCAGGCGGCTTCCGCCACGGCTTCTTTGGGGCCGACGATGGTGATCACGCAGCGGTTGTGGTCGGCGTCCATTTCCTGGTCAAGCAGGGCCACGCCGGGCACGGCGGTGAGGGCGGCGACCAAGGCGTCAACCTTGGCGGCATCCCGCCCTTCGCTAAAGTTCGGCACACATTCGACCAGGGTGGGCAAGGCCAACTCCTCCTAGGGCGTCTTGGGGTTTTGGCTGATCATGGTCTCGATCTTTCGGCCGTACTTCTCGAACCACTGGCCGGCGTTTTCCTTTCCCACTTGTCGCTCCAGGTAGGCGCGGTATTCCATCAGCAAGGCGGCGGTGCGTCCCAGGGGTCGCCGGCGGTTGGGGTTCATCCCCCGGGCCGCGAGCCAGTGATAGAAGTCCATCGGGCGCGAGTCAGAGGCGCGTTCCGCTGGGGAATTGGCCCGTGGGGTCATGAATCACTTGTCCTCGCTTCAGCGTCCAGCGGCAGAAGTTAACCCCGAAATAATACGGGATTTCGCGGTAATCGGAAAGCTCGAAAGCGCAGAGGTCGGCCTGCTTGGCGGGCTCGAGCGAGCCCAGGCGATGGGCGCGGCGCAGGGCGTGGGCGGCGTTGATGGTGGCGGCGCTGACGGCTTCAGCCGGTGTCATTCGCATTTGGGTCGTTGCCAGGGAGAGAATCATCGGCATGGACACGGTGGGGGAGGTGCCGGGGTTGAAGTCGGTGGCCAGGGCGACGGCGGCGCCGGCATTGATTAAGGCGCGGGCGGGCGCGTAGGTGTTCTTGCCCAGGTGGAAGACCGCACCAGGCAGCAAGGTGCAGATTGTGTTTGAGCTGGCGAGCGCCCGGATGTCGCTCCGCTGGACGCGTTCCAGGTGGTCCACGCTGACGGCGTGCAACGCCACCCCCAGGCGGGCGCCGCCGGTGCGGGCGAGTTGCTCGGCGTGCAGCCGAAGCTCCATCCCGCAGACGCGGGCAGCGGTGAGAATCAGGCGGGCCTGGGCGGGGGTGAAGGCGCCCCGGTCGCAGAAGACGTCGCAGAATTCTGCCAGGCCGCGCCCAGCGATGGTGGGAATCATCCGCTCGACCAACAGGCGAACGTACTGCTGGGGCCGGCGGCGGTACTCGCGGGGAACGACGTGGGCGCCGAGAAAAGTGGGGACGAGCTCAAGAGGACCCTCGCGCTTGAGCCGGCGGACGGTTTCGAGGATTTTCACTTCCGCGGACAGGTTCAGGCCGTAGCCACTCTTGACTTCGACCGTGGTGGTGCCGTGGGCGGCAAACGCGGCGAGCCATTGCCGGGCCTGCTGAAGAAGTTGTGGCTCGGGTGTGCGCCGCAGCTTGGCGACCGTAGAGAGGATGCCGCCGCCGCGGCGAGCGATTTGCTCGTAGGTGGCGCCCCTCGACTTCGCTTCCCTCGATGTCGCTCCCCTCGACCCAGCTCGGGGCAGGCGGGACAAGCGGGGCAGGCCGGCGATGCGCTGCTCGTATTCCTCCGCGCGGCTGGCGGGGAAAATTAGGTGGGTGTGCGAGTCCACGAAGCCGGGGAGCACGACCAGGTGGCGGGCGTCGACTTTGGCTGCTTGGCGGGCCCGGGGGTGGCGCTCGACCTGGGGGGTCGAGCCGACCGCCTCAATCCGGCCCTCGTGGATGAGCACGGCGGCGTCGCGGATGAGGCCCAACTTGCTCAGTTGCGGGCCCCGGCGGGCTTCGCGGGAGCCGCGCAAGGTGAGCAGTTGGCGGCAGTGGGCGATGAGCAGAGGTGGCACCGGCATGGTTTCGGGGGTTCAGCCGCCAAGTCGTCAACCCCAAAGCTGCGGGGAGCGGTTGACACTCTTGACGGCCGGGTTAGAATAGCAGAGGTAGGGTTGCACAGGGGGAGGGAAGTACGATGCCCATCTACGATTACACCTGCAAAGATTGCCACAAGGATTTCACCCGGGTGCTGACCCTGTCAGAATACGAGCGCGGCAAGATTGAGTGTCCTGACTGCAAGAGCAAGAACGTGGAGCAGAAGCCCGCCATCTTTTTCGCCGTCACCTCCAAGAAAAGCTAGTCCTCCCCACCTAGCATCAACGGATTTGGGGTAGGGCAGGGGCTTGTCCCCTGCCGCGGCAAGGTGAAAGGCCTTGCCCTATCTTGGTTGGCGGGTTCGCAGCGGCTGATTCGGGGTAGGGTAGGGGCTTGTCCCCTACCGTCGGCGGCAAGGTGCGAGGCCTTGTCCTACCCGGATAGCAGCGCACCACTCCAGGAGTAATCTTCGGGTCTTCCTGCGAGCCTCCGGCGCACAGGGTTTAGCCAAACATAGCGACACTTTTGCTCTAGTGATTCCTCGCTGCGGATTTTGTGGTCGAAGTACCTAGCCTGCCAAGGTGAACCCCCGCCAAATCGGCGCCTGAAGTCAGCTGCAACACGCCCTTTGAATGCCCGAATGAAGCGCGGCAAGCCTAGCGGCCCGGCCGAACAAACGATATGAACATGGTTAGGCAGAATCGTGTAAGCAGCGAGTTCGATTTGACTTTCGGTCGCGGTTGCACACAGGGCGCGCTTGACCCGGTGGCGTACTTCCGGTGGTTGGAAAAGTGCCTCTTTGTTGCGGCAGCAGATGGTAACGAAGTACCACGTTCCCGGTTTGTAGTACGCGTCGGCAGGCAGGCGAATACGCTTCCGCCGAGGCTGTGTATTGGCCTGCGTCGCGTCGCGCATTGCTGGTCAATCCTGGGTAGGGCAGGGGTTCATCCCCTGCCGTTCGGGTGGCAAGAACCGGCAAGGCGTAAAGCCTTGCCCTACCCAAACCTATAGTTACGACCGTGGTCTAGGGTTCGACTAGTTTCTTCGCAGCTACGTCGTAGAGCATTCCCAAGAGGACACCGGAAGCAAAAAAATTCTTGAAGCGATTGTAGTTCTTTATTCGCCTCCGCCACCAACCTAGACCAATGGATCTTTGAACAGGGTCTAGTGTTTCAGCATAGAAGGCGTCAAAAACAGCAGAAGCATATCCATAGTTATCTTTGTCGTATGACCGCAGCATGGAATTGGCCGTTAAACTCTTGACAAGCCACTTCTCAAATAGCAAGCCGGTATCCACTTGGGGTTGTTTAATCCTATAAGGGCTATCGAAAAGAAGGCAATGCGTAAAAAAAACCATAATAAACGAGCCTTTCCGAACTCTGCCTCACAGTTTGTTTCATGGAATCGGGAATGCTCTCGAGGCTTAGTGAAACCATGAACTGTCCAATGAGAGGAGAAAGAGATTCAGCCAGGGGTTGTGCATTCTGCATCAACCTCGTTGCTTGAGACCCCAGCCGAGATAGAATATTGGTGGACCTTTGGACCAGGAGCGAATAATCACGCACGTATTGGCTTACCATTAGCTTCTCAAAGACAAACTCGCCATCACACTAAACGATGATCGGCGGGCTCACGTCTCTGTTCATTCAAGCGTCGGGATTCTAACACCCTTCTCCTTTGCGAATTCGCGGGCTTCGGGGTAGCCGGCGTCGGCGTGGCGGGCGATACCGATGCCGGGGTCGTTGGTGAGCACGCGTTCGAGGCGGGTGTCCATTTCGGCGGTGCCGTCGGCGACGATGACCTGGCCGGCGTGCTGCGAGTAGCCGATGCCCACGCCGCCGCC